>JAQUHN010000038.1 GCA_028683555.1 Geobacteraceae bacterium | reverse complement strand
TGCGCCCCCTGCAGCACCGGAATCAGGCCACCTTCATAATCGCGGTAGTGACCTAGCAGTTCCATCAACTCTACATCTTGTGGCGAATCAACATGTTCGCCGGTACACTTGCATACTGCCATGATTCATCTCCTCTCCGGTTTGTTTATGTTTTCAGGCTCACGGCCGTTTCGCCGCATCTCCCGCCCTTCTGGCTCGGAGCCATATAACACCATGAAATGACGGAACATTTCACAAGGAATCGCTCAAAACCGCCAAGCTGCATACTTGCCCTATCCCAGGATGTGCAACCTGCCTCAGACCCGCGTCCTCTCCAGAACTGAACGCACAAAAAAACCCGCACCAATACTGATATAATCATCAGTATTCAATACGGGTTTCGTTAGGTCCGCCACAAGCGGAGGACGAAATATGCGTTTTGATTACTTCGGTATTATTTTTTCGTTTCCATCCGAAAACCGGAGACAGAAACAACTGCTCCTAACCAGGAACAGGGATATTTTGTCCTGCTAAAAACAGATCCTTTCCGGACAGAAACCGGTTCGACAATAACGGTTATGTTAACTGATAATAACGATTTTTCACACTCGGCATCGCTGATTAAACAGTCATTGGTCATGGACCAGTGTTGGTACAGCTATTTTTTCGACTCGCTATATAACATACTATATATCCTTAGGCAAGAAAATTTGGATAAATAATTATCAATTATGCTATTGGCCGACAGGGCACAAAATAATTTCATGGAACCTTAACTACAGCCACACATCGAAGCACAAAGCAACCTAACGATACGACAAAAACCAAACAAGTCAAAAAGACCGGCCGGGCACATCTACCCGACCCGTGCTTTATTGCCGTGCGCAATAAAACAAGCTGAAAAATCCAAGCCCGCGGTTATCTCGGCAAGCCGTATTTTTTCACCAGCAGATCCGCCACAGCCGAAGCGTCATCCAAGCCGAAAAGCGGCACGCCAACATCCCACTGCCCATCACTCACCACGGCAATCAATTGTTCCGCTGCACAGATAAGCTCCCGGGAGCAGGCCATTCGCTGGATCTCTATCTTTGGTTTGTCGGAGCGCTTATAACCTTCGACAAGTATAATATCCACATCACCAATCAATTCCGTCACCTGGTCGAGACTCATCTCCTCTGCCACGTTCCGCACCACCGCTACTTTTGACGGCGAGGATATGGCCACGGCATCCGCACCCGCCTGGGCATGGCGCCAGGTATCCTTACCAGGCTTGTCAATCTCAAAACCATGGACATCATGCTTGATCGTCCCGACTTTTACCTTCCGTTTTTTCAATTCCCTGATCAGTTTCTCGAGAAACGTGGTTTTCCCGGTGCCGGATATACCAGCCAGGACCACGACAGGTACTGCAGACATGAAAGACCCCCCCAGTTTTTTCAACACGATACCACGAAGCAAGAATCCGAAAAACCCAAAATGACAGGTAAAAGCCGTCACTTACCGGTAACTGTTCGCTTTTCATTCCACCACCCCGGATACCGCGACACTAAAAAAACGCTGCTACGCAAAGCGCTTACACCGTCCTTCTGTACTTGACAATTCATGCCTACACTATACAATGGGGCCGCAAAAATGGCTGCTTTTGCATCACTGACAGCAAGATTCAGCCGCGCTCCGAAAGCAGCGTATTCAACTCATTCAGAAGAGGTATTGCTCTTGCTCAAGAATATTCCGAAAGTTGACAAGGTTCTGGAATGGCCCGAGGTCAAGGCTTTATTGGCAGAATACCCCCGACCGGTAGTTATCACGGCCGTCAGGAATGTGCTCGACCAACTGCGCGCCGGCCTTCTGCGCGGGGATGCAACGGCAGCTTCGCTTGAAATAGGGGCAGTCACCGAACGGGTACGCACCACCCTGGAACAGACAAACACTCCCGGCCTGCGTCGGGTGATCAACGGCACCGGGGTCATTCTCCACACCAACCTGGGCAGAGCCCCGCTGTCCGAGTCCCTCCGGGACGTCATGCTTGACGCCGCTTTTGGTTACAGCACGCTGGAATTCGACTTGGAAACGGGAACCCGCGGCAAACGGGCGGTCCACGTGGAAAAGCTGCTCTGCACTCTGACCGGCGCCGAAGCAGCAGTGGTGGTCAACAACAACGCAGCCGCAGTGCTGCTGGCGCTGTCCTCCCTGGCCAAGGGCAAGGAAGTGATCGTTTCCCGCGGCGAGCTGGTGGAAATCGGCGGCTCGTTCCGCATCCCCGAGGTAATGCAACAAAGCGGCGCGATTCTGCGCGAGGTCGGCGCCACCAACCGCACCCACCCCCGTGACTATCGCTCGGCCGTAACAGCCGAAACCGCCCTGTTGCTCAAGGTCCATACCAGCAATTTTGCCGTGGTCGGTTTCAGCTCCGAGGTCTCCACCGAGGAACTCGTCGCAATCGGTCGCGAATCTTCCCTGCCGGTTATGGTTGATGCAGGAAGCGGGACGCTGGTGAACCTGTCAGCTCATGGACTACCTGGCGAGATGACGGTCCAGGAATATCTCGCGGCAGGAGCGGACCTGGTGACCTTCAGCGGCGACAAACTCCTCGGCGGCCCCCAAGCCGGCATCCTTGTCGGCACACGGGAGTGCCTGGAGCCGATGAAAAAACATCCCCTGCTCCGAGCACTGCGTGTCGACAAGGTAACCCTTGCGACACTGGAAGGAACCCTGCGTCTCTACCGGGACGAACGACAGGCACTGCGCCAGATTCCTTCGCTGCGGATGATGACGGTTACCGCTGACGAACTCGCGACCCGCGCCAGAACAGCCCTGCGGCGGATGCGACGGGCACTCCCTGCCGGCCTGTCGCTGCAGACACTGCCGGGATTCTCGCAGGTCGGCGGAGGAACCTTTCCGCTGCTGGAGATACCCACGACCCTTATTGCTGTCGCCGTAGCGGACCTATCCCCCCAGCAACTGGAGGAAAAACTGCGGACCAGGCCCCTGCCGATCATCGGCAGGATTGCCCAAGACACCTTTCTCCTCGATCTGCGAACGATAACCGACCAGGACATTGCGGAGATCATTTCCGCCCTGCAGTCTATCGTGGCCTCCCGGTGAGCCTTTCTCCACCCGGAGCCTCCCGCATTTGATGCCCTGGCAGGAAACAACCCGATCGCTTTTCGCTGTCTACAGCAATGCAAATGGCATCAAGCTTGCCCCTGGTGTTCTTTCGAACGAAAAAGGCTCTCCGGAAGCAGGAAAAAATATTTGACAGCGGCAGGCTTGATGAAAGAAAGTATCGCTGCAGCGGGAGCAATCTGCTCCGTTTCTTATCACACGAACAGGCCGACCCCGTTTTCCGGCGGACCGGCTGCATGCATAAGGAGATGATTATGACAGTCTACTGTGAAGAATGGATGAAAAACGAATATACCTGCAGCGAATGTTCCTGGAGCGGTACCGGCGGGGAAACAGCACGTGGCACAATGTATCGGGGCAAGTTCCTCGAACTCTCCTGCCCCAGCTGTTCGGAGTTCCTCGACGTCCTTATTCTCCCCGAGGAGAAGGGTTGCGCCCATTCGCGGGAGGGACTTACCGAAGAACAGCTCAAAGCGATCGCGGAAGCCGAAGAGCAGGAGCGGCTGTATCGGGAAATGTGCCTCACCTCGGCCGACCAGCTGCCCCCGCTTGCTGAAGGCGACGTTACCCTCAACTGGGACATGGAGCAGGGAGAAACCCAGATTCGAAACGGCGAAACCGTTATCTGGAGCGAACCCGTTGTCTACGAAGGCTTTGACAGATTCGAGCAGGTAGCACTGATCCTGAAAGAGAAATACGGCAACCGGCTGAAAGACCTGGTGCCCACCGACCGCAGCAAGCTGTTTCTCTACGGTGATTACGAGCCTTCGCTGGGCTATCTCAAAAAGGTCCGGAAAAATCTCTTCGGCGTCGATGCGGAGATCTGATCTTCATGCCACACCGGAAGCGGGGGGGCGTCACTCATGCTCCAAAGGCTGCCCCGCTTCCATCACTACCATTTCCCATTGATCATTCTCCATCCGATGGCGGAGAACATAGAGATTTCCATCGTTAGCGCGCAGCTTGAAATAGGCATGATCAACTCCATACCAGCGGTCGATCAGCTCTACGACCTTGCACGCCTTTTCCCCGAAAGTAAATGCCACCGGTCGCTCGTCCGCCTTGTAGCCGGAGTAGGTTTGCACCTTCAGCGGCAAGCGCACCAGCTGCTTTTTTTGCTGATACTCAAGCTGCTCGATTGCCATGTCGTTACGCTTCGGCGCCAAGCCGTTTCAATACCTCACGGATGAAAGTCTTGCGCTCTTTCAAGTGGGCGCGCAGCTCCCTGTTTTCCGTGGCGGCGGTTTCGGTCACCAGATCGGAGAGAGCGGATTGGAGAACTTCGACAAGGGTGAGAGCTTCCTGTTCCGTCAGTTCGAGATGTGTCATGATTACTTCCTCCTGTCGCACTCAGGTGGGTTTTTCCCTTCCTCTGTCAAAAGTATACCAGACTGCCATATAATGGCTATGAATGCCACCACGGCCCTTTGCTCGCAGATTATCCGGGGACAAACCCCTTGCCTGAACGAATGGGGCATGGTATTTTACTGCCCAATCCAGGGAGGATCTGCATGAAAATAACGATTCTCGGCAGCGGAACCTCCACCGGTGTTCCGATGGTCGGGTGCCATTGCCCGGTTTGTACCTCCTCCGACCCGAGGGATATGAGAACGCGCGCTTCCATCCTCATCGAAGTCGCGGGAAAATTCATCCTGGTCGACACTTCGCCGGACCTTCGACGCCAGGCACTCGCCCAGGCGATTCCCCATATCGATGCAGTTTTTTTCACTCACACCCACGCCGACCATATAAACGGCATCGACGACCTGCGGGGTTTTCACCTGCTCCACAAACGCGTTATCCCCTGCTTTGGATCCAAGGAAACTCTCGACCAGATCAGCCGAAATTTTTCTTATATCTTTACCGGAGCACCGCACGGAGGGTATACTCCTCTTCTGGAGCCACATCCGGTCAGCGGTTCTTTTCACCTGTTCGGGCAGACAATACTGCCGATCCCCCTGGTACACGGTTATTCTTACTCAACCGGTTACCGGGTCGGCACAACCGCGTACCTGACCGATTGCAGCCGTATCCCGGAAACATCCATGCAGCTGTTGTCCGGACTCGACACCCTGGTCCTGGATGCGCTCCGCTACACACCCCATGTCAGCCATTTCAATATTGCCGAGTCGCTGAAAGTAGTGGAAATCCTGAAACCACGCCGTACCATCTTGACACACTTGACCCACGAGGTTGCCCATCGGGATGGCGGGAAACTTCCTCGGGGAGTGGAACTTGCCTATGATGGCATGGTACTTGAAACGTAAGATTCGCCCGGTGTCGCCTGACAGGCAAAGAAAAGGCACAACCAACGGAAGGACACGATGCGAAAAGACATTCGCCTGCACGGAATTACTGAACAAGGTATCGAATACTACGTTTTCCTGGCCGGAGCCGAAGTCTGTGAGCGTTTTTCCTACAGTTTCGGTGACGGAGAGCGGGACGAAGCGCGGTTCTTTTCCCCGGGTAACGAATTCGTCATCGGCAAAAGAAATATCAGCCACCGGGGAAACGGCGGCTCCTTCTGCGAATACATGTTCGGCATTGACCAGCCCCTGCCCGATTTGGCAAAAGGCGATGTATTGAACCGACTCACCATGTATGGAGCCCATTATGCTGAACAAAGCAGCTCACTCCAGTTCACCGACCGGACCGAAGGCTGTTTGAGTTATGAAAAGATTTTTTTTGACGGCAACGCCGTCTGCAATTATTTCTTCTTTATCAATTCTGCCCTCTTCAGCGGACCTCTCAAGAAACAGCAGAAAGAGCTGGTACGCATCCTGGGAAAAACTATCAAGCGCTCCGAAGCGGTCGGCAAAGAAGACGAGAACCTCATCATCGAGCAGATTCTTGCCCTTGTCCAGGACCCGAAGGCACAGCTTTTCCTGTTCAAGCTCATCAACAGCAACCACCGCAAATACCGGGATCTGTTCCGGAAACTCTATTACGCAAACAAGAAAATCGCCGATCAAGATTTCTCGGAACTGACCGAACTGGCGGAATCTCTCGGCATCGACAGCTACCAGCAGGAGCGTATCCGGGTGGATGTCATGTATAAACACCGGGATAACAAGTCGGTTGTCGACGAATACAAGAGTATCCTCGTCTCCTGCCATACCAGGGGCACAATCAACAAAATGGAAAATGCCCGTCTCACTCGCCTGAAAACACTGGCGGTTCGAACAAAGATCCCCGACGCGCTGTTTTATCCGCTTGATGAAATGCTGAAAAAGGACAAGTGGGCGGTAACAGCGGAAGAGCACGACTATCTGGCCGAAGTCAGACAGATTCTCGAGGGAATGTTCCTGCGGGAGCGCAATATCGACAACCGGATTACCAGCGAGGACATGTTGAAGCTGCTCCACGCAAAACAGCTGGCCGAAGAAAACCGCGACCACGCATTCGAGGAGATCCTGCTTGATGCCGGCAGAAGCTGTGACGAGAGAATCCGCGACGGCGCCGATATGGCACTGCTGGAAGAGTTCTCGTCGATCATAACCTATTTTGACCGCTACGACTCCACCTCGTCCACCATCAACAAGATCGCCTTCATGGAAAATATCCGTATTTCCGAAGAGATGATCCGCAGTTTTCTCGGCAGTAAGCGCGAATTCGACGGACTCAAGGAGGGTCTCTTCGAGGAACTCTTCGTTGCCGGACTTTTTACCAATCGCTACCTCGGAAAATACGGCAAAAACAAGATCAAGACCCTCATCAAAGGCCTCAGACTGGTTGAGGAAAATCGCCTGACGATCTCTGCCCTCCTCGAACAACTGCTGGCCATCGACCGCGAAGAAAGTCTTTTCCTGCTCCTGAGAGACCATGTGCGGGAACGGATCAGGAACTTCTACTCCCGCTACACGACACGGGCCCACCAGGAAGAGCTGAAACAGGAAGTGACCGAGGAACTTCGCGCACGAAAGCTTCTTGCGGATGACATCCCTGACGCCCTGTTTCGCGAAACAATCCTCACTATCAAAAAAGAAGCAATGTACCTCCACACCATTCTGCCGACCATCATCGACGAGAAGAACGTTTCGCTTCGGGAAGATTTCCTGGAAAACTCGGGACTTGACCGCTTCTTTGTGGAAGAACTGGAGAGGGAATATTGCGCCCTGAATTGTATCGATCCGGATCAGCTTGCCAGGATTCTCAGAGGCCAGGGCTGACACCCGGACTGAACCTTCCCGCTCCCCTGCCGCCGGCATCCCGCGCCCCTTCCGGCACAATCTCTTGACTTTGTCGACACTTATTACCTAAGATATCAAGCAGTGTACAAAATGTACACATACCCGGCAGTTCACCCAGTGATCGGGGGGCAAGCACCGCTAACCCCACCAACCATTGCAAGGGTCTGCACGTTATTTCAGGGGTTCTCCATGGAAGAGATTAACGAACAGCTTATCAGGCTACAGGACAAAATCGGCAGGTACGGCAAGGAAAACCTGGAAGAAATGTTGTTCGCCACCGCCGAGGGGATGCGTCTCGTATCAGGCCTGGAGTGGCTGCGAATCTATCTCGAAGACCTGACCAGCGGGGCACTCTCTTGCGTCTACGCCTCCGGTCACCGTTCCGACGAGATCAGGGAAACCCCCTTCCCCATCGTTTCCCATCATGCCCTGGTCTCCACCGTTTTCGCCAACCAGTCCGCCGCCGAAGTTACCGATAGCCGCAGGGGAAGCCTGCCCCTGGACATGAAGCTCACGGAGAAATTCTCCATCGCCGCAAGCTATCTTCTCCCCATCGTCAATCAGGGTCGCTCCATCGGCGTCATCTGCATGGACAGCGATACGCCTGGAGAGGTCCTTGCCGATTCAGGCAAAGAAGTTCTTGCAACTTTCGTCGAGGCCATTGCCCCCAGCCTGGACAAGGCACGAAAATACCACCACCAGATTCTGCTGACGAGACGGGTCGAGGAATACAAGAAACGGGAAGCAGCCGCCTTCATGGTGAAATCTGCGGTCCGGCTCATTGATCGACTGTCCCTGGCCTCGGTACTGGTACCCACTATCGGCAGCCACGGCAAAACGAGAATGGCGGTACTCGCCAGCTATTCGGCAGACCCCCGGCTCAAGGCAATGTACGATGATCTCGGCTCCATCAGGTTGGGAAGAGGTCGTTCCCTGGTTGCCAAGTTCGTCGGCGATGACGGTCTCATCGCAGACGATGAACTCCTGAAACCTCTCTTCATCCCGGACCTCTCCCAGCATATTCTGCAGAAAAAAGCCCTGACCGAAAAAATGTCGCTCCGTTCGCTCTACATGGTGCCGCGTTACGAACCGGAAACCCGCAAGATCATTTGCCTGGTAAACTATTACACACGGGAAAATTACCGCTTCACCGATTTTGAAACGGGAATACTGCAGACTCATGCCGAGATGGTGGAACGGGTTATCCGCGAGATCGGCGACGAACACCTGGAAATCAGGGTCCTGGCGGAAATCACCGACCTTCTGCAGGAGCGCAATGAACAGTTACAGACTTTTCTCGACAAAGTACTTTCAAAAGCCACCAAGCTGATCGGCGCCGACACCGGTAGTATCGCCGTCGTGCAGGAATTGGATGGGGAGAAGCGACTGGTAGTGGAAGATAGTGTCGGAACGATTATCGGCGCCAAAAACAAGGAATGGCTCAAAAAGGAAATCCCCCCGTTCCGGATCGGTGGCCCTGACCTGCCCATGGAAGAACGCAGCCTGACCGGTTATGTAGCCTGGTCGAAGCAGCCGAAGATCATTGCCAACGTGGAAGAAGAAATCCAGGGCCAGGGCTTTCACCGCTCCATCTCCGAAATCATAAAAAGCGAGATAGCCGTACCGATCATCTGCGACGACGTGGTGCTCGGGGTAATCTGTCTCAACTCCCTGAAACAGGGTTACTTCACCGAAGAGCATAAGCGCGTGCTGCAGATCATCGAAAGCCTCGCAGCACGCCACATTTCCGACATTCAGCAGATCGAAACCCTGCAGAGCCAGGTGGCCAGGCTGACGAGCGACGTCGCCTACAAGGATCCGCTGGTATCTTCCTACCGGCTCGGCAATATTATCGGCAACAGCCGCAAGGCCCAGGAAGTGGTGGATTTCATCAACACCGTTTCCGCGCCCCTTTTCAACCGCTTCGTCTACTGGAGTACGAACGTCCTCCATGAAGCAACGCTGGGACTGCCCTCCATTCTGGTACTCGGGCAGACCGGTTCCGGCAAGGAATTCTTCTTCAACAATCTCTACAACAAACTCAATGAGATGTACCGGGAGCAGATCAATCCCGGCGGCGAACTTCCGGTCAAGAAGACCAACATCGCCGCCTACAGCGGAGAACTAACTTATTCCGAACTGTTCGGCCACAAAAAAGGGGCATTCACCGGCGCCTACAGTGATCGCAAGGGGATCCTGGAAGAAGCCCAGGGCGGAATCGTCTTTCTTGACGAAATCGGCGATGCCGACCCGAAGACCCAGGTTCAGCTGCTCCGCTTCCTGGACAACGGCGGCTTCGTCCGTCTCGGCGAAAACATCGAACGCTACGGTCGCGTGCTGCTCGTAGCAGCTACCAACAAGAACCTCCAGGACGAAATCAAGGCGGGACGTTTCCGCGAAGACCTCTACCACCGGCTCTCGGAACTCTCGGTGCGGATCCCGTCGCTCAGTGAACGTCGCGAGGATATCACCGACCTGGCCACCCATTTCCTCGGCAAACTCTATCGGACCTATCGCAGCAAGGACGATCCCCAGGATGACGCGCCAACGCTCACCGAAGACGCCAAAAACATCCTGGTGAATCATCGGTTCGAGGGAAATATCCGCGAACTGCGCAGCATTCTGCTGCGGGCGCTGTTCTTCCGCAACGGCAAAAGCCTCACCGAAGACGACATTCGGCGGGCCATCGGCAGCGATGCGCAAGAACAGCAGGCCAGCACCCATGATCGGCTGCAGGATCAGCTAGCAGCGGAAATACTGGCGGAAATCAACGATGGCAAGGATTTCTGGGAAGCGGTCTACGAACCGTATTCGAAGAACCGTATTCCACGGGATGTGGTCGGCCTCATCATCGACAAAACGCGTCTCACCGCAGGCCGAACCATGCCGCAGATTGCACGCTACCTGAAAGCGGTTGACGGAGACATCCGGGCTGACGCAGCAGAGCGGAAAAAATTCTTCAAGTTCAAGAATTTCCTCTACAAGACGATCAGGGTCTGATGTCCTCGTTTTGCGCACCGGACACCAATCCGCATCAGAAAAAGTTGTAGCGGAAGCCAACCATAACATTGTGAGTAAGGTACTCGGCCTTTGCCCGCTTGAAGTGGGGAGTGCTGGTGGTCAGAAAACGATAGCCGAGGTCAAAAACAAACTGTTTGCCGACCGGAAAGGCAAAGCCGGCACCCAACTGCCAGGCAAAGACGTAATCGTCGTCCCGGTAGGTAAAGGGAATGGTAAAGCCGTCCACCCGGATGTCGATCTGACTCGGTTCAATGTTCAGCAGCCCCACGCCTCTCCCCACATAGGGAGTACACATCGTTTCATTCGGAATCTCGACCCAGATGTTCCCCATGGCACCCATGGACATGATACCAGCCCCACGCCGAATAGTTCACACCGTTTAGCGAGAGCCTTTCGACAACCGCATGCTGATAGACGAATTCCCCCTCGAACCGAAGAGCACCTCATTGATAGCCAAGCACGCCATCCGTCCTGAAACCAGGACTGAATGATGCTTTAACGGTTTGACCGCTAGAGGTCTGATTGAATTCCGCGGTAGTCGACTGAACCAGGTTTACCCCGGCGTGCATGCCGAGGTAAAAACCGTCGGCACAAGCAGGAAAAGCCAAAAGGACAAAAGCCGCTGCAATGATGAGGATTCTCGAGTACATGCTGGTTCTCCTTTCATTTGCCTGAAGCTCGAAACACGAGATCCAGGGCGACATGGGATGGGATAGGCTTCAAATTGTGCTCTCATGAAAAAAGTATACTCCAGCATAGGCGGCACACAGCACAGAACAGGCACTTTTCATATGCTGGGCAAAAAAATGCGGGAAAAATTCTGTTACGGCAATTCTTCGGATGCAAAATGTTTCTGACGGGATATTATTAGAGGATTACGCTTCTATCTGAGTGACGGGGAATGAGTATGAAGATAGATCTTCTGATGGCAAATATGCGGAGCTGGTTTTATGCCCACTCGATCAGTTCCGAAGCATTGTTCGGCGGAATCATCCTGGCAATCATCGTGGTGGCGCTGCTGTTGAAATTTTTCAGGCCGCCCAAGGTATAGCAGACAATTGAAAATTCCACTTGGTACGCAACTGGCCGCTGAAAAACAGCGGCTCATTTCATATCAACCGGTCAGATATCGGTCCGCCGCGGCAATTGCCACCCTTTCAGGATGGCCGCAACGCGGATGGCAATAACCAGCAGGGCGGCAACGGTGAGCCTGACCGGTTCGGGAAATCCCGCCTGGTGCATCAGGTATAATCCAGCCCCGCCGGCAACACATGCGGAAGCATAAATCTCACGCTGCAGAATCAACGGTATTTCATTGCTGAGCACGTCCCTGAGCATGCCGCCGCAGGTGGCGGTCACCACCCCCATCAGTATCGACCCCATGAATCCCAGTTTAAAGGCGAGGGCCTTGGAGGTGCCGATAACGAGGAAGGTGCCGAGACCAAGCGCATCGAGCAGCAGCATCTCTTTTCTGAGTCGCTCAAAGTGCGCCGGCGCAAGAAAAACAATGATCGCAACGCCAACCGAAAGGTACAGGTAGAATTCGTTCTTGAAACAGAACGGCGGCGCATCATTGAGCATCAAATCCCTGACCACCCCGCCGCCGGTGGCGGTCACCACCCCCAGCACGATCACCCCCAGCAGGTCCAACCTCTTCCGCACGCCCACCAGCGCCCCTGAGGCGGCAAAAGCAGCGGTCCCGAGCAGATCGAGAGCATAAACAATATTCATAGGGTTATTCATGGCAGCACTGCATCCTTTGACCAGTTTCTATTGAAAAAGTATCGGCAGGGGCCGGGCCGGATCAACAATTTTATCGGCATTCCGGATAGAAATTAACGATCGATTTCCGGAACATGGTAACCTTCCTTTACGGTAACTCTTTCTTCACCAGCAGAATCGAGCAGGGCATCGCCCGGATAATGGCGCTGGTGTCCCCGGCAAACAGAAAATGCTCGAAAAGCCCTTCTTTTTGGGCATGCATGACGATGAGATCGATCTTATCGTGGGCCACCACCTTCTCCACTTCCGCCAACGGTTCGCCATGTCGAACGATTTTCCTGATCGGCAAGCCCTTTTCTTCTTCCCGGCTGATGATCTGGTCGACGATCATTTCCGCCGCCTGCTGGCCGCTCTCGTACTTGCCGTACTCCTCGGGAAGAAACCTCTCCGGCATATGCAGCGAATCCAGGTCAAACGGCCCCGGGCTGAGATAAAGCACATACAGCTCCGCCCCATACCTGCGCGCCAGCGAAACGCCGCTCTCGACGGCAAAACGGCAATTGCGCGTTGATCTGCTCACCACGAGAATACGTCGAACATCTTCCATGGTTTACCCCCTCAGCAATTTCGATGTCTGCAGCACCTGCTTTTTCTGCCAGGCATTCCTCATCCGGCCCTCTACCAAAGCAACTGCGCACCGTCCACAGTCCTCGTCGTTTGTCGCCACAGTCGCCCTGAACAAGGCTGTGCTCCCTTTCTGTATACCATGGATAGCCGGGATGAGAAGTATTTATCTGTTCAACAACCTTTCCCCGGCCAAAGATCTCTGCTACACTGGGCCACCACCTCGTCGGTGTGTCAATTCGCCGGCTTCTCCTCTGCCAGCATCAGCGAGGCATTCCTTTTTCAGGAAGAGAGGCATGATGACCAGGTTCATCCTGATTCTTAGTACCTGCATTGTCCTGGCAGTTCCGCTGCTGTTCCCGGCAACGAATTCGCCTGCCGCGACCGAACGCCCCCCCGCTCCCGTGACGATCACCCTGCAGTGGCTTCCCCAGTCCCAGTTTGCCGGATACTATGTAGCGCTGGACAAGGGTTTCTACCGCAAAAGAGGACTCGAGGTAAAAATACGGCACGCCGGGCCGGAACAAGACTCTCTGGCGTCGCTGGTCGACGGGTCAGCGGATTTCGCCACAACTTTTCTCACTCCCGCGCTGCGTCGCCGTGACAGCAGATTGCCGCTGATCAATATCGCCCAGATCGTACACCGCTCCACCACCATGCTCATTGCCCGAAAGCAAAGCGGCATCAGCTCGATCATGGATCTGAACGGCAAGCGGATAAGCCTCTGGAAGGGCGACCTGGGAGTTCCCTTCCAGGCAGTACTGACATCCCATGAAATAACCCCGAGTCGCATCTTCGACCAGAACTATTCGGTCAACCTGTTCCTGCTGGGCGGTGTCGATGCCTGTTCTGCCATGTATTACAATGAATACAACATGCTGTACCAGACCGGGCTGAATGAAGGCGACCTGGTGACATTCCCGTTGCGCGACTACGGTGCCGACATCCCGGAAGACGGCATCTACTGCCTCGAAAGCACCTGGAACAACCGGCCGCAACAGTGCCGGGCCTTTCGCCAGGCAACGCTGGAAGGCTGGCGCTATGCCCTGGCCCATCCGGAGGAAGCGCTGCACAGCGTGATGAAGCGTGTTTTCGACGCTCATCTTCCCACCAACCGCTCCCATATGCGATGGATGCTGGAAAAAATTCTTCCCGCCATCATTCCCGGCACGGGCGATTCCTGGCAGGCCGGGGTCCTCTCCCCGGACGACTATGCCAAAGCAGTGGAACTGATGAAGCGGCAGGGAATCATCCACCGCGCACCGAGCTACGAAAGCTTCCACCCCACCGGAGGCAGCCATGTTCCGTAACCTCAGGATAGGCCCGCGGCTGGTGCTGCTGACACTGCTCGGCGGTTCACTGGTAGTGGGCACCATAACAGGTTTTTGCTACTTTTTCGGTAGCCGTCAGATCGAACAGGATATGCGGGAAAAAGCGATTTCGGTCGCCCTCGGCACGGCCAGCCAGATTGAAGTGGTCCAGCGAGGAGTGGAAAAAGTCTTGTCCGGATGTGCCGCGCGCATCCAGGACAGCGCGGCATCCCCCGAACGGGTGGCAACAATTCTGCAGGACACGGTGGCAAAGAATCCGGAGATATTCGGCGCGGCCTTCGCCTATGCCAGCGATGGTTCCCGGCAGCACGCTCCCTATGTCTACCGCTCCGGGGCGCACCTGCTGCGCAAGGACCTGGCAACGGACAACTATCACTACGATGTCTGGGATTGGTACACGCTGCCCCGCGATCTTCAGCGACCGGTCTGGTCGGAACCCTACTTCGACAAAGGCGGCGGCGGAACCCTTATGGTGACCTACTCGGCGCCCCTCTATCAAGCCGAAGGCTCCGGTCGGAAACTGCTCGGCGTCGTCACCTGCAACGTTTCCCTCAACTGGCTGACCACACTGCTTAAATCGATTCGTTTCGGCGAAACCGGTTATGCTTTCCTTGTTTCGAAAAACGGCGCCTATATCTGTCATCCGCGACAGGATTACGTGGTCAAGGAAACCCTCTTCAGCGCCGCGGAGGAAGCGGGACGACCGGAATTACGCACTATCGGTCGCCGCATGACCGCCGGAGAAACCGGTTTCATTCCGCTGAGGAACCTGGTCAGCAATGCGCCGAGCCACCTGGCGTTCGCCCCGGTTCCCGCCACCGGCTGGTCGGTAAGCGTGGTGGTAAGCGATGCCGAGCTGCTGGCCCCGGTGGTTTCCCTGAGCCGCTCTGTGGCAGCGGTAGGCGCCGCCGGGTTCGGTATTCTTCTACTGATCACTCTGTTCATCGCAAGAACCATAACCCGACCCGTCAGACTGCTGGACGAGGCCACGGCAACCCTTGCGCTGGGCGACCTGGACGCCCCGCTGCCAAATATTCCCGGCAATGACGAAATCGCTCATCTGGCAGAATCCTTTTCCCGCATGAGAATTGAACTGAAACGCTCCATGGCAGAGCTGCAGCGTACCACTGCCGCCAAACAGAAAATCGAAAGCGAGCTGGAAATCGCCCGGTCGATCCAGATGAGTCTCGTCCCCCGCACTTTTCCGGCCTTTCCGGATCGTCCGGAGTTCGATCTCTACGCCGAACTCCATCCGGCACGGGCCATCGGCGGCGATTTTTACGATTTCTTCATGCTGGATCAGAACCGGATCTGCATCGCCATCGGCGACGTGTCGGATAAAGGTGTACCGGCCGCCCTCTTCATGGCGGTGGTCAGGACTTTTCTCAAAGCTATCTGGCGGGATGAGGAATCTCCGGCGAAAACCCTCCGCAGGCTCAATGACGAACTGGCCGAGGACAACGCAACATGCATGTTCGTAACCCTGTTCTGCGCGGTTTTGGATCTGCGGAACGGTTCCATGCGCTACGCCTGCGGCGGACACAATCTGCCCTATATCCTGGGGCGCGACGGCACGGTAAGGTGCATCAAGCGCCTGCAGGGGGTTACGGTCGGTGCGATGGAGGGGATGATCTTTGCAGAAGGAGAGGAACGAATGGTGCCCGGCGAGGTGTTTTTCCTCTACACCGATGGTATCAGCGAGGCCATGAACCAGGCGGAGGAACTCTTCGGTGAAGAACGGCTGAAAGATGCGCTGCAATGTTTTGCCGGCGAGGCTTCCGTCAGCGACCTGGTGGAGGACGTGCGGAACAGGGTGGAATCCTTCACCGATGGGGCAGAGCAATCCGACGACCTGACCATGGTGGCATTCCGCTACCTGGGACTGCCGGAGCGCTAGTCCACCGCATGTTTATCGTGAAAGGAGCATGAACGAAATGATTCTGAAGAACTGGACACAACTTATCTCCATCATCCTGGTAACGATCATGTTCGCCATTGCCGAAGCGGTCGGCGAAATGGAGATTATTTTCCCGGAAATCGCAGCCCTTGCCTTCGGCTTCTGGATCATGGAAAAGTCCCCCTGGCAGGGGACGAAACTCACCATCTGCGCCTCCCCGACCCTGGCCGCCCTGACCGGCGTTATCCTATTGCGCTATGCACCCTTTTCGCCCTTGCTGCTCATCGGCAGCGCCTTCTTACTGGTGATCCTGCAGCTTAAGCTGCTGCGTTCCGCTGTTTTGCCGTCCCTGTCCGCCTCAATCCTGCCGATCATCACCCACACCACCAGCTGGCTGTATCCTCTCTCCGTCGCCATTCTGACGGCAATCATCGCACTCGGCCGGCTTTCCCTGGAAGCTCTCGATCACAAGGAGACTTCGGCGAATTTCTTCCATCAGAGTGACCGGGCAACAGCAAATGAAATGAATTTTCTGCCCGAACTCCTGTATTGGA
Source organism: Geobacteraceae bacterium (assembly GCA_028683555.1). GTDB lineage: Bacteria > Desulfobacterota > Desulfuromonadia > Geobacterales > Geobacteraceae > RPRC01. The sequence goes on along the minus strand of JAQUHN010000038.1, from coordinate 6,872 downwards.
GCAAGATCCTCGCAGGCGTGCTGCTGGTCACGGCACTTGCCCTGCAGTCCCGGTACCTGTTCATGATCGCACCGCCCTTGATGGTCGGCTTCGTCGAAATCTCCCGACCGAACCGTCCGTTACGTCGTACCCCCGGCAAGATTCTGCTGCTGCTTTTCCTCGCGGCCGCCGCCGGGGTACTATGGTTTTACCTGGTAACTACCATACTGCACGGTTCCCTCTGGATTTTTTCCTTTCTGACCATCACTTCCGTCTTCCTCCTCTACGAAGCGCTGCAGGTGTCTTTTCCCCCGGCAGTGGCCATTGCCCTGTTGCCGGTACTCGTGCCGCCCGCCAACTTATGGCACTATCCCCTGCATGTCCTGCTGGGAAGCACGCTCTTTATCCTGATGGGAATTTTCTGCTTCAGAGACACTCCTGCGGCAGCCTGCAACGAATCCTGAAATATGCTGCCGAACAGGCCGGACCCCGACCAGGTGCAGGGGAGGCGAACCGGGTACTACCGATCGCTGGTGCAACCGTTCATTCCCGCCCATTGCAAGGCCGGAGCATTGCGCTACACTGAAGTGAGGAAGTACACTCCCTGCGAAAGGAGAAAACTCCGATGGCGGAACGAAAAAAAGCGAGACACGAGAGGCTGAAGAACGTGCTGCTGGAAGAAAAACGGCGCCTGTGGAACGAACTCCGCAGGGAGCTTTTCCGCAACCAGGAAAAACTGCAGACCCAGTTCGATACCGCCCAGGATATCGGCGACCGGAGCATGCTGGATGTCCTTTCCGACACCGGCATTGCCGTGGCCGACATCATGCGGGAACGCCTGACGCGGATGGAAGAGGTGGAGCAGAGACTTGCCGCGGGAACCTACGGTATCTGCGAAGCATGCGGCGAGGAAATTGACGAAGAGCGGCTCCGGGTCATGCCGTATGCGATCCGCTGCGTCGCCTGCCAGGAAAAGCACGAAGGGCCCTCCTTCCCTCCCGAAGCGACCATTTGAAACAAACGCCGGACACTAAGGAGTTACTGCAACCTCGTTGGAACCGCCCGACTCGACAGTCCCGTCGGTGGCGGTCACCTGGTAGTAGTAGGCTACCCCGGCAGTAACCATCGCGTCAGTGTAGGATATCAGGGAAATGTTCGTCCCGATTCTGGTCTTTCCGGAGACGGAACCCGATGGTGTCGTGCCCCGGTAGACATGATAGCCGGTCGCCTCGAGGACTGCGTCCCAACTCAATTTCACCTGGCCGATCCCGGCCGTGCCGATGAGGTTGGTAGGGGCGGCAATCGTTCCCACGGTAACCTTGGCCTCGTTGGAGCCCCCGGACTCTCCTTTGGAATTCTCGGCCGTAACCTGGTAGTAATAGGTGGTATTGGTTGTCACCAAGGTGTCGGAGTAGGTCGTGTCGGTAAGCGATGCAGCCACCTTGGTTTTGCTGCTGAGATAACCGGATGCCGTCGTGCCCCGGTACACATTGTATTTTATGGATTCCGTATCGGACTCAACGGAATCCCAGCTGAGGGTCACCGTCGAGGCCCCGGCAACAGCAGCCAGGTTTTTCGGCGCATCAGGCCCGCCGTCGCCGCAGGCAACAGTGACAACCAGCACCAGAAGGGGAATCATCATCCGTAGTATCTTCATCATAGCCAGCACCCTCCCTTGGTCAGTCTTGTCGAAACTCCCGGCACGCCGGTCAGCTGTTCCGGTTTATCCCGCACAGGGCGCGACCAGGATTCCTTCCTCGGCCAGACGGTGACGGATCTCCCGGATCATGGCAACGCCGCCCGGCGTATCGCCATGCACGCACACGGTCTGAAACACCAAGGGGACGAGACTCCCGTCCACGGCCGCCACGCACTTCTCCCGAATCATCCTCACCAGCCGCTCCGCAACCTGCCGAGAATCAAGCAACACCGCCCCCTCCCGAGTGCGGGGCACCAGGGTGCCGTCAGCGGCATAGGCACGATCGGCATAGGCCTCTTCAACAAAGCGCATGCCGAGTTCCCGCGCCGCTGCCGACATTTGCGAGCCGGCAAGACAGACCATGATCGCTTCCGGAGCAATGTCCCGGATCGCGGCAGCCACCGTCCGTGCCGTTTCACCATCAACCGCGGCACGATTATAAAGGGCGCCATGAACTTTCACATGACGGAGCGGCACCTCTGCCGAACGACACAGGGCGGCAAGGGCGCCGACCTGGTAGATCAGGTCGGCCCGCAGTTCTTCCGCATGGATGTCCATGTCGCGACGGCCGAAAGAATGGTGATCCGGGTACGACGGATGAGCGCCGACGGCCACTCCGTAGCGCTTCGCCAGGACAACGGTCTTTTCCATCAGCAGCGGGTTAGAAGCGTGAAATCCACAGGCAATGTTGGCCGATGAAATCAACGGCATAAGCAGCTCGTCGCCCGCTCCGGCCGTATCCGTCCGTCCCTCCCCCAGATCGCAGTTCAGATCAATACTCACCATACGGTTTGATCCTTTCCATATGTCATAATCCGAACAAGCTTGCGCCGGAACGTAGTAGCACCCCATGCCGCTTTCGCGGAACTTTATCATAGGATAATAATACTATTCATAAAAGTAATGTACTGTGATTTCTCGTCATACCCGCAAAAACAGGCATGACGCCTTCCAACAACAATGAAATCTAGTCTTAGCGTTTTCCAGTGACGGAATAACCGGGCACATTGGAACCTGATCCTTTCGATCACTGTTACGCTCCTTCGGCCAGGGCCGACCGGAGCCCGTCGAACAGCCCCTCCTGCAGCTTCAATGCCCTGAGCGCTTCCCCGTCGGTACACCGGACGAACCGCACCCGCACCCCCTGCCGGGCCTGTACCAGACGGAAAAGATCGGGGCCGATAACCGCCCCGATCTTCGGGTATCCGCCCGTTGTCTGATGATCGGCGGTCATGACAAGGGGAAGGCCGTCGCCGGGCACCTGCACCGCACCGGCACACAGGCCGTCGGAAACGATGTCCGCTCCGTTTCGGTGACGGAGCGGCGGACCGTCGAGGCAATACCCCATCCGATCATTACGGGGCGTGACGGTATAGGCCGCAGTGAAGAAGGTTTCGATGGATTGCGGTTCAAAGAGGTCGTCCTGGGGCCCCGGCAGCACCCGGAGCCGGATTTCTTCCGGATAGTCCGGTATCAACCGGGGCGGCAGCAAGCGCTTCGTAGCCACGGCGCCGCAGACGCGCCCGTAGGGAACGAGGTCTCCGACACGCAAGGCACGCCCGCCGTATCCACCGATTCCAGACCGCAGGGATGTCGAGCGACTGCCCAGAACGGCTGGCACGGTAACGCCGCCGCACACGGCAAGATAGGCCCGGCAGCCGGTAACCGCATGGCCGAAGGTCAACTCACCTCCGGCTGGCACGGCAAACGCCGACCAATTGTGAACGGCAACCCCGTTCAGCCGACAGCCCATGTCCGCACCGCAGACTGCCACATAGGCACCGGCGGCAAAGCGGAAAGAACCGCCCAGAAGAGTCATCTCGAGAAGCGCGGCATCCGGCTTGTTTCCGGCTAGCAGGTTGGCAACCCTGGCTGCCAGGCTATCCATGACCCCGCCAGGAGAAACACCGAAGGCCCGGAAGCCGAAACGCCCCCGGTCCTGTATGGTAGTGAGAAGCCCGGGCTTCAGCACGGTGAACGAGCCTGCCAGGCAATCCGCAGCCGGGGAAATCGGCACTGGCTCGTCGTATTGCGGCCGATTGCTCTGCAGCCGTTCAAAATCAGTACGGTCGATGGGATCGAAGCGGACCCTGTCACCGGCGCAAACCAGGAACGGCTCAGTTCTGGTCGGATCGAACAACCGCAGCGGGGTGCGACCGATGATGCGCCATCCGCCCGGGCTATGCAGCGGATACACGCCGGTCTGACTGCCGGCAATGCCCACCGAGCCGGCAGCGACCTGCTGCCGGGGCGTCTCCAGGCGAGGGGCGGCAAGGCACTCCGGCAGCCCGCCAAGATAGGGAAAACCCGGCAGAAAACCCAGCATGTAGACCGGATAGGACGTGCCGGAGTGAAGGGCAACAATCTTTTCCGGCGAAACACCGTTGTGGCTGGCCACGAATTCCAGGTCGGGGCCGAAATCTCCGCCATAACAGACCGGCAGGCGAACAACGTTCCCTGTTGCCGGCAAACCCGGCCCGACATGATTGTCACCAACGCAACGGGCGACCATCTCCCGCAACCTCTTTCTGGACAGCAGCAGCGGGTCGAACAGTATCAGCAGCGAGCGATAGGTAGGCACCAACTCCCGGATACCGGCAACTGACTGGTGTCGTAGCGCTGTCGACAGCCGGTGAACCCGGGCGTTCACCCGCGGGTCGATTACAGAACCCAGCTCTGCCACCAAGCCTTGCTCACCCATGTTCAGAAAGCGAATGGTCTCGGTATCTTTTACAGAATCACGTGCCATACATCCTATCTGGTGCCCTTCCGGAAATCCCAAAGAAATTGCAGATTCTGCCCTGCCGAGAAATAGTACGTTTTTTAGGTGGTGAATACAACGGTGAAATTGACCGAAAGCGGTACGCTTACGGTGTCCCGGCCAGGCTTTCCATTGCGGAATCCGCGGGACACTCCAGGGTGATCGACTTGTGGAGAAACAACGATGGATTTTCCCTGTCCGGCGATTGTTCCATGGCAACCGGGCAGCACCAACTAATCCGGTTCTTTCCGCTAATCTTGGCATGATAGAGAGCCGTATCAGCCGCATGCAGGAGGCTGTCAAAATGCTCGCAATAGTCGGGCAGCCGCGAGGCAATGCCCAAACTTACGGTGACCCGGGCAAAGGGGGAGGAACGATGGGGGATATTAAGCGCATGAATTGCCTGCAAAATGCGTTTCGCGGTAAAAATGGCGCCTTCCCGATCCGTCAGGGGAAGCAGCACGCAGAACTCTTCGCCGCCGTACCTGCTGACCAGGTCACTCGGCCGCCTGACTGCCGATTCCAGCGCAACTGCCACCTGTCGCAGACAGTCATCACCCGGAATGTGGCCATAGGTGTCGTTGAAGAGCTTGAACCAGTCAATATCGATCATAATGACCGACAACGGTTGTCCTGACCGCGCCTCCAGCTTCCACTCCCGCGACAGGGACATCTCCAGGAAACGGCGGTTGGCAATCCCGGTAAGCGGATCATGATAGGAAAGTTTCTGCAAACGCAGGACGGATTCCTGCATAGCCCTTCTCTGACCGGCAATGTTACAGGCATCGCGGAAGCTCTGCAGGCGCATCCGGAAGACGATCCGCGACAGGAAGAACGCAAAGAGGGTGGCAAGGGTTACGCTGACCACCGAGGATAGGAAAATATGGAATTCGACACGAAAGCAGAGCGAAGAAAGGATAAAGCAGAGAAAGCCGACGGCAAGAAACACCATGCTGCGCAGGGCATCGTGAAACAGAAAAGCTCCTGCAATCAAGACCCCGATCAGATACGGCTCGACCCCGGGTCTCACCACCAACAGGGCACCGGAAAAGGTACCGACCCAGGCGAGGGAAACGCCAACCATGGCAGCATCCCAGAGAAACTGGCGGGAGGCAAACCTTCCCGTAGCGGCACGCGTTCCGAAGAGAAAAGCGACAAGAAACGCACAAAAGGACGCCCGAAACAGAATAGACTGCAGGGGAAGACTGGTACTGATATCGGAACGGAGGAAAATGACGCTGCAATCAACAATCATGAGCACGAAGGAGGCACAGAGAATGAGCCCGGCCAGGATCCTCTCCCGGTAGATGTTATCCGCCGTCACTGCTTCACGGAAGGAACAGGCTTCGGCTGGCGTCGGCCCGCAGAAAACCGACACCCAGATTTTATTCATCAGGGTCTTTTTCATGGAAGACAGTACTTACTCCAAGAGCAAATCAAAGGTGAATCATGTCTAACTAACCGCAGCTCACAAAGAATAACACTGATTTCCGGAACTTCAACTTCATAAAATTTCTTCTGCCATAGTCGAATATAGCGGCTTTCGCCCAACAGACATCGACGCAGCTACTTGCGATTTTCGCATTATACCGTACACTTCCCCGTATTCACTATTTTCAAAGGGGGGACCCCATGAAGATGTTCTTCGCCGGCTCCATCAGAGGAGGAGGTGGCTACGGGAAAGTGTACCGTCGGATCATTGCGCTCCTCAATTCCCACGGTGAAGTCATTTCGGAGCACCTCTACAACAACGGATCTACGAAAAAAGAAGGCGAAAATTCGGATGCAGCCATCCATGCCAGGGATCTCGAAGCCATCAGGCAATCAGACCTGGTATTTGCCGAAGTTTCACACCCTTCCATCGGTGTCGGCTATGAAATCGGCATCGCCGAATCCATCGGTATTCCGGTCATCGCCCTCTACCACGGAGGATCCGAGCATCGCCTGTCGGCAATGATCGCCGGCAACAAAAAGATAGTAACGCTCACTTACGACACTTTCGAAGAGCTCAGCGTGCTGCTTGCAAAAGAAATGTCGCGCTTTTCACCCTGACCTTCGAAAGCAGCTGCCAGTTCCCTTCGCAGTTCCTCGCTCCGCCCGGTATACTTTGGCGAGAAGTGGAACGGTATCACCCGGACTGCTCCTGCCTGCCGGGCGATTGAACCGGCCTGCCAAGCGGTGAGGTGATATTTCTGCCGTGCCTGCGCCTCGTCCTGCTGCAGAAACATGGTCTCGATAAACAGGTAGTCGGCCTGCCGGACAAGCTCCATGATGCGGGCGGCATTGTCACTGCTGCAGACAGCATCGGTGACATAAGCTATCTTTTGTCCCGGCACGATCCGCAGGATTTTCTCCTTCAAGCCGCCAAGAGCCAGCAACTGCTCGCGAATCCCCGTCCCTTCCCGCCACCATACCCGGAACAGCCCTTCATCC
>JAQUHN010000223.1 GCA_028683555.1 Geobacteraceae bacterium | reverse complement strand
ATCGGCGACACCGGTGTCGATATGATCCAGATGCGGAATCTTTCCATCGATCCCGACTTCTACAACCAGAGGATGGGCCTGGCAGGGAAGGGGATCGGCATGTACCGCATGCTGCAGCGGATAAAACAGGAGTTTCCCCGTATCCAGTTCGGTTATTTCAATCGGACCAGGGAAAATTTCTATCCGCCGAACCTGGAGCGGAGCTGGCCAATCGAATAAGTCGGCTCGGAATATTTTAAACAAAGTGTCCTGTTGTGCTTTGTAGACCTGCCAGGTTTTTGGAAACCTGGCAGGTCTTGTCTTCTTGATTCGTCTGGTTAAACAGTTGGTTGGTTCAAGCAATTCTACTTTGCATTAACTGTCCATGGAATTAGCCTTAAAAACACCGTAATTCTCCTCGAACCTCGCTCCTCAAACCTCGAACCTCAAACGTTGAACCGGGTCTTCCTCGCTCCTCGAACCTCTCTCCTCGTCCCTTTTTGCTCTCTCCTCGGTTCTTTAAAAAAATATCGAATTTTATTCTAAAGTTTTTTTCGCTTGTGTCGATAAGAAACAGATATCGGTTTCTAAGGCTGGATGGTTCCCGCATTCAGGTATCCGGATTTGCGTATCTTCGGTTTTAAGTCGTATCCGTTGATTTGTCTGAAATGAGCGTTATCATAGTTACTGCGAGAGCGTTTCGCGGAATAGGTGCAGTCAGTGAAGCGTTACGGCAAAAGAATTCGAGAGGCCACCATGGCATTGCAGATAAAAGCCGGACGGTACATAGGTCAGATACTGGTTGATGGTGGTCTGGTGTCCTGCCGTGATCTGGAACTGGCGTTGGAAGAGCAGAAAATCACCAACGAGCTCCTTGGCCAGGTTCTTACCCGGATGGGGATCATCGATCCCACCGACCTCAAGGTGGCTCTTGCGGTGCAGGAGCAACTTGTTCACCTGGAAGACGCCGTCAAGGCGGCAGCGGGTGTTCGGCAGATGCTCGGCGCACTGCTGCTGCAGGCCGGACAAATCAGCGAAGCGCAACTCGAGCAGGCTATCGCAGAACAGAAAAAAAGCGGCGAAAAGCTTGGCGAGATCTTTGTTCGGCTCGGTTTTCTCACGGAGCGGCAGCTGGATGCCTTGCTGGATTTTCAGAAAGGGCAAGAGGACGTGCGGTCTAGCGCCAGTCCCTTGCGGCTTGGCGATATCCTGGTTTCCGCCGGCTATATCTCCCGGGAGCAGCTTGATAGCGCCTTGGGCAAACAGTCAGTTTCGCGGAAAAAACTCGGCGAAGTTCTGCTCGAAGAGGGGTATGTCCAGCCGCAACAGATTAGGCACGGCATTACCCTGCAGCAGAAGCTCCTGACGTCGATACTGGTGGGGATCCTTGCCCTTGCCGCGGTGCCTGACGCGGAGGCCGTTTCTTCCCGATCCGCAAGTTCTCAGGTAAAGGTGAGCGCGAGGGTTTTGCCGTTCACGAAAATGCGGGTTCACAACCAGTCTCCGGTGCTGATGGTCACCGAAGCCGATATCTCGCGCGGTTATGTGGATGTGCCGGGTGGGTCGTCTATCGAGGTGAGCAGCAACTCACGGGATGGCCATTATCTCTCCTTCGAGTGTGCCGATGAGGTTTTTAAACAGGTACGGATAGATGGATTGGGGAAACCGGCCCTGCTTGGTGCCGGTTCGAGTATTGTTCCCTTTGCCATGGACGGCAAGGTGGTACGGATCGATCTCAGTTACCGTTTCATTCTCTCGGAAAGCATGAAGCCGGGTGCCTATCCGTGGCCCCTTACTGTTTCGGTGGTGCCCATGTAAGGGTGCGGGGCTGTATTAATCTGGGTTTTACCTGTTTGGCCCAAGGTTGACTGAATGGTTCCTTGCGGTCGGTGTCAATTTTTTGACTTTTTTGGAGCATGAAGTAACAAAAAGTGGCACCAACACGTTCTAATGAAAATATATAAATAATTTAAGCTGTATGTTTGACTAGTTGTAATTATTGCTGTTTTAGTAGTTCCTCGCATTTGTCCAACCTGATTCTTTCTCTTGGCATGTATTCTGCTCCCCAACCCAACATAATTTAGCTTTTAATTAGTTCTCATCCCTAAACTCCTGATGAGAAACGATTGACATACGATTTTCGCCTGCTATCGACAGGCGTTTGATAACTCTCCGATAAGAGCAAAACCAGGGTAACTTGGTCGCGCAAAGCTTCGGGTCCGCCGTCCTACGGCGGATGGCCGAGCTGCCGAAGAGAGTGTGGTTATCAGGACGTATCCGTCTTTGAAGATAATTACACCCGTCTTTGGTTTACAAAGGCGGGTTTTTTAGTTTTTATCCAGAGTTTCCGAATGGAAACTAGTTAAGTTCGTGGCAAAAAGGCCGGTTGATAGACGGCGATAAAATCTCATACTAGCTGACTCCGATAACGGCAAAACTGGAGTAATCCAGTGACGCAAAGCCACGGGTCCGTGACGTTCTCCAAGGGGACGACCACGGATAGCCGGGTTACCGAAGAGCTTGCGGAGACAGGCGAAACCGGACGTGCGGGCCATGTTCGGCACGATAACGTCCATCTCCACCGCTGAGATGGACGTTTTTTATTTGACACTCAATAAATTTCGGCTCAATTCGGGTTCAAAACACAAAGGAGGGAACACAGTATGAAGAAAATTGTGGCAATCATCACAGCAGCGGCAATTACAGCAATGGCCGGGGCGGCAATGGCTGCGGATACAAACACCCTTACAGTAACGGCCAGCGTGACCGGGGCATGTAAGTTTGTGTCTAATAGCTCAACCCTTGGTTTCGGGGCTCTAGATCCTGCCGTCGGAACAGACGTTGACAAAAGCGTAGATATCGAGTTCTGGTGTACCAAAGGGGTAACGGAAACCTTTGACGCCGCCGATGGTAGTAACTGGTCGGGAAGTAAAAGGCAGATGAAGGAGACTGCTGCTGGTGGTACTGATCTTATTCCGTACGACCTGACTCTGACGCCGGACACCAATCCCAATGTTGGGCCTGGAACTTACCGGACCCTTAAAGTCGAGGGAAAAGTATTGGGCAGTGATTACGTAGACAAGAATGCTGGCAGCTATTCGGATTCTGTACTTCTTACAATTACCCCGTAAATGCCATAGTAAGGTCATCTGGAAGTGATTGGTGCAAGGGAGGGTGCATATTTATCTCCCTTGCAGTTCTCTCGAATAAAACTTGCGATAAAAATAACTGGATTAACGGCATGTTGAGATTTTTGCAAAAGTTTTCAAGAATTACACATTTCGGAAGTGCGCCCAACAGGTCACTTATCGTGATGTATCTACTGATTTGCCATTTGATAATCAGCATAACTGTTGCCGATGCCGCTTCGAATACCCTAACTGTTGGCGCAACCGTGATTTCCAAAAGCAATTGCAAATTCAAGTCAGCCACCTCGGCACTAAATTTCGGCGCTCTCGATCCCGGCAACACGACTGATGCTGTTGACACAACTTCTGTGAATTTCGTTTGCCACGGCAGTGCTCCCATGGCGACATATGCCATATCAACCGACGACGGTCTCCATGAGACCTCTCCCGGGGCAAACCGTATGAGAAACACAGCGGTGCCCACGGAGTATCTTCCGTATTCTCTCTCGTTGACCCCGACCTCCGGCACCGTTGCCAAGAATGCCATCCAGACCCTTACCATCACCGGTACCGTCACTTCCCAGAATTATCGATCCGCCTATGCCGGAGATTATGCCGATACCGTCGTCATTTCCTTGACTCCTTAACCGGCTGTTACGCTAATGCCGGTTGCAAAGCCGCTGATTAATCTTTATAATTCCTCGGCTCATTAAAACCAATAGGGTGAATAGTTGTTCTGTGTAAAAATTTTCTTGTCCAAGGTAACCGGTGCCGCGTAAACACAGCGGACGAAAGGATGCAAACGTGAAAAACCCACTGCGAATCTCCTGTCTGGCGACTGACAGGGTTGGCTCTGCCATGCTGCTGGTTCTCCTCTGCTGTTTCGTTGTATTGCCGACAGCCGGATTTGCCGGAGAGTGGCGGGTTGCCCCGATCAAGCTGGAACTGGGTAGTGACGCCAGGAGCGGGGTTATCAGTGTGGTGAACGAGGGAACCGGGAAGTTCCAAGTGCAGATGAAGGCTTTCCTGTGGGAGCAGGACGCCGACGGCAAGGACCAGCTTACCGAAACCAAGGATCTCATTTTCTTTCCCAAGATCATGGTTTTTGAAAAACCGGAGGAGCGGATTCTGCGGGCTGGGATAAAAATTCCGGCGGCAACGAAGGAGAAGACCTACCGCCTCTTTATCGAAGAGATTCCCGAACCGAAAAAGGCCGATGGCACCAACATTGCCGTGGCAATCAGGTTCGGCGTGCCCATTTTTGTCAAACCGTTGAAAGAGGACCCGAAAGGTGAAATAGCCAAGTTGGAGCTGGTCAACGGCGAATGCCGGGTGACAGTGAAAAACAGCGGCAATGTCCATTTCATCATCACCGCCGTGAATTTCACGGGAAAAGATCTCAAAGGGCAGGAGACATTCGCCAAAAAACTTGATGGCTGGTACCTGCTGAACGGCGCGTCAAGGGTTTATACCGCAGCACTTCCCAAACAGTCCTGCGCGGAAACCGCAACGCTGGCTGTGGAAATAACCACCAATAAATTCGTCCTTGACGGCAAGCTTGATGTCGACAAATCCCTGTGTCAATAACTGGACGGCCTTCCGTGCCGTCCTGCTGCTGATTTCTTTCCTTTTTATTTTTTTGTGCGGAGTTTTCCCCGGTGATTCTTTCGCTTCAGAGACAATCATCGTCAATGTCTTCCTGAACCAGGTGCCGAAAGGGGAGTTGTTCGTCAACCTTGCCGATGACGGCGATTTTTTTATCAAAACTTCCGACCTGCAAAGCATCGGCTTGATCGGACCATTTCCCCAGCCCGTCACGATAGAGGGAGAACTGTATGTTTCCCTCAGATCCTTCCCTGGTATTACTTTTGCCTACGATGAAAAAAAACTCTCGCTGGAGGTCACCGCCGCGCCGAAGCTGTTGCCGAAACAGGTCCTGGATTTTGCGCCCCAAGAGCCGCTGAAGGTCTATTACCCCAAGGATTCTTCCGCCTTTCTCAATTATCGGCTGGATTATCTGGCCGGCGATTCCTTCACCTTTGAGGGCTTCAATTGTACCAACGAGCTGGGCGTGCGGATTGGCGATTTCCTGTTTCTTTCCGATTCCCTGTTTACCGACAGCCAGGATACCAGCAGATTCATCCGCCTTTCCAGTCGGCTGATCTATGACCGGCGGCCGGATATGCAGCGGATCACGCTGGGGGATTTTACCGCGACGTCGGGAAACCTCGGTACCGATCTGATCCTCGGCGGAGTCAGCTTTTCCAAGGTGTACCGGATCAATCCCTATTTCATCAATCGCCCCACAGCCGGCCTTTCCGGGCTTGTTCCCCTGCCGTCCGACCTTGAGGTTTATCTGAACGGCTCGCGCATCCGTACCGAAAGACTGGCGCCGGGAGAGTTCGAACTGCGCAATATCACCGGCTATGGCGGTGCGTCAGATGTCCAGGTGATTGTT
>JAQUHN010000222.1 GCA_028683555.1 Geobacteraceae bacterium | reverse complement strand
TACCGGAGCTTTTTTCGGCTATGGGATCCTGGATCCTCTTGCCGCCGGACTGACCGCCCTGTTTATTTTTCGCATCGGTTATGAAACCTTCCGTGCCGCGGCCCATGACCTGATGGATGGTACGCCTGCTGAAGAACTGATTTCCGGCATTCGTTCCATTGCGGAAAGTATCGAAGGGGTGGAGCATGTTCACGAAATCAAGGCTCGTCGCTCCGGGCAATACGTTATTGTAGATCTCAAGCTGGATATGGACCCGCAAATGACGGTCAAGAAATCTCATGATATTTCCACCGAAGTCAAGAAAGGCATCTTTAGGAAATTCGGCAATGTGGGTGATGTAATGATACATATCAATCCTCATGACGAGCAGCACAAGGATCTGACGAGGCTCTGAGCAGCTTCGATTTCTAACGAACAAGGAGGTAGGAAATGGCAGATAATTCGAAAACCATGGCTAATCTGCAGGAGGCGTTTGCCGGTGAGTCACAGGCGAACAGAAAGTATCTGGCTTTTGCCAAACAGGCTGATGCCGAAGGGTTTACCCAGGCAGCGAAGCTGTTTCGGGCAGCCGCGGAAGCGGAGACGGTTCATGCTCACAGTCATTTGAAGGTCATGGGCGGTATCAAAACCACCAGGGAAAATCTCCAGGAAGCAATTGAAGGTGAGACACATGAATTCAAAAGCATGTATCCGCAGATGATTACGGAAGCCGAGCAGGAGGGTAATGCCCCGGCAGTCCGTACCTTCAAGTTTGCCAATGAAGTGGAAAAGACTCATGCCGCTTTGTATAAAAAAGCCTTGGATGCAATCGGACAGGAAGGGGCGGTTTTCGACTACTTCGTCTGCTCCATTTGCGGTCACACGGAAGAGTCGGCAGCGCCGGAGAAGTGCCCGGTTTGCGGGGCAGGAAGTAAGGCATTTTTTCAGGTATCCTGATACTGGATGCTGGTTTAAGCGCTGATCAATGAGCTAAATACGCCGTTACCGGTTTCTGCCGGAGCGGCGTTTTTTTGTGCGGTAATGTTGCGGAAAACCCCGTTCGACGGCTGTCAAACAGCTTTCTTCATCGCGAGTGCTGTGATAGAATGCGACGATATTGATTTAATCGGATGCTTCTGAATGAACTGTGCCGAAAAATGGCAGACAAGGAACTTCCCTCGTGCAAAAATCCAAGCGATCCCCCCGGAACACCAGAAAAAAACAGAGCAGTAAACAACCCCTGTTGTATTTGATGATAACGCTGATCCTTATCGGATTGGTGCTGTATCTTCTGGATCACAGCAAAAAAACGCTGCCGGAAAAACCTGCCGGTAAACCACCGGTAACAACGCCTGAAAAACCGCTTTCCGCTCCGGAACCAATCCTTCCTCCCTCACTAATTGAAAAACCTGCCGGAGAAGGGGCGCCTGGTGGCAGGAAACCTGTTCACAAGCAGTATTCTGCTCCTGCGGTTATCGTCCCCGTGACAAAACCGCCGAAAATTAGCGGATCGGGCGTCGTGGCCCTTATTATCGACGACATGGGATCCAGTGTTGCCGAGGTGCGCGCGCTGATGAATATCGGTGTGCCCCTGACATTTTCCGTCATTCCCGGACTTCATCAGGCTCATCAAGTGGCAACGGTTGCCCACGGTAACGGCTACGAGGTGATGCTCCATATCCCCATGGAACCCCAGGATTATCCTCAGCGCAAGTTGGAGAGCAATGGTCTGCTTCTATCCTATGGAGACAAGGAGGTCGAGACCAGGGTTCGTGGCTTTATGCATGTCATTCCCTATGCGATTGGCGCTAATAATCACATGGGGTCACGTTTTACCGAGGATCGTAAGAAAATGGGAATTGTATTGGACGTGCTGAAGGAAAACGGCATGTTTTTTGTCGACAGCATGACTACACCGAAATCGGTCGGCCTGACCCTGTCGCGGCAGATGGGACTCAAGGCAACAGCAAGATCCGCGCCTTTCCTGGACAACAGCGCGGATGTTTCCGCTATCAAGCTGCAGTTGGCAAGTCTGGCACGAGTGGCCGTAAAAAGAGGGAGCGCCGTCGGGATCTGCCATCCTCACCAGGCTACGATCCGGGCGCTTGCAGAACAGCTCCCGATCATGCGGAGTCAAGGCATACGCTTTGTTTACGTCTCGACATTGGTGAGATGAGATGTTTCACCGATTTGCTGTGCTACGTGACGCATCATTTTCACCAAGCGCTTGTATGTTTCCTCGGCAAGAACTGATTCCGGTCGCTGCGGATTGGTCGGGTAGATCATGAGGAAAGCGTCGCGCATCTTGCCGGGATATTCGCCAAGCGCTTCGAAGAGAAACGAATAGAGCGCATTTTTCGTTTTCGTAAACCCTTTCTCTTCAAATTCGACGAGAGGGTGGATTTTCTTTTGTACCGGCGATCCATCCATGGTGAACCGCCGGACATCAGCGCAAGGGTTTGTGCCGTTACGAAACGGTCGTATGGCATAAACCGATTCCCGGGCCGACTCGCGGAACATGAGCAGCAGCGGGTCGTTTTCCTGCAGTGTGGGCTGTGTGTCATAGAGGCAGGAAAGCAGCAATGTCGAACCGCAGTGTTCATCGAGGAACCCGCAGGCGCCACCATCTGATGCCTCATAGTAAAAAGAGGGTTTTCGAGCGTTATTCGGCGCCATGTTGTCCCCGCAAAGCAGGCAGGTGTCTTTCAGGCGGGAAAGCCGGTTTTGCAATGATTCGGCTTTTCGGGTCTCCTCAGAGACCAACCATTGGTGAAAAAGCATGGAGCGGGGCTGCTGCACGCTGCGATATTCATCCAGGATCTCCCGACCAAGCTGGGTATACTGTCCGTACACATCGGTACCCCGGGCGTGGGTGAGGATCGGGTAGATTTTCCCTTCTGGGTTGGTGTTGAGGCTCTCCACCTTAGGACTTTTGGAAATATATCCTTCACTGCAGCGATAGCCCCGATTGATAGCGAAGGCCCGCAGCAGCGACTTGTGGTCCTTGAATGGTCCCTGGTATTTGATCCTTGCGTCGATCAGGCAGGGCATGATGCTCAAGGCCTTCTTGTCGAGGCCCCGTTTGTCGAACAGGTCGAAGATGTTACGACAATTTTCAAGGCTCGGCATGTCTTTTACCGGGATGATGACTCGGTCAGCGGCATACAGTGCATTCTGGGTAAAGATGTTCAACTCAGGTCGGGTGTCTATAATGAGAATACCCGGGATCTCGGAAATAGCCAGCAGTCGGGACAGAACCATCGCCCCTTTGATGGCATCCCTCAAGTCGTCGAGGGCCATGGATGATGGGATATAATCGACCCCGTACTGGCCGGTATGGAGCAGGGATGCTCCAGGCGTTTCCAGCAGTAGGTCAGTTACATCTCCGGTTGTCTTCTGTCCTTTGATGCTGAACATTTTATCCACGGTGAAGTGGTTATCCAGAGAAACGACCGATACGGGAAGATCTTCGGCAAGCGCCTTGAGATAGATTGCCAGGTTCGTGGCAAGAGTGGTCTTGCCGACCCCGCCTTTTTCCGATGATATGGTTATGACATAGGGATAATTTTTCATAGCGGGTGATGGTACTATAAAGGGTCGAGAACGGTCAACTGATACTTTATTTGTAGTCGATGTCGGTTGAAAAACACTGCTATAACAGTATGTTGGGATCTTTGGTTAGGGGTGGTAGCGGTCTCTGCCAGAAAATGCTCGCCTCGAGAGCGTTTACCAAACGTTCGTCGATCGGGGAGGAAAGGGAAGACATGTTTGCAGAAAAAAGAATTCTCACCGTTAGCCAGTTGACTTCGTTGATTCGAGGAGTTATCGAAGAGAATTTCGAGCATGTCTGGGTGGAGGGCGAGGTCTCAAACCTGGCGGTTCCCGCTTCGGGCCATCTTTATTTTACGCTGAAAGATGCCGGCGCACAGATTCGCTGCGTTGTGTTTCGTTCCTCATCCCGGGTTCTGAAATTCAAACTCCAGAACGGCATGGCACTGGTTCTGCGGGGGCGGGTGTCGGTCTATGATCAGCGCGGCGACTATCAGTTCATTGCCGAATACCTGGAGCCGAAAGGAATCGGCGCACTGCAGCTTGCCTTTGTGCAATTGAAGGAAAAACTCGCGCGGGAAGGACTTTTCGATGAGGCACGAAAAAAACCTCTACCGGGATTGCCGCGTCGAATCGGTGTCGTTACGTCCACCAGCGGCGCTGCCATTCATGACATCCTGACTGTACTGCGACGTCGCCATGCCGGCGTCGGGGTGCTGATACGGCCGGTCAAGGTCCAGGGAGAGGGGGCCGCGGCAGAAATTGCCGCAGCGATTCGTGACTTTAACCGCTACCGAGAAGTGGATGTACTGATCGTCGGCCGTGGCGGCGGTTCCCTGGAGGACCTTTGGGCTTTTAACGAGGAACTGGTGGCGAGGGCGATCCATGCATCGCGAATACCGGTAATTTCCGCGGTAGGGCACGAAGTGGATTTCACTATTGCCGATTTTGTCGCCGATCTTCGCGCAGCCACGCCATCGGCTGCCGCTGAGCTGGTTGTCAAGAGCAGGCAGGAACTGGATGCTGAATTGAGCAACCTGTCACATCGTCTGCGGCTGGCAATGGAGCACACGCTTGAGGGATCGCAGGACAGGGTTGAAGGTCTGCTTTCCTCTCTGAAAGATCCGTCACTCTGGATCGGCCACCTCATGCAGCGGGTAGACGATCTGTCCGAACGTTGTGACCGAGGCTTGCTGGGGGCTCTTCGCCTGTCCCGGGAGCGTCTCTCCGGGCTTTCGCACCGTCTGCATATTGGTAATCCGGCTCTGGAAGTGGAGCGCTCCCGGGAGCGCTTGTTGATTTCCGTGGATCGAATGGTGACCGGCATACGCCGCAGGATAGAAGAGGTTCGCGAAAAAAGCATCGTGAGTTCGGCGCGGCTGTCTGCCCTGTCTCCGCTTGCGACACTGGAGCGGGGTTACGCCATTGTTCGCTCCCGTGCCGATGGCGGAATTGTACGGAACAGCAACCAGCTTCGTCCGGGGGACCTGGTTGCGGTAACCTTCCGGCATGGCAGTGCTTCCTGTATTGTAGAGTCCCTGACGGAAGAGGGGTCTTGAGGTTAGGCGCGAGCTACAAATAATGAACCGTATCCGTCTTTCTTGACTGGCAGGACGGATTCCGTATAATGCACAGAACGCAAGCGGGAGGAAATGGGTACTATGGCAGCTGAGAAATTTGAAACTGTCTTGAAAAAACTGGAAGATGCGGTGCGAAAGCTGGAAAGTGGCGACTTGTCACTGGAAGAATCTCTGAAGGTTTTTGAAGAGGGCGTCCGTTCCGCCAATTTCTGTGTCAAGAAACTTGACGAAGCAGAGCGGAAAGTGGAGCTGCTGCTGAAGCAGAAAGACGGCGCTTTTGTGAAAAGGGATTTTTCCCTGGAAGAAGAGCAGTAAAAAATCAACTTGAATCGAGATACGATATGGACTTAAAGAGTTACTTGAAGAAAATGCAGGAACTGGTTGATGAATCACTGGAAAAATATCTTCCGCAAAAGGATGAGTTGCCATCGTCAATTCATTCTGCCATGCGCTATTCGATGTT
>JAQUHN010000221.1 GCA_028683555.1 Geobacteraceae bacterium | reverse complement strand
AAAGAAAATATCTGGGAAGCTTTTCCACCAGGATGTTGTCGTGAAGATTGTGGAGCGAAGCGGAAACGATCGCACGGTACACGGAAGGGGGCGCAAAAACAAACACTTGTTGTCCTTGACGGGCGGCAGAAAGCATGGAATTGAACACCGTACCGAGAGCTTCCCGGTCGAATTCCGCCGCGAGAAAGGTACAGAACACATGCGCCTCTCCCCAACGGGCCGTATAGGCAGCGATGCTTTCCAGCAAAACTTTTTCCCGCCGTTCGAGAGAGCCATAGAGTATTTTCTCCCGACACAGGACCGATGATCCCGTAACGCGAAGGGTGCGGAATCCCGCCCGGTCGGCAGACCGGGAGTAGTCCTTCAGACACCAGACACCATTGTCGAGCCGCTCGTTGAAACCACCGACCGCATCATGAAGTTTCCGCGTGATGCCGAGCACGGCGAAAGAACCGTGGCATGCCTCGCGAGCAGCCTGGTCCTGGTGGACGCCCGGAAACGTTGCGGGACCAGCGTGGATAAGGCGAGGGACCAGGACACCTGCATCAGGCTCGAGCGATGCCTCCCGCAGCGGTTCCAGCCAGCCTGCCGTAACCCGGGAACTGGTACGCATGATTATTGAAAGAGACGCCGTAGACTTGGCCAGACCGCGATTGATCGTTGCAACGAAATCGTGGGCATTTTCACTTCGCAGCAGCAGCGCCCGACTGTCGAGAAACTCGGCGAACTCATGGAGCATCTGCTCGGTTTCCTGGTCGCTGCCGCAATCCATCAGGATAAGGCGTGCGTCACGGGAATGCTCCACCAGAGCTGCGAGGCAGTCGCGGGTTTCCGTAGGTCGGTTCCAGACGGGGATGATGATATCGGTATCTGCGCTGCACATTTAGTTGTTCCGAAAATGGCGGGACAGGGGCCTCGGCAAACCGAGGCATGAACTCCGACGATAGTCTGAAAGGGTGTTCGACATGGCGGGAGGAAATGATCCGTGCCTGAACAGGCTGTTGAAAATCTGCCGTGAAGTTCCTTCTGCCAGGTAGCACGGCACTCGCACCATCGCCTGTTCCTGCACCAGAACAGCGGGCTGCATTCCACCCCCCCGCCTAACGGCCTGGCTCATGGCAGTTTCCGCAGCCTGCGATTACAGGAGGGCGTGATGATAAAACAATCGTCCCGGCACAAGACAATGCATCCCACGAGCAAGGATCAGGAACTGATCGCCACCCGGCGCAGCAGGTTCAGTTCATCAAGCACCTTGCCGGACCCAAGCACAACACAGGAAAGGGGATCTTCGGCAATCACCACCGGCAGACCGGTCTCTTCGCGAAGCAGGAGATCAAGGTTGCGCAACAGTGCGCCACCACCCGCAAGGACAATTCCCTTATCGACGATGTCGGCAGCCAGTTCGGGAGGAGTCCGCTCCAGGCAGATGCGAACCGCTTCGACGATGGCGTTGACCGGCTCGGAAAGCGCCTCCCTGATCTCGTTGGAATCGATTTCCGTTGTCTTCGGAATTCCGGATACCAGGTCGCGGCCCTTGACCTCCATGGTCTGCACCATGTCGCCGGGATATGCCTCGCCGATTTCGATTTTAATATGCTCGGCCATCCGCTCACCGATCAGCAGGTTGTATTTGCGCTTGATGTACTGGACAACCGCCTCGTCCATCTTGTCGCCGCCGACACGAACCGATTTCGTATAGACAATACCTGCCAGCGAGATCACTGCGACTTCCGTGGTTCCTCCGCCGATGTCGACGATCATATTGCCGCTTGCCTCGGTAATCGGGAGTCCGGCGCCGATTGCCGCAGCCATCGGCTCTTCGATGAGGTACACCTCGCGAGCGCCGGCCGACTCGGCAGATTCCTTGACCGCCCGCTTCTCCACCTGGGTAATGCCCGAAGGCACGCAGATCACGATGCGGGGACGAACCAGGGTCTTCCGGTTGTGGACTTTGTGGATAAAATAACGGAGCATCTCCTCCGTTATATCGAAATCGGCAATAACCCCGTCCTTCATCGGACGGATGGCGGTAATGCTGCCCGGCGTGCGGCCAAGCATTTTTTTTGCTTCCATACCGACCGCCAGCACCTTTTGCTGGCCACCATAGGTCTTCTGCACGGCAACCACGGAAGGCTCGCGGACGACAACACCCTTGCCCTTCAAATAGACCAGGGTGTTGGCCGTCCCCAGGTCAATGGCCAGATCGCTGGAAAACATGCCGAATATATAATCAAATATCTTGAGCATCGCTGCTCCCTTCATCGTAAATTTGACGGATCTTCTGGCTAAATACCAGAATGGTGAATGGTAACAAAAACCGTCTCCACTGGCAAGAGAGAAAATCGAATCAATCTCCAGTTGCTTTTGATCCTTGATTATATTAGTATGCCGTGCCGTTACATAGTAATTTTTCTGAACAATTTCCCGAAAAGGAGTTCTCAACCGATGCTTGGAATCATGAGAAAGTATAAGCAGTCAATCATTATAAAAGCTGTATTCAGCATTATCGTCCTGTCCTTTGTAGGTACAATTTTTCTCATCTGGGGAGAAGGCGGTGAAGGACTCAAGGGCTCCGGCTATGCCGTCAAGGTAAATGGTGAAAAAATTGCCTACGATGACTACCTCAAAAACTACGAAAATGCCAAAAACTCCATCCGGCAGATTTACGGCCAACCAGTCACTCCCGAGATCGAAAAGCAGCTCAATCTTCGCAAAACCACTCTCGACAACCTGATCAACACGACACTCGTCAGGCAGGAAGCAAAGAAGATGGGCATCAAGGTCTCCGATGAGGAAATGGTGGATGCAATTTCCAAGATGCCTTATTTCCAGAAAGACGGCGTTTTCGACAAGAAGCTCTATGAGCAGGTTCTGAGCATGAACCATCTCACCCCCAGCAACTTCGAGAACAGCATTCGGCAGGATCTGATTGTCTCCAAAGCCGGCAAGTCTATCGCCGACAAGGTAACCCTCACCGAGCAGGATCTCCTCCAGCACTTCAAAAAAACGAACGACAAGATCGAGTTGCAGTTTATTTCCATTGCACCGGCCGATGTGCGAAACAGCGTTACAGTGACTGACGAAGAACTGAACGCCTACCTGCAGCAGCATGCAAAGGAATACATGACCCGGGAAGAAATCAAACTTTCCTTTTTACTCCTGACTCCGGCCAAACTCCTGCCGAAGCTCTCGGTAAGCAACGACGAGATCCAGACCTACTATCAGAAAAATATCGACCGCTACCAGGGCAAAGACGGGATACTCCCCCTCGAGGCAGTCAAGGAAAGAGTCAAAGGTGACGCGCTTACCTTTAAGGCGGCAAAGCAGGCCTATGAGCAGGTGGCCATCGCCCTCAACAAAAACCTCGCCGCCAATGATCTGCTCGCGGCCGCCCGCATGCTCGACGTTCCGGTGAGCGAAACGCCGCTGTTCAGCCAGCAGAACATACCGGCCGCACTAGCCGGTGAGAGTGATGTCATCAAGAAGGCTTTTGCCACAAAACAGGGTGAACTGGGCGGACCGCTGGAAACGCAAAAAGGCGTCTATCTGTTCAAGGTTACGGCGCGGAATCCTTCTATTGTCCCACCTCTGGCCAAGGTCAGGAGCGAAATAGAAAAAAAGGTGATCGACCAGAAATCCTTCGAACTGGCACGAAAAAAGGCTGAAGAAGCACTGCAGAAGATGCAAAAAGGCGAATACTCGGGTACACTTCAGACAACAGGAATCTTCTCCTATTCAGGTCAAGGCAAAATTCCGTCTATCGGGACATCGAGAGACGCCATGGAGGCGGCAATGCTGCTGAAACCGGCAACTCCTGTCGCGAAAACGCCATTTTCCATCAACGGCCGCTGGTACGCCATGCGCTTGAAAGAAAGAATCGAGGCAGATAGTGCCGGCTTTCAAAAAGAAAAAGAGAATATTCGCCGGATTCTCTTGCCGCGAAAACAGCAGGAGGCTCAGGAAGCATGGTTGAAAGGTCTCAGAGACAAGGCAAAGATCGTCATCAACCCTGCCCTGACAACGGACTGAGCCAAAGCTCACGTCCATCACCAACCAGCGTATAGTAATCCAAAGGGGATGCCGATCGGCATCCCCTAGCTATTTTTACCGTTAAACAGGAGGCTCTTGTGACAAAGCTCGTTTTATCAACTGATTTCCCTGACCTGCCTCGGGCAGGACGCGGCAAGGTCCGCGATATCTATGACCTGGGCAATGCGCTGCTCATCGTGACAACCGACCGGATTTCCGCCTTTGATGTGATCATGGAGGAAGGGATCCCCGGCAAGGGAGAAGTTCTCACCCAAATTTCGGCCCATTGGTTCCAGCAGATGGAAGACGTCATTGCCAATCATCTCATCTCGACCGATATCCGGGAGTTCCCCGCCGTATGTGGCAAATACGCGGAAATCCTGGCGGGGCGTTCGATGCTGGTGAAAAAGGCCCGCCCTCTGCCGGTGGAGTGCATCGTCCGCGGATACCTGGCCGGTTCCGGTTGGAAGGAATACCGGGAAACCGGCGCCGTCTGCGGCATCACCCTGCCCCCGGGACTGTCAGAGTCGGAACGCCTGGAAGAACCGATCTTTACCCCCTCGACCAAGGCCGAGATCGGAGATCACGATGAAAACATTCCCTTCGAAAAAATGGTCGAACTGTGCGGCAAGGACATTGCAGAAAAGGCGCGCAAGGCAACCCTGGATATCTACCGCAAAGCACGGGAAATCGCCGACAGCCGCGGCATCATCATCGCTGACACGAAATTCGAATTCGGCATCTGCGATGGGGAACTGATTCTCATCGACGAGTGCCTCACCCCCGATTCCAGTCGTTTCTGGCCAAAGGACGGCTATCGTCCGGGATGCTCCCAGCCCAGTTTCGACAAACAGTTCCTGCGCGATTACCTGGAAACCCTCGACTGGAACAAGCAGGCCCCGGCTCCGCCGCTTCCGGAGGAGATCGTCCGGAAAACCGCCGAGAAATACCGCGAAGCCATGGAGCGACTCACCGCCTGACCGGTGACGCTCGCCCCCTGGTACTGTACAAAAAAGCCCCGGAGAATGTTTTCCGGGGCTTTTGCACTGCAACGGTCCTGAGCCGGCATCGACAGGAATCCGCTAGCGGTTATTCCAACACATAAAGGGTTTCGTCTCGCTCCGGAGGAATTAAGCGTCTCTGCACCCGCCTCGCTGACTCCCGGCCGAAAGGGCGTTCACCATCCAGTAGGCCGCCCATATCTTCCTCGATCTTCTCCAGACCTTCTCCAGCCTCGAGACGCCTGATCGCCTCTTCCACCGCCGAGCCCAGGTCCAGGCCGGAAACCTCGCTAATCCGGCGCATGAAGCGGGCCATCTGGCGCGGATCACTTTCATCGACCCCTGCCATCTCCCCCGCAAGCGCCGTCATAACCTTTTCCATCCGGTCACCGTCCAAATCCGGTATGCCATCGAGCGGCTCTTCTTTTCGCCCCGCGGAAACGGCAAAGCTGGAAACCTGCCGCTCCAGTTCGGGATTACCACAGCGGGGGCAGACAGGACGTTTGTCGGTATTTACCCTCCGGGAATGAAAGGTGAAGATGGAATGACATTCGGAACAGTAGAATTCATAAAGCGGCATATTCGACCCCCAAGCGAAGAATAATCAC
>JAQUHN010000220.1 GCA_028683555.1 Geobacteraceae bacterium | reverse complement strand
CCGATCTCGACGGGCTATGCTCTCCGCCGTCAGCCCATAGTCCCCGGTAATCATGATAATGCGGATACCGGCGCGACGGCACATGTCTACCGCCGCGGCTACCTCTTGGCGCGGGGGGTCCATCATTGCCATCAACCCGAGAAAGACCAGATCACGTTCTACCGTCTCGGCAGCATGGTCACTATGGCCCGGAGGCAGCGGACGACAAGCCACGGCAAGCACCCGCAGGCCATTACGGGCGTAGTCGTCGTTGACCCTCATTATCTCTCCACGAACATCTTCGGTCAGCAGCCGATCTGACCCGGCAATCCGAATACTGCGGGAAAGCGTCAGAATTTCTTTCGGCGCACCCTTAACAAAGGCGATCAAGCCAGGTTGCGAGTCCGGTCGGCAAAACTCGTGATGCCACCCCGCCCCCTCATAACCCGAAACCTGATGAATGGTGCTCATACGCTTGCGGCGCGAATCAAAAGGAATATCCCGCAAACGCGGCAGTTTAACGATTTCCTGTTCCGGATCGATACCTGCTTTGAGCGCTGCCACCTTCAAAGCAGCTTCGGTGGGATCCCCCAGCACCGTCCAGCAGGAAACGGTTTCGTCGGGAGCAATGATACGCGAATCGTTGCAAAGTGCGGCAGCAACCAGCAGTGTGCGCAGTTCTCCCGAAAGCTGACAGGGAACAACCGTGCCCGCCTCGACAAATCGGCCTTCGGGAGCATAACCGCAACCGCTGACCGACAGCCTCCGGCCAGCAACCCAGATATCGCGAACCGTCATCTCGTTCTGGGTAAGAGTACCGGTTTTGTCGGTACATATCACGGTACATGAGCCAAGCGTTTCCACCGAGGAAAGCTTCTTGATCAGGGCGTTGCGCCGGGCCATTCGCTGCACCCCCATGGCCAGAGCGAGTGTCACCGTCGGAAGCAACCCCTCCGGAACGAATGCCACGACCATTCCCAGAGCGAAGAGAAAACCCGAACTCAGCGGCCGCTGCACTACGACGACAGACAGAAAAAAGAATACCACCCCGATACCGACCGCCAGCGCCGTAACCACCCGGGTCATGCGGTTGATCTCTTTCTGCAGCGGACTCAGCTCCTCTTCAATGCTCAACGTAAGAGCGGCGATCTTGCCGAACTCGGTTTCCATGCCGGTGGCAAATACCACCGCCCGGCCGTTTCCAGACGCCACGCTGGAGCCGGCGAAAACCAGATTGGATAGTTCGGCGCGAGCCATGCCTGCCTGTGGCACCACCTCGGCTGTTTTGCGGATCGGGTGCGATTCACCGCTCAAAGCAGACTGGTCGACCCGCAACTCGGCCTCCAGCACCAAGCGACCGTCCGCGGAAACATGATCACCCTCGGCAACGAGCATCACATCACCGGGAACCAGTTCAACAGCCGGAATTTTCTGCTCCTGCCCGTCACGGAGCACGACAACGGTGACAGGGAGAAGCCCGCGTAAAACCGCCAAGGCCTTTTCCGCCCTATATTCCTGCCAGAAGGAGAATACCGCGTTGATGACGATAACCGCCCAGATTGCCCAACCCAGCTGCGGCAACCGGGCAACAAAAGCGATAATTCCGCCGACCCAGAGCAGAATGGCCATCAGGTGGGTGAAGTTGCCGAGAAACTTGAGATAGAGAGGTTTTACTCGACCCTCTCGGATAGTATTGAACCCGAATCGCTTACGACGCTGCGCAACCTCATCCGAGCACAGGCCATCCGGCCCGCTGGCAAGCAGCCGATAGACTTCCCCGATCGGAAGGGCATGGATTGAATTGCGAAGATCGGGCGCATATGATATCTCTAGTATGTCTTTCATTTCTCACTAAGCGACTACGGTTTTTGTCAAGCCAGCCCGTAACAGTAAAAACCTTACCGTGAAATACCCATTGAAATAATTGTACCGCATACGGGCTTTTAATCACCTGAAGGTATTTCAGGTCAGACTGTTGCCTCGTTTTTTAGCTTATCAACCTGTTTCACCAGGAGAATGATCCGTGCCCGCCACTGTCGAATTTACCGAATCACTGCTTGACAGCCACCTCGTGGTTGATGTCCGTACTCCTCTTGAATTTGCAGAAGACCACCTTCCCGGGGCGGTAAACGTCCCGCTGCTGGATAACGACGAACGGGTTGAAATCGGCACACTGTATAAGCAACAGGGCCCGCACCTTGCGAGGCTGCGCGGTCTGGAAATAACCGCAGCACGCTTCCCGGATATTGTAGCGAAAATCGCAGCAATGGCAGGCGACCGGCCAATTCTGGTCTACTGCTGGCGCGGCGGGCTGCGCAGCAAGACGGTCGTCTCGATTCTTGACCTGTGCGGTTTTCAGGCAGTCCAGTTGCAGGGGGGATACAAGTCGTTCCGCGCATACGTCTCTGCCTATTTTGAACCGTTCTGCCCCAACGGCCCCCTGGTCGTACTCCACGGCCTGACCGGGTCCGGCAAAACTGTCTTCCTTCACCGGATAAAGACTGATCGTTACACGGTTGTCGACCTGGAAGGTCTTGCGGAACACCGGGGATCCGCCTTCGGTGCACTGGGCATTTCCCAGACAGTCAACCAGAAGCATTTTGAATGCCTCCTCTGGGACGAGTTGCGGAAATCACCGCGGGGAGTACCGATTATCCTTGAAGGTGAAAGCAAACGAATCGGCAGGATTTCACTGCCGGGCAACGTATACGAAGTGATGAAAGATGGTATCAAGATTTGGTGCGAGACCTCGATGGAGACTCGAATCGACCGCCTGATCTCCGAGTATGGCAAGGAACTGTACCGGGATGAAATGGCCGCCGCTTTACTGAGAATCAGGAAAAAGCTCGGCGGTGACAAATACGACGAAATTGCCGGGTACCTGGCAAGGTGGGAACTCCGTCCTTTCATGAAAGGACTGCTGGAAAACTACTATGACAAGGTCTACTACAAAACCCGGGAATGGACCGAAGATCGTATTCTTTCCCTGGAAAACTACGACCAGGCGCGGGAAGAACTGGAAAATTTCCTTCAACCACGATAACTGACAGCAGGCACCGAAACCAATCACATCAGGCCAGCCGGTTGCCTGGTGTGAAGAATCAAGATTATCGTACTATTCTCCGCACGACTTTGCAGGGTTGCTGCCTGCCAGGCTCCGAGCCCTCTCAACGTGTCTTGTTCGACAACTGAAGTACCTGCAATTCCTGGCGGCCACACCTCGCCATCGATAACGAGTGAACATCATGGCAAAATGCCCCTTTTGAGTGATATCGTTCACTCGGTCGGGTGATTCTTTTTTGTTCTATTACATGGTAATAAATTAGATAATGCCGTAAGTAGAAATGTGGGCGGTTTCGCACAAAATCAAGTGGAGTACTATTCCTCCGCCTTCTAAAGGATATCCCATGGGCAACAAAAAACCCGTTAGAGTATTTCTCGCCGATGACCATCCTTTGCTTAGAATGGGCTTGAGCCTTGCTTTCCAGGCTAAGGACAACATAACAGTAGTCGGGGAGGCGGATAACGGTTTTGATGCAATTGAAAAAATAAAGGCGCTTATGCCCGATGTCGCCCTGCTGGACATCGACATGCCCGGTCTTTCCGGAACCGCAGCCATACGGGTATTGAGAAAGATTTTTCCCGAAATGAAAATCCTCGTCCTCTCGACATATAACGATGAAAACTACATCAGGGAAGCCATGAGCGCCGGTGCAAACGGTTACATAATGAAAACGGTGGATATAGACAACCTGGTTGAGATAATCACCTGTTTCAATGAAGGAACAGAGATCGTATCCCCCTATCTACTGGACCTGGGGATATCCCCCCAACAGGCGATGACCGACAGTGATGGCCAGGATTTCTGCCTCACCAAAAGAGAGATGCAGATCCTGCATTGCCTTGCAGAAGGAAAAGACAATAAGCAGATCTCCTCCTGTTTGTACCTGAGTATTGAAACAGTAAAGACCCATATGAAGAGCATATTCAGGAAAATGGATGCCAAGAGCCGACTCGACGCGGTAATGAAGGCCAAACATCATAAGTTGATAGAATAAGCCAGCGTTTATTTCAATGTCATCAAAAACAAGGGCGCCAATGGTGGTTGCCCTTTCTTTTACCGACCGAAAAGGGAAGCCGAAAGATGAAGCAGTCAATCCAATTACTGGATCTGATACCCAAGGAAAAACTGGATGAAATTCTTCAGGCAGTCAATGAGGCCTGCGGAATCGGTTCCGTCATAGCAGATACTGAAGGACAGCCAATTTCCAGTGAATCGAATTTTTCCAGGTTCTGCAAAAATTATTGTCGTGCTACCGATGAAGGAAGACTCCGGTGTTACCACAGCGACGCCTACGGTGGCAAAATGGCGATGGATCAAAAGGAGCCCTATGTTTACGACTGCCTGAATGCAGGCCTCGTGGATTGCGCCACACCGATCATTGTCGAGGGTCATCATCTCGGCAATCTTAATGGCGGACAGGTTCTGGAAGAACCGATAACCGATGAGGAAGCGATCGAACGCGCCAAGGCCATCGGCATCGAAGACATCGACGGTTACCTGCAGGCTCTCAAGAAGATCCCGCGCATAAAGCGGGCACGGCTCAGGAAAATCGTCAATCTGATGTCGGTCATCACGCAGACGATCAGCGATCTGGGGCTCCAGAAAATGCTGCTGGCGAAACAATCGAAGGAATATCTGAACAAACTGATAAACAGTGTTTCAGACTGCATCATTTCACTGGACCCGAACGGCGCTATTGTCATGAGCAATGAAGTTTGTTTCGACGTTTTCGGCTACCCGCGCGAAGAATTCTACGGGCGCCACTTCAGCAATTTCCTGGAAAATGGCGATGTCGTCAAGGAATGCAAGGACAAGCTTGACAGAGGGATCATGGATAACTGCCGGGCTGAATTCACTGCATTGAAACACGACAAAACCGCCTTCCCCGTCCAGGTATCCATCTCGCGGGTCAATGACGAGGATGGGGTGGTAGCCGGCTATGTGGTTGTTCTGCGTGACATCACGGAAGAGAAACAGGTCGAGAAAATGAAGGAGGACCTGGTGGGGATGCTGACCCACGATATGCGCAATCCGATCCTGGCAATCAACAAGACCCTGGAACTCCTGTCAACCGAAAGGCTCGGTTCGATCAACGAAAACCAGAAAAAGATCATGCAACTGGCGATCAGCACCAACGACCAACTCGGCAGCATGGTCAATGCTTTCCTCGACATATTCCGCGATGATAACGGACGCTTCGAACTGCATAGAAATGATTTCGACATAAACAATGTGATTTCCACATGCATTCAAGAAGTTGCCCTGTTCCTGGAAGACAAGAAGCTTGAGGTCAGATTCGAGCCTACCCCCCCGGTAATCGAGCTTAATTGTGACCTTTTCCGCATAAAAAGAACAATAGGGAACCTGCTTTCAAATGCAATCAACTACAGCGTTACCGGTGGAAAGATCCTGGTTTCCACCCGCATTACTGGCGGTGATGAAAAAGAGTTTATTGCCTCCGTCCCGGTGAAATATCAAGACCGGATCAAGGTGGACGGGAAGTACTTCCTGGCGGTTATTGCCGATACTGGGTACGGAATCCCCGAAGAACATCAAGAGTCGGTTTTTGAGAAGTTTTTTACCGTCAAAACCGAAGAAGGACTCGGCAGACGTGGTATCG
>JAQUHN010000219.1 GCA_028683555.1 Geobacteraceae bacterium | reverse complement strand
TCTTGTCCACCAGCATGCCGCCGAAGGCTGCGGAAAGGCCGATCATCGCAATGATGATCATGAAGGTGCCTTGGACAGCCGGCTCACTCCAGCCATGGGCTGCAATCAGAGGTTTCTTGAACACAGACCAGGCGTAGACGGTCCCCAGAATCAGCTGCAAGACGATGCCAGCGCCGGCAATCAACCATCGTTTCGACATAAGATTCTCGTTACTCATTGTTACTCCCCCTAAAAATAGTTTAGTTTTCTATACTGCATCCGCACAGAAAATTAAAGCACAAAATAACGCTGTTTGAAAATAACTTTTCATAACAGCCCGGTGCTCCACTGGGATGAAGCACCGGGCTTTAATCAGCCTTACTCAGGGGCAATCAGTAGTGATCAGGCGTAATCGGAAACTCGGTCAAACGGTGATATTTTCACCGCACAGACCTTATACTCCGGAATCTTGGAAATCGGGTCAAGAGCCGGATTGGTAAGAACGTTTGCCGCACCTTCGGCAAAATGGAAAGGCATGAACAACACGCCTTCTTTAATTGCCTGGGTAATCTTGGCAACCGTGGTGATATCGCCCCTTCGGGAAGATACCGTCACCTTGGATCCGTCGGCAATGCCAAGGTTCTTTGCCGTAGCCGGATTGATCTCGATGAAGGACTCAGGGCTGAGCTTGTTCAAGCCGGCAACTTTGCCCGTCATGGTACGAGTGTGGTAATGGTACAGTACTCGACCGGTGGTAAGGATATACGGATACTCGGCGTCAGGAAGCTCGTTGCTCGGCTTGTACTCGGTCGGACGGAACAGACCTTTGCCTCGAGCAATTGCAGCCTTATGCAAGTATGTTGTTCCCGGATGATCTGCCGTCGGGCAAGGCCACTGAAGGCTTCCCAAATCTTCCAGTCTTTCATAGCTGATGCCAGCATATGAAGGGGTAACGGAAGATATTTCAGCAAGAATCTCCGAAGGACTACTGTACTGCTCTTTTATGCCGAGCCTGTTCAGAATGTCCATCAGTATTACCCAGTCGGCTTTACTATGACCAACCGGTTCTATGGCCTTGCGAACCCGCTGTACACGACGTTCCGTATTGGAGAAAGTACCGTCCTTCTCGGCAAAGGAAGCGGCCGGCAGCACGACATCCGCCAACTGCGCCGTTTCGGTGAGGAAGATGTCCTGTACGACCAGGAACTCGGTTTTTTTCAGCGCCTCTTCTACGTGGTTCAGATCCGGGTCGGAAACCATCGGATTCTCACCCATGATGTAGAGGAACTTGATGTCGCCATGGCCGGCTTTGTGGACGATTTCGGTGAGAGTACCACCGGGCTTGTCGGAAAGCTTTACACCCCAAGCCTTTTCGAACTTGGCGAGCACGTCGGGATTGGTTACCTTCTGGTAACCGGGGAGATCTCCCGGGAGGCCACCCATGTCACAGGCACCCTGAACATTGTTCTGTCCACGGAGGGGGTTAATCCCGCCGGATTCGATGCCGATATTGCCGCACAACAGCGCCAGGTTGGAGAGGGTCATAACCCCTTCCGTTCCGGTTGTATGCTGGGTAACACCCATGGAATAGAAGATTGCGGCTTTAGGCGCCTCGGCATACAAACGTGCCGCAGCCTTGATATCGTCCGCCGATACACCACAGATCTCTGCAGCCTTCTCCGGTGTAAAATCAGCAAGCGCTGCAACGAGATCATCATACTTTTCAGTCCGCTCCGCAATCGACTCTGCATTTTGCAGACCTTCACTGATGATGTAGTTCATCATGCCATTGTAAAGCGCCACGTTGGTACCGGGAGTAATCTGCAGGAAAACGTCCGCATCTGCTGCAAGATCAATTACCCTTGGTTCCGCAACGATAATTTTTGCACCCTTCTGTTTTGCCTGACGGATCCTTGCTCCGATAACCGGATGCCCGGCTGTGGTGTTGGATCCGGTAATGAAGACCACATCAGAATTAACTACTTCTGCGATGCTGTTGGTCATTGCGCCACTGCCAAGCGTAGTTGCCAGACCGGCAACTGTCGAGGAGTGTCAAAGTCGGGCGCAGTGATCGACATTGTTGGTGCCGAACCCCGCGCGTACCATCTTCTGGAAAAGATAGTTTTCTTCGTTGGTTACCCTTGCTGATGTCAAACCGGCGAGAGCTTCGGTGCCGAAGTCCTTTTTGGTTTTGGTGATTTTTTCAACAATCAGGTCATAGGCCTCGTCCCAGGTCGCCTCGACCAGGTCGCCGTCTTTCCTGATGAGCGGTTTTTTCAGACGGTCAGGGTGATTGATGAAGTTGTAGCCGAATCTACCCTTGACGCACAGCAAGCCGTTATTGGCAGCGCCGTCAGCCGGCTCGACGCCGACAACTTTTCCGCCCTTGACAAGAAGATCCATGGAGCAGCCGACCCCACAGTAGGAGCAGGTCGTCCGGGTTTTCGTCACGTCCCAGGTACGGTATTTTTCTGTCATTTTCGGCAGCAGCGCGCCGGTCGGACAGACGGAGACACAGGTACCGCAAGAAACACAGACCGACTCGGTAACCGGCTCATCAAAGGGAGGAGTAGGATGCGCCTTGAATCCCCTGCCTGCGAAATCGAGCGCTTCGGTACACTGGTAGCTGGCACAGGCGTTAACGCAGCGGCGACAATTTACGCATTTGTTCATGTCGCGAACATAGAACTCGTTGGAGTCATCCGAAGGAAAGCTGTTCATCATGCCGCGGAATCTGCTTTCTTTGACATCATTTTCGTAGCACAGATCCTGAAGCGTACATTTTCCGGCCTTGGCACAGGTGAGACACTCCTGCTCATGATCGGAAAGAAGCAATTCAAGCATCATTTTCCGAGCATTTACAACCCTCTCGGTATCCGTTTTCACGTCCATCCCATCCATCACAGGGGTTGAACATGCCGCTGCCAGGTTTTTCCTCCCGGCCACTTCAACCATGCAGATCCTGCAGGAAGAGTTCGCTCCTGACATGGCGCTGTGCAAATCCAGATAGCACAGTGTCGGAACATTTATGCCTGCTTCCTTGGCAGCATCAATGAGCATGGACCCTTTGGGCACCTCTACTGATTTGCCGTCAATACAAACCTTAACCATTCCAATTTTCCTTTCCCTTTTGTTTTGTGATACACCACAAGAACTTAGCCCAGTAAATAGCAATTAATACTGTTCACTCCCATAAACAGCACCTATTCAAGAGAAACCAGCATCGTCCTTCAGTTAAGCCCATCCGTCAAAATGACGGTAAAAGACGATGAAAAATCATATTACCTTGCAACTACTTCCGCGCTATTTCCAAGGCGCGAGCTATATTTCATAACCATTCACCTTTTGATTCGCATGATGTGTCAAAAAAGGAAGGCCCGTAGCCCATCAAAGTGCTCACGGGCCTCCAAACACATATACATGTCTATGCTGCTTGTATAAGTACATCAATTACAGAAAAAAAACAAACGGTTTTTTACATGATTAGCTATTTTTTTACTGGCACAATCAAAATATAAACACGATTTCACTTGAAATTAATACTTTAACAAAACAGCAACATAATCATAATAGTATCAACATCCAGACAGCAAAACACGCCGTTATGTCACAATGTAAATAACGGTTCACTTTAAGATGCGCCTTACACAATGATATGATGACGTTTACCTTACTTAAAAGCATACAGTCAAAAACAATGTTATACACTAGTCAACCTATCAATTGCGGACACTAAACCCTATTGACTACAAATGCAGAACAACCCAAAACTCATCAGTGTCATGCAAATGCAACGAATTATATTTTATTACTGAGATTATTACACTGCGGAACAGCTATTACAGGCAGATATATATATTTTCATATTAAACAGAAGATATTCTGGATGGATACACAATTCAGCGTGACACAAAAACAACCAAGTCAACTAGAAGCACCGATGCCGATCACCATGAAGCAAATACTATCTGATCAAGTTTTCAATGAACAGTTTTCAGAAAGCACAAATTGCTCGATAATCGGCAGCAATACCCGACAACACTTGACTTTCAAACAGAGGAGCGTTTTTCCCGGCGAATTCCTTGTGTCAGGAAAAACGCTCCATGCACGAATTATTTCAACTTGTCGAGTATTTCATCCAGCCCCAGAGCTTCGGTCCAGGACACTTCAACAAACTCATCGTCCTTCTTGAGCATCGGCTTCAGCGGTGTATCATTGTACCGCAACTCCAATCCAAGCCGCCCCTTCAGACACAACGGCCTGCCTTCTCCGGCAGCCTTGGCGACAACACCGACTACCTCGCCGTTTTTGCGCACCAGGTCAAACAAGCAGCCTGCATCACACCACGTGCAGGTAATCTGCTCTTTTTCCATTTCCCAGACGCGTGCTTTACCGTTAAGAGATGCATAGGTAAGTGCACCAACCGGACATACCGATACGCAACGGGAACAGGAAACACATGCAGATTCGGCAAGACTTGAGTCCAGGGCCGGAGCGACCTTGGTCTTGAATCCGCGATAAGCAAAGTTTATAACGGCACGCTCTTCGACATCCGAGCAGGATCTGACGCATTTGCCGCACACGATGCATTTGCTCATGTCTCGATTGATGTACGGGTTCGAATCGTCAAACTCGTAATCTTTCTTCTCACCACCAAAATTTGCCGATTTTACGTCATAACGGAATGCATAGTCTTGAAGCTTGCACTCACCACTCTTTCCGCAGGTCATGCAGTCAACAGGGTGGTTTGCCAACATAAGTTCCAGAATGGTTTTTCTGGCCTCCATAACTGCCGGTGAATCAGTCTCAACGACCATCCCCGGTGCTACCGCGGTAACGCAAGAGGCCGGAAGATTTCTAGCACCCTTGATTTCTACAACACAGATACGGCAGCCGCCGTAACCGGGATAGGCAGGATCATGACAAAATGTCGGTACAAAATAACCGGCTCCCAAGGCAGCATCCAACACCGTGGTGCCCGCCGGAACCGTGACCTCCTGGCCGTTTATAGTAAGAGTAACAGTAGACAATTGTGTTACCTCCTTCTAGTCTCACAAGATTTTAAATTCTCAATTCGTTTACGGTAAACAGCTCAAAACTTTACACGCCGGGTACCAGTCCTTACCCCTTGACAATGGCGCTGAACTTACAGGTGGGCACGCAGGCGCCGCACTTGATGCAGGCATTGCCGTCGATGACGTGGGCCTGCTTCTTCTCGCCCTTGATGGCACCGACCGGGCAGGCCTTGACGCAGAGGCCACAGCCAACGCACTTGTCCTTCACAACGCAGAAGGTCAGCAACTCGGCACACAGTCCGGCCGGACATTTCTTGTCGATGATGTGGGCTTCGTACTCGTCACGGAAGTAGCGCAGGGTGGTCATGACCGGGTTCGGCGCGGTCTGGCCCAGGGCGCACAACGCCGAGCTCTTGATAACCTTGGCCAGACGCTCCAGCGTCTCAATGTCTTCCGGCACACCAGCGCCGACGCAAATGCGCTCGAGGATTTCCAGGAGACGCTTCGTGCCTTCACGGCACGGGGTACACTTGCCGCAGGACTCAAGCTGGGTGAAGTTCAGGAAGAACTTCGCCACGTCCACCATGCAGGTGTCCTCGTCCATGAACACCAGGCCGCAGGAGCGCATCATGGCGCCCGCGGAGATCAGCGAATCGTAGTCGATGGGAAGGTCAAGCTTATCGGTG
>JAQUHN010000218.1 GCA_028683555.1 Geobacteraceae bacterium | reverse complement strand
GAAGCTTCACCGCCGCCGACAAGCCAGCTAAATTCCGTAAAATTACCGGTTTCTTTGTGTTTACATGTATCTGACTGAAATTTATATAGTCATTAAAAACATCCACATTGCCCAGAACGCTATTGAAATAGGTGGACCGGTAGGTATTCACAGCCCAGAAACCAAATGCCCCAGCCGACCAACCTGTCTGGTGCGTTGGTTTTGACAACCATCGCGTATTTAATCGCCCGCGAGTAAAACTAGTCGGTGAGGTTGATACCCGTGAAGGTGCCGGTGGTATGGGACCAGAGCTAGGCATCCTCTTCGTTCATAATCGTGAATTCTTGTGCCGCCGGATAATCGGCCTTATCTCTGGTGGTCTCGTCGAGATCATGATCCCAGAATGGCTGCTGGTTTGGCACCAGCGGTTGTCCCTTCTGGAACAGAACCTTGGACATGGTGATGCCGACAAAGACATGGATTGGCTTGTTGCCGTTGTTGCAGCAAAAATCCAGAAACTGTTTGTGGGTGAAATGATTATACAGGAAGTCATCACCGGGATTGGCAGGGGACGGATACTTTTCCCCGAATTTGACCGACTGTCGCGACATGATCGCATAAACACTGATGGCGTTAACGCCCAGCTCCGCATAGAAGCAAGATCATCCCGGGCGTTAAACTGGTCGTAAAGAAGACCGTACCCCAAAAGCAAATACCAGCTCCAGACATCGTTTCACTGCATTTGAAAGAGTCCCAGAAGAGATCGCCCAAAACCGTAAATTTGCTTGCGTCATAACTTATCAGCGACGGTAAGTAGCAGACGCACTTGACCTAGAAGCAGTCTCCGGTCAGAATAAGAAGACATTTTTCGGTTAATTGCGCCTTCCAGACTGATTCCGGCTTTCCATGAAGCATTTGTAGCAGATTCTTTTCGGTATGCAGGGCATCATCCATGGAATCCTTAGCAAAGCGGGTCTACAGCAGGGGACAACCCCGGTTTCGCAAATAATCTATCATGTCCCCCCTGACACCCAGCGACGCATCGCCTCTGTTAATCCTTGGGCCGCAGGGTTCCCGCATCGGCCCGTAAATCTGTTTCCCGCCGGCATCTTAGGACGATCTCGACCGTGTCGATCACGCATTCACCGACAATCTTGGAGACACCGTCGCTGACATGGACAATGATCAGGAGTCATCCATGACCGGAAGAACCACAATCGGAGCATCTTGAAAGACTACGCATAATGCATGAATACAAAACAATAAAACAGCCTGCCACGGCGAATCTCATAACATTCCATCACTCTGAGAGTGGAGCCGGCTCAAGCAGGGCACGCAATGGAACTGGGTTCCAAAAGGCATTCTAGTCCATTTAACTATTGGCAAACCCAAATCAATTACACAAGGACATTCCCAAAGTTTCTGAACAATTTTTCAGCCAGAAATCAAGCTCCACACCTTCCAGCGCAAACTTTTCACTAGCAAAAAACTGATTATTTATACCACAACTTCTCCCAATATAATTAATTTATTCATACTGTTTAGCTGTCTTAAAGTTTTTTGCAGAAGTCAAACGTCAATTTTGTCAGCCTGATGCAAAGAAGAAATAATTTAATGCGGAGCAGCCTTATCCTACCAACCCCTCACTCTACCCATCTCCGCCCTTTAAAAGGGATTTTTCATGATCTGGTTGAGAGATTTGGGAGATTAAGGCAAAAAAAGGCGACATTCGAAAGTGTCACCTCTGGATTCCCGCTTCCACGGGAATGACGAAGGATATCCGACTCCAATTTTACTGAACTATCTCACTTAGCTGGAAACATATCGG
The DNA here is from genome assembly GCA_028683555.1 of Geobacteraceae bacterium. Lineage (GTDB taxonomy): Bacteria > Desulfobacterota > Desulfuromonadia > Geobacterales > Geobacteraceae > RPRC01. The sequence goes on along the minus strand of JAQUHN010000218.1, from coordinate 3,978 downwards.
GTCACTAGGTTGTTTTTTACCACCTCCCATTAGACATGAAGATCTGATTCAAAATCGGCTGCGATATTTTGTTATACATCATATTTGTTTGGTCAAGGAGAGGTTATACTGGCCACAAACAGAGCGGGATTCACTTTTTCGTAAAAGAAGGCAAGAAGCCCGCAGTGGTTCTTGATGTACAGGAATTGAAAGACATCGATCGGGTTTTGACCGGGACGCCCCGAAACCCCCAACTCGTTCGTTTCACCGCATAGGGAGGATGTATGGAAACTTCTGTAACCGTTAAACCATCGCTGGCAGTCCCCATTGGCTACGGCCCCATGGGGACTGCCGATTAGCGGAAAAAACTTTTCGCGTCCCAGGCCCGTCTCTTTGTCGCCCCTGCAGCGGCGGCTTTCACCATTAATCTGTCCAGTCGGTTCACATCGGCGCATTTCAGAATACTCGTTATCGTGCAGGAGCCAGTAGGGAAACATAAAGCAAGCATGGGCTTTCTCTTATTTTCTCGGTATGACTTCGATTCAAAAACGCCAAACGGGAACCATCACCCTTGACAAGAGATATAATACTTATAGAGTAGTACTTTAGATACATCCTGAAAAGCCAAACCCTCCGCGAGAAGGGGGCGGAAAGCGTCGGGTCTTCCGTTCGAAGATGGCCGAGCTACCACGGATAATCATGTGGCAGCTCGGCCTTTTTTGTTCCAGGAATGGAGTTGCAAGCCCTTTGGGCAACTTCCCATAATGAGAGGAGGATTTCACCATGAGAGTGCACGCTTTAGTTTATCTCTTTTGTTCATGCCTCATCGCCATGCTTGCAGCCGGTTGTTCATCCGACAACGACACTTCGCTGGAAACTATCTCGGTGTCAACATCGGTAAAACTGGAAGCGCAAAGACTTGCCAATGTCCTCAAGGCAAAGGGATACGAAGTCACAAGCGGCCATTTCAAACTATACACCAAGCAGGATTGCGATGATTATTCCTACAAGGTAATGGGTTCCTGTTACGGCAATAATCCCGCCGCACCGTATATTCTGACCGTAGTGAAATCCTGGCCGAAAGAATATCTGGATCCCGCAACCCGCTATGCATTCGGTTATACGGACGAGGGGGAAAGCGGCAGCTTTCGCCTGGACCCGAGGGAGGCCATCGTGATTTTCGGGCAGATGCCTCCTCCCGCGGCATATTTCGGCCTCCAGACCTACCTGTTCACCAGGGAAGATACGTTTAAAACCGACAGCGCGGCCTACCTCTACATTGCAGCGAATTTTCCTGCAATGCTCAACACCTTCTTTCAGACAGTGCCGAACAACGATAAGCGTATTGTATTGTTCGCAAGCCTCGGCAACAGCAATAACAACGTGGTAGTCCAGAACCAGTCAGGCTCGTTTTTCAACCAGAAACACTACTTTGTCATCACCCCTGACCGGTATATGGACCAGGCGGTCAGAGAAGCACTGGCGGAGATATCCGTGTCAGGCAGTGCGGTTTTCTCCGAGCCGATCCCGTCCACGACAAGAATCGGCCTTGGCGAATCTGCCGATGAGTTCATGTTTCTGATGCGCTACGCCATGCCGCAGGACGGCGGAGGTTCAGGAACTCAGTCGGACAAATGGAGAACAAACCTGCCTCTCGCAATTTTGCGGATACGAGATCCGAACACCAGTCGTTCTCCGGAACCCTACGGACCGCCTGCACTGGAAAAGAGGCTGGTCAATGATGAAAGTTGGCTGGCATCCGACCTGGCAAAGCTGGTGGCCGAAGTCAGCAGCCGCTGGGGTCAGCCATGCACTACCGAGGATTGCTCCGACCGGGCAAGCGATCTAATCGATCTACAGGGCGAACCGATTAGTATGATCGGACCGCTCTGCACGGAGATCGGCATGAATTGCGTCGGTGACACACAGGACGCCAGCTACCACGGAACCGTCAACCTCGACCTGGATAACGGCGAAGTCTATGCCTTAGCAGGCACGCTTGCTACTGAAACCGGAAATGCGACCTATGTTGGTTTGTCGATAAATGAAAGTCTCAGGTTCTGGGGTGCCGCCAACATCGATTCCGACCAGTTAAAAAACACGGCAAGCGCTTACTCGTCACTGCTTTATGACTCTACGAAGTTTTACCTCTACTATTTTACCCGGGATTGCAGCAGCATCAAAACCCTGGCAGGGGACAACTGCTTCAGCATTACCACGGACATGATCGAACCCTGCACCAGCACTGATCCGTCCGAGTGCGACCATCTCAAGCTTGCTCAACGTGCTTATATCAAAAATGGGACCCAGCGCGGGCCTGATTCGACCCGCACCATGCCTCCCTATACGCCTCCATACCTCCTTAAGCCGAAGCTGATCAAACTCAACGTGCCCAATTAGCACGTCAAAGGAACGCCCACAAGCTTACAACTCTGAAGCTTGTGGGCGTCCGCCTGGACCCGCCAGGATGTTGCCTAGTTACCGAACTCGAGACGGCAACCGCCCCTAAAGCCTCTCTGATCCCTCCCGCACCAACCATACGCACAGTATCATCATGAACCCGCTGTTGCCAGTCGGCAAAATGGAAACTGCTTCCCACGAATTCGTTACCATAATCCTAAAGCAAACTGAGCCGATTAAGAATCAGCTACACTATTTTGATATAAATCATATTTGTTTAGGCCAGGAGAGATTATACTAGGCACAAACAGAGCGGGATTCAGTCTTTCGTAAAAGAAAGCAAGAAGCCCGCAGTGGTTCTTGATGTACTGGAATTGAAAAAACATCGATCGGGTTTTGACCGGGACGCCCCGAAACCCCAAACTCGTTCGTTTCACCGCATAGGGAGGATGTATGGAAACTTCTGTAACCGTTAAACCATCGCTAGCAATCGCCATTCTCAAGGGCGGGCTCAGCGTCAATGTGCCCATGTTTCTCTGGGGGCCTCCCGGAATCGGCAAATCCCAGATCGTTGCCCAAGTGGCTGCCGACCTGAAATTGCCGCTGATCGATATTCGCGCCGTCCTGCTGGACCCAGTGGACTTGCGCGGCGTACCGTCGGTCGAAAACGGTGTCACCCGCTGGAATCCACCCATCTTCCTGCCAACGGAAGGGGAGGGCGTGCTGTTCCTCGATGAACTTTCCCAGGCGCCCGAATCTGTTCAAAGTTCGCTGCTGCAGCTGGTGCTCGACCGCAAGCTCGGCGAATACCGCATGCCGGACGGCTGGAGGATTCTGGCAGCGGGAAACAGGGTGACCGACGGCACGTTCAGCAGAAAGATCAGCAAGGCGCTCGGTTCCCGTTTTGCCACGCACCTGGAACTGGCTGTAGACCTGGATGAGTGGTGCGCCTGGGCGATAGACAACAACGTACCAACGGAAATTATCAGCTTCCTGCGCCTGCGGCCGGATCTGCTGCACCATTTCGATCCCAAGGCGCAGGGCAATTCCTTCCCCTGTCCACGGGTCTGGGCAAATATCGGCCAGTTTATGGGCAAGCTCCCCCTGGAAGCGGAACTGCCATTTTTTGCCGGGGCACTCGGTTTCGGTCCGGCCGCCGAATACACTTCCTTTCTACAGATCTATCGCGACCTGCCGGACATAGAGGCCATCATGCTTGACCCGGACAACGCGCAAGTTCCCGAGGAGCCTTCCGTACTCTATGCCCTATGCGGGGCGATGAGTCGCAAGGTATCATCAGACACTATTGCTCCGGCCTTTCGCTACATGAACCGGCTGCCGGCCGAATTCCAGGTGGTCTGGCTGCGCGATGCGCTGCAGGCCGAGCCGATGCTTGCCACCAGCAAAGAATTCACCGAATGGGCCAAAGATAACTCCGAGATGCTGCTGTGACTGCCAACGTTCCTGAAAACCCACCTGCCCAGGGAGGGAAGTCGATGAAAAAATCCCCGAAGCTGGCAAAAGCAATCGCCAGGACGGTGCTTGATCATCCATTTTTCGCCAGCCTGCTGCTCGGGATGCGATTGCGAGAGGATACTG
>JAQUHN010000217.1 GCA_028683555.1 Geobacteraceae bacterium | reverse complement strand
CACCATCACTGCGCGGACTCTGCTGCAGACGCCTGAGCAATTTGAAGCTATCATCCTCCGCACCAACAGCGACGGTTCCACGGTAAAGCTCAGGGACGTGGCCGACTGCAAGATCGGCACTGAGAACTACTCGACGCTGGCCCGCTACAAGGGGAAACCGGTGGCGGCCATGGCGCTCAGGCTGGCTTCCGGCGCCAATGCACTGGATACCGCCGAACGGGTCAAGACCAAGATGGAAGAACTTTCGGCGTTCTTCCCCCAAGGTGTGAAGGTGGTCTATCCCTATGACACCACGCCGTTCGTCAAGATCTCCATCGAAGAGGTGGTCCAGACCCTGTTGGAGGCAATTCTGCTGGTTTTCCTGGTGATGTTCCTGTTTCTGCAGAATATCCGCGCTACCCTGATTCCGACTATCGCGGTGCCGGTCGTGCTGCTGGGTACCTTCGGCGTGCTGTCGGCCGGCGGTTTTTCCATCAATACCCTGACCATGTTCGCGCTGGTCCTGGCCATCGGCCTGCTGGTGGACGACGCCATCGTCGTGGTGGAGAACGTGGAGCGGATCATGAGCGAGGAGGGGCTGTCGCCGCGGGATGCGACCATCAAGTCCATGGGGCAGATCACCGGGGCGTTGTGGGGGATTGCGCTGGTACTGTCGGCGGTATTCGTACCGATGGCCTTTTTCGGGGGCTCCACCGGCGTCATCTATCGCCAGTTCTCCATTACCATAGTTTCATCGATGATCCTCTCGGTACTGGTGGCCATGATCCTGACCCCGGCCCTGTGCGCCACTATTCTCAAACCGGTCGAGAAAGGGCACACGGTTGCTGAAAACGGCTGGTTCAAAGGTTTCTTCAAATGGTTCAATACATGGTTCAATCTGGGTAGTAAGAAATACCAGTCATTTGTCGGCCGGATGCTCGGCAGGACCGGACGCTACTTAATCATCTACGGCGGGATCGTCGTGGTCATGGCAGTGTTCTTCATGCGCATGCCCACCGCCTTCCTGCCCGATGAGGACCAGGGATTCATCATCTGCCAGGTGCAGTTGCCGGCCGGGGCCACCCAGGAACGGACCCTGAAGGTCATTGAACAGATCGAACACCATTTTCTGGAGGTGGACAGCAAGGCTGTTGATTCGCTGATAACGGTCGCCGGTTTCAGCTTCGCCGGCCGGGGTCAGAACATGGGACTGGCCTTTGTCAAACTCAAGGATTGGAAACTGCGCAAGACTCCGGACCTGCGTGCGCCGGCTGTTGCCCAGCGGGCCATGGGGGCTTTCTCCAAATACCGGGACGCGTTGGCTTTTGCCTTTTCTCCGCCGGCGGTGATCGAACTGGGGCAGGCCAATGGTTTCGATTTGCAGTTACAGGACCGTGCCGGCCTTGGTCATGACAAACTGATGGCGGCCCGTAACCAGCTGCTCGGAATGGCCGGTAAAAATTCGATGCTGGTGGCGGTGCGCCCCAACGGTCAGGACGACACTCCCGAGTTCAAACTCGATATCGATGACGTGCGGGCAGGCGCCCTCGGTGTCTCCCTGTCGGAGTCCAACAGTCTTCTCTCGAGCGCCTGGGGCAGTAGCTACGTTAATGACTTTCTCCAGAACGGTCGGGTCAAGAAGGTCTATGTCCAGGCCGATGCGAAGTATCGAATGCTGCCGGAGGATATCGGCAAATGGTATGTCCGCAACAATACCGGCGAAATGGTGCCGTTTTCCGCCTTCGCCACGGCCCGCTGGGATTACGGCTCGCCACGGCTGGAACGTTACAACGGCTTCCCGTCCGTGGAGATCCTGGGGCAGGCGGCCCCGGGCAAGAGCTCCGGCGACGCGATGAAAGAGATGGAGAAGATGGTCGCCCAACTCCCCGATGGGATCGGTTACGAGTGGACCGGTCTCTCCTATGAAGAACGTATGGCGGGCGCCCAGGCTCCGGCTCTCTATGCAATTTCGCTGCTGGTGGTATTCCTGTGCCTGGCAGCCCTGTATGAAAGTTGGGCGATTCCCTTTTCGGTCATGCTGGTGGTGCCGTTGGGGGTCGTCGGAGCCGTGCTGGCGGCAACAGCACGCGGTTTCAACAATGACGTCTACTTCCAGATTGCCATCCTGACGACGGTCGGCCTCTCGGCCAAGAACGCCATCCTGATCGTGGAGTTCGCCAAGGAACAGATGGAGCACGGCATGGGGCTGGTCGAGGCCACCCTGGAAGGTGCGCGCCTGCGTCTGCGGCCGATCCTGATGACATCGCTGGCGTTCTTCTTCGGCGTCCTGCCGCTGGCCGTCAATAAAGGGGCCGGTTCCGGCGCCCAGAATGCGATGGGTACCGCGGTCAACGGCGGCATGCTGACCGCAACAGTGTTGGCGATCTTCCTGGTGCCGGTGTTCTTCGTTGTGATAAGGCGGATCTTCCCGGCCAAGGCGCCCGTGCCGAAATCTGAACAACTAACCGAAATCACCATGCCTCCGGAGGAGTCCTGATATGAATCGTACCTTGATTGCCCTGGTTGCCGTTGCCGTCTGCCTGGCAGGCTGTACCATGGCACCGAAATACAGCAGGCCGGCAGCTCCGGTCCCGGCCGCCTGGCCGCAGGGACCGTCTTACCGGGAAGCGGCTGGTGCGTCACCGGACACGGTGGTTGCCGACATCCCCTGGCAGAAATTTTTTGTCGACGAGAAGTTGCGAAAACTGGTTGCCCTGGCTCTGGAGAATAATCGTGACCTGCGGGTGGCGGCCCTCAATATCGAGAGGTCGATGGCCCAATACCAGATCAGCCGCTCCGAGCTGCTGCCGAAGGTCGATGCCAATGCTTCCGCCACATACCAGCGCCTGGCCGAAGACTTTTCCGGCACGGGGATCCCCTTGAACATCCACCAGTACAATGTCGGACTCGGCATCAGTTCCTATGAACTTGACCTGTTCGGCCGGGTGCGGAGCCTCAAGGACCAGGCACTGCAGCAGTATTTCGCCACCGAACAGGCACGGCGCAGTGTGCAGATCAGCCTGGTTGCCGAGGTTGCGGCAAACTACCTGAGCCTGGCCGCCGACCGGGAACGGTTACAGCTCGCCAAAGAGACCCTGGCGAGTCAGCAGGCTTCCTATCAACTTATTCGCAGCCGTTATGAGGCCGGCGTTTCCTCGGCCCTCGACCTCCATCAGGCACAGACCAGCGTTGACGCTGCACGGGTGGACATCGCCCGCTACACTACCCTTGCGGCTCAGGATGAAAATGCCCTTACCCTGGTGGTCGGTTCGCAGGTCCCGGCTGACCTGCAACCGACCGCGCTGTCGGAAACGCTTAGCGCCCTGAAGGACCTTCCCCCCGGTCTGCCCTCGGACGTGTTGCTTAGTCGTCCCGATATCCTCCAGGCCGAGCATCTGCTCAAAGGGGCCAATGCCAACATTGGCGCGGCACGGGCGGCGTTCTTTCCCCGCATCACCCTGGTATCGTCCGTAGGTTTTGGCAGCGACCAACTGAGTGATCTGTTCGCGTCCGGTGCTTTTGTCTATAGCGTTGCGCCTCGTGTCACCTTACCCATCTTCCAGGGAGGGGCCAACCGGGCCAACCTGAAGGTGTCGGAGGTGGACCGCGACATCGCGGTTGCCCAGTATGAGAAGGCCATTCAGACTGCTTTCCGGGAAGTGGCCGACGCCCTTGCCCAGCGGGGGACCATCGACGACCAGGTTCTGGCACAGCAGTCCCTTACCGATGCCACCGCCCAGAGCTTCCGCCTCTCCGAGGCGCGCTATGAAAAAGGGGTGGACAGCTACCTGAACGTCCTTGATTCCCAGCGCTCCCTCTATGCTGCGCAGCAGAATCTGATCAGTGTCCGTCTTGCCCGCCTTGCCAACCTGGTGACACTGTACAAGGTGCTTGGCGGAGGGGTGTGACGATGGCGAAGTGCAGTGCTATCGCCTGACATGACGTCGCGACACATGGACAATAGTGTCTCTGGAACTGCTTGGCAGTCGTGAGCAACTGTTTGAAACATGGTATACTTCGACTAGATTTTGGCGGGTTACTATCTATTCAAGGAGGTATCGAATGGAGAGAACAACTAGGTTTAAGGCGCTGGTGGTGGAGAAAACCCCTGAAAAACAGTTTGTCCGCGAAATCCGGGAGCGTTCCCTGTCGGATCTGGAGGAGGGTGAACTGGTTGTTCGCGTGCATTACTCGTCACTCAATTACAAGGATGCTCTCTCGGCCACCGGTCATCCCGGAGTGACACGGCAGTTTCCTCATACACCTGGCATTGACGCGGCCGGCGAGGTGGTCTCATGTGCGAGTGGGGCGTTCACCCCGGGAGAGAAGGTGCTGGTCACCGGCTATGACCTGGGGATGGAAACAGACGGCGGTTTCGGCCAGTATATTCGCATTCCTGCATCTTGGGCGTTGAAGCTTCCGGAAGGACTTACCCTGCGGGAGAGCATGGTACTGGGGACTGCCGGATTTACCGCGGCGCTGTCGGTAATGAAGCTGCAGCGGGCCGGCGTTCGGCCTGAAGATGGTGACGTTCTCGTCACCGGTTCCACCGGTGGGGTGGGAAGCATCGCAGTCTCCATACTTTCCCAGGCTGGGTACCGGGTCACGGCGTCCACCGGAAAGATGGCCGAGGCTGACTACCTCAGGGGTTTGGGCGCTGCGGCGGTGATTCATCGCGATGAGGTTTCGGCCGGGGCCGACAAGGCGCTTCTTCCGGAACGCTGGGCCGGCGCCGTGGATGTGGTTGGCGACACCACCTTGGCTGCTGTCCTGAAGAGCACCAAGTATGGCGGCACGGTTACCTGCTGCGGCCTTGTCGGTTCACCGGAGCTGCCGCTCAACGTTTACCCCTTCATACTGCGGAGTGTCAGCCTGGTCGGGGTGGATTCGGTCCAGGCTTCCCATGAAATCCGCCAGGAGGTCTGGACGCGCCTTGGCGCAGCCTGGAAACCTGCCCGACTTCTTGAGGTGGTTAAGGAATGCAACCTGCAAGGACTTGAGGCAATGATACCAACCATTCTCAAGGGCGCTATCAAAGGCCGGATTGTGATCAATCTGCTCGATTCCTGAAATAGTGAAATAAGGTAAGATTGGCAAGAAGCAACGTTGCCCTTCCTTTCTTTGTGGAGTCCTTCGAGCGCGAAAAAAAGTGCTACCGTGACTTCTCGGCAACAGAGCATAAGAACGAGGTGACGCTTCAGCAAAAGCAGTGCTAACAAAGTGAAGGAAATCCGGGTCAAATCAATTATTTCTATTCCTCTTGGCAAAACCGGTGACTTTGCTGCCCGGTGGCAATGATGTGTTGCTCCTCGGTTGCAACCATGGATCAGAACGTCAGCGGATCAATCCTGAGACAAAACCGACTCATTTATCCCCAGCCACATGTAATCCTTAATGATCTCGATTATCAATAAACACATTGATCGTCGTAACTTGCTGAAATTACAATTATTGTTTTATGTGCTTGATATTATTAGACATAGTTGCGGTGAGCAGAAAAAAGGCAATGAGTAACTCGTCCGCTAAAATACAATACATTTCCTTATTCCCAACAGACTTATCCACAATGTTTCCACAACTGAATGTGGAGATGTGGTTACCGGTTCCGGCAACTCTGCACTTGTAGCGGTTGAACAATTTCCCTGGGCTGCAGCGGAACCATGCCAATCGGCCGGTTGGTGGTCGTTGCCGATTCAGTTGTCGGATTGAACGCTCCATGGTACTTTGTAACAATGATATTTTTTTTGACCCGCTGTAAGGAATGTGGCTGACGTTTCATTACCGGTCATTTGATGATGGAGATTTCGGGCGATTTCGCCA
>JAQUHN010000216.1 GCA_028683555.1 Geobacteraceae bacterium | reverse complement strand
GCGCCAAGCTGGGTGACCAGGTGGAAGTTCTGCGTGGCGTGAAGGCCGGCGACCGGGTAGTCGTGCGACCCGGCGACAAACTGCGGGATGGTTCCCGAATCGCGATCGAGGAAAAATAAATGGCGGACACGAAGCCTCCCATTGTTCAGATACGGAACCTGTCCAAGTCGTACCGCCGGGGGAGCCAGATCATCCCGGTGCTTGAGGATATCAGCTTCGATATTCCTGATGGCGAATTCCTCGCTTTGATGGGGCCGTCCGGTTCGGGAAAGAGTACTCTGCTCAATCTCCTGGCCGGGATCGATACGGCGGATACCGGCAGCATCCTGATCGGCGGCGAGCAAATAACAACCATGAGCGAAGCAGATCTTGCCCGCTGGCGGTCGCTGCATGTCGGTTTCATCTTCCAGTTCTACAACCTGATCCCTGTTTTGACCGCATTTGAAAACGTCGAACTGCCGCTCCTCCTGACCAGGCTTTCCCGGAAAGAGCGGCAGGCCCATGTCGAGACGGCGCTGCGCGTGGTGGGCCTCGCCGATCGGATGGAGCACTACCCGGCGCAGCTTTCCGGCGGCCAGCAGCAGCGGGTGGCGATCGCCCGGGCCCTGGTCACCGATCCGACCATCCTGGTGGCCGACGAGCCGACCGGCGACCTCGACCGCTATTCCGCCGAGGAGATCCTCGATTTGATCGACCGGCTCAACCACGAGGCCGGCAAGACCGTCATCATGGTGACCCACGACCCCAGGGCGGCCGAAAAGGCCCATGTCATCCGGCACCTGGAAAAAGGCATACTGAGCGATGCATCTCGTTAAGCTCCTCTGGAGAAACGCATTTCGCCACCGGCTCCGCACCACCCTCACCGTCATCGGCATAACCATCGCCATCCTGGCGTTCGGCATGCTCCGCACGGTGATCAGCGCCTGGTATGCCGGGGTCGATGCCTCGTCCGCGAGCCGGCTCGTCACCAGGAACGCCATTTCCCTGGTATTTCCCCTGCCCATTTCCTACAAGGACCGCATCCGCCAAATCGACGGCGTAAAGACCGTCTCCTACGGCAGCTGGTTCGGCGGCCTCTACATCGATGAAAAAAACTTTTTCCCCAATTTCGCCGTGGAGATCGAAAACTACCTGAAGCTGTATCCCGAGTTCGTCCTTGCTCCCGAGCAGCTCAACGCCGTGGTCCACGACCGCAAGGCCTGTGTCGTCGGCCGCAAGCTGGCGGAGCGGTTCGGCTGGAAGATCGGCGACACCATCGTTCTGAAGGGAACGATCTACCCGGGGGACTGGGAGTTCGTGCTGCGCGGCATCTATCGCGGCAAGGACCAGACCACCGACGAGACGCAGATGTTCTTCAACTGGGACTACCTGAACGAAACCATGCGCAAGCTGGTGGCGCGGCGGGCCGACCAGGTGGGGTTCTACATGATCGGTGTGACCAACCCGTCCCATGCCGCCGAGGTGGCTGCGGACATCGACAAGACCTTCAGGAACTCGCTGGCGGAGACGCTGACCGAGACGGAAAAGGCGTTCCAGCTCGGCTTCATCTCCATGACCGAGGCGATCGTCATCGCCATTCAGCTGGTTTCCTTCGTGGTGATCATCATTATCATGGCAGTGGTGGCCAACACCATGGCCATGACCGCCCGGGAGCGGATCGGCGAATACGCGGTGTTCAAGACCCTCGGCTTTCGCGGCTACCATATCGCCGGGCTGGTGTTCGGCGAATCGCTGATTATTTCCATGACCGGCTGCGCCATCGGTGTCGCGCTGACCTATCCCGTTGCCAAAATCTTCGGCACTACCCTGTCCAACTATTTTCCCATCTTCAACGTGGCGCCCACGACCATTCTCATGGATGTGGCGGCGGCGTTGCTGGTGGGGACTGTTGCCGCCATCTTCCCCACCTGGCGGGCGGTCACCATCCGCATCGCCGACGGGCTGCGCAGGATAGGGTGAAATAGCGTTGAGACCAGACCTGCCAGGTTTTCAAAACCTGGCAGGTCTCTTGCTAACTAACAGAACTCAGGAAACCTGGCAGGGCTGAAAGCAGAGGTGTCAATGTCAGACAGCATTCCCCTGGAACCGGGGAAATACTTTCACATCTTCAATCGTGGCAACAACCGGGAAAATATTTTTCTTGAGGAGCGGAATTATCTGCACTTTCTCCGTTTGTATCAGAAATATGTTTTGCCGGTGTGCGATACGTTTGCTTATTGCCTGATGAGAAATCACTTTCATCTGCTGATTCGCGTCAAGGAAAGCCAGACCTGCCAGGTTTCCGAAAACCTGGCAGGTCTCCAGGTGTCGCGACAGTTTTCCAATTTTTTCAACAGTTATGCAAAGGCGATAAATATTTCGTATCAACGAACCGGCAGCTTGTTTGAAAAACCCTTTGGTCGCATCGAGATTGATTCCGAGCGCTATTTCGCACGGCTTATCCACTATATTCACTTCAATCCGCAGAAGCATGGTTTTATCGATGACTTTCGTAATTATCCGTTCTCTTCGTACCAGGCAATACTTTCCACGAAACCAACCAGTCTATGCAGAGAGGAAGTGCTGAACTGGTTTCAGGGACGGGCCGAGTTTGTAGGCCTGCATGATGAGCTATGTGACGAAACGCAGTTCAAACATCTCGTGGAAGGTGATTTCGACTAGCAGGAAAAAAGACCTGCCAGGTTTTCAAAACCTGGCAGGTCTGAACTAGGAACCAACATGGCCATACCGTTTTCCTACAGTCTGCGCAATCTCTGGACCCGCCGCCTGACCACGGTGCTCACCGCATCGGGGATGGCGCTGGTGGTGTTCGTCTTCGCCTCGATCCTGATGCTCTCCGAGGGATTGCGCAAGACCCTGGTGGACACCGGTTCGCCGGACAACGTGAAGGTGATCCGCAAAGGGTCGGCGTCCGAGGTGCAGAGCGGTATCGAGCGGCAGCAGGCGGCCATAGTCGAGACCCGGCCGGAGGTGGCGATCGGCGCCAACGGCCGGCGGCTGCTGGCCAAGGAGCTGCTGGTGCTGATCAACCTGCCCAAGCGCGGCACAAGCAAGACCTCCCAGGTGACCATCCGCGGCATTCAGCCGGAGTCGCTGCTGCTGCGGCCCCAGGTGAAGCTGGTGGCGGGGCGGATGCCGCGGCCCGGTTCCTCGGAGATCATCGCCGGGACCAGTATCGCCAAGCGCTTCAAGGGGGGCGGCGTGGGCGAGCACCTGCGGTTCGGCATGCGCGACTGGACCGTGGTGGGCAATTTCGACGCCGGCAACAGCGGCTTCAGCTCGGAGATCTGGGGCGATGTGGATCAGTTGATGCAGGCGTTCCGCCGACCGGTGTATTCCTCGGTGCTGTTCAAGCTGGCCGATTCGTCGACCTTCGACACGGTGAAGAAGCGGCTCGAGAGCGATCCGCGCCTGACCGTGGAGGCATTCCGCGAGACCCGCTACTATGCCGACCAGTCGGAGATGATGGCCAAGTTTCTGCGGGTGCTCGGCATTTCGCTGACGGTCATCTTTTCCCTCGGCGCCATCATCGGCGCGATGATCACCATGTATGCCGCCGTCGCCAACCGCACCAACGAGATCGGCACCCTGCGGGCGCTCGGCTTCCAGCGCAGCAGCATCCTCGCTGCCTTTCTGCTCGAGTCGCTGCTGCTCGGCTTGGTCGGCGGCTGCGTCGGGCTGTTTTTTGCCTCATTTCTGCAACTCTTCACCATTTCCACCCTCAATTTCCAGACCTTCTCGGAGCTGGCCTTCAGTTTTACCCTTACCTTTGAAATCTTCTACAAATCACTTCTCTTTTCTCTCATTATGGGTTTTGTCGGCGGGGTGCTGCCGGCCTTCCGCGCGGCGCGGAAAAACATCGTCGAGGCGCTGCGGGTTGTCTGAGGGGTAACGGTTCAAGCAAGTTTCATTCTTTCGAGCCTGTCAGGGAGGTTTTCATTATTGATAAAAATTAGTTGGAGTTGTATGGTGATGTTTAATTTGCGAACACTTGTTTTCTGTGGGTTGTTTTTTCGATGCTGCTGGTTGTTTAGAACTGGAAAGAGTAGGGGGAGTTGCAGGAAAACTTTCCAGCAAGCTGTATGGCGTGTTGGGAGAAAACAGGATCAATTGAATCGAGAACTTTATGAACCATGACAAGCGAGATGCAGCTTTTGGTGAAATGTCCGAGCAGATCGGCCCCGAGCTGTATCCGGATCATAAAGTACCAGCTGTCAATGAGTTCAGGGCAAAGCGGCCTTTCATCAAATCCGTAGTTAACAGCGTTGTCCTGGGACTTGTCTTGCTCCTGTTTGCGCAGCTGCCGGGCTGCGGAGGCCAGGATCGGATTACCGAGCAGCAGGCATACACGATCGGGCTTCAGGCGTATATATGGGGATCCCCGCTCGTCTCCAACAGCAATCGCTTTGCAAGGTTTTCTACCGTGACCGAGCTCAGGATTGCGAACCACACCCTTCCCCAGTCGCCGATAAATCAAATCTGTTTTTTATCCGACTATGTAACAGCCGATGAGCACTCCATCGTCGCGCCCAACCACGACACGATCTACGGCTCCGCCTGGCTGGATCTCAGCGCCGAACCAATCGTGATTCGCATACCGGATATGGGTAGGCGCTACTGGATTTTCGAAATCTGCGATTTCTATACGGATGTGTTTGCCTCCCCAGGTACCCGCCTCGGCTCTCCCCCTGGAAATTACCTGGTGGTCGGCCCCACGTGGAACGGCAGCGTGCCTCCCGGCATCGTCCAGGTCATCCGCGCTCCCACCCACAGGGTGTATTGCCTGCCCCGCATCCTGCTGAAGGGGGAAGATGATTTGCCCGACGTGCTGCCGCTGATAAACAGCATCACCATCGCTCCCCTCAGCCAGATGGATACGGCTCCCACCTATATCGACTATGCCGCGGTCAAGCAGGTGGAGATACCCAATTTCCTGCCCAATTGGGTGCCGGACGATACCTTCTGGGACACCCTGCATGCGGCAATCCTCGATACCGAGCCGCGCCGGGGCGAAGAAGGGATGGTTTCATCGTTCCTTGCCATCTTGAACATGCGCCATGATCCGGCGGTTCAGGCTGGACTTGCCGCTGCCCTGGCGGAGGGAAGGAAGCTGGTCGAGCAGTCGGGAAGTTTCGGTAATTTGGGGGAAAAGGTGGGCAACGGCTGGACGCTTCTCAGAACCGGGGGACGGTTCGGCAGTGATTATCTCACCCGTGCGGCTGCTGCCTCTTCCTTTATCTACTATAACCTCCTGGAAGACGCAGCCTACTACCTGCAGGTGTATGACGCGGACGGAAACCTGCTCGACGGCGCGAAAAGCTACCGGCTTCACTTCACTGCCGAAGAGCTGCCGCCTTGCGGAACAGATGCCTTCTGGTCCGTCACCCTGTACGGCAGCGATCACTTCCTGGTGCCCAACCTCGCCGGCATCTACAACATCGGCACGGTTACCGAGGGGCTTCAATACAACAGCGACGGCTCCCTGGACATTTACCTCCAGAATGCATCGCCGCCCGGACTCGAATCCAACTGGCTCCCCACTCCCGGCTCGGGGATCTTTGAGCTGACGCTCCGTGTATATATACCGGGAGAGAACGTGCTGAACGGTACCTATGTGCCCCCTTCGGTTACACCGGTTCAATAAATCCGGGGCAACCGGGAACGTTCTTGCTTTAGTGTTTTAGGGCAGTATAGCTAGCGTGTTGACATATGATGCGCTTAAACAAGAACGTCTCTGGATACCCCCTCGACAGTGTTGTGACGTTTTTTAGTGGTTGCGACGAGAAAGGCTTGCAGGTTTTGGTGCCAGTTATGGATAGGGATGGATGGTAAAGTCCGCGCTGTTTTCACTCGG
>JAQUHN010000215.1 GCA_028683555.1 Geobacteraceae bacterium | reverse complement strand
GGGAAACCGTATCACTCAGGACAGCAAGTCGCTTAAAGTCCATATCCAGCATACTGCCATAATAGTAAAAGGCCAGGGAAGAGACTCTTCGCAAGAGGGTACGGATGAAAGGAGAAAAAGAAAAATCCCGCAGCAGGCTCCCGTCACGGGCAATGCGTAAGGGTGTCACTATCCGCAAAGGGATCCGCTCCGAATCGAGGGTATTCATGGCAGCGAGATCATCAAGCGATATGGTCGTCAAGAGCTCACCGTTGAGACGCCCCTCCCCCATTGCAAGAAGAGTCCGAAACCCGCTACAGCCGGTTGATTCAATTCGCACCAGTGAAAACGGGAGGCAGGCCCGTGGTGGGTCCTGAAAGAACAGGCGCTGCAGTGCAGCCAAATACTCTGTCACATAGTGCGTGGCGGAACCGACCAACACCAGCCCCAGTTCCACCTCGTCTCCCTTTGCCGCAACGGGAGGGAGAACGGGAATCTGGAACACAAACGGCACGGAGGGTTTCTGGTGGCGTTTCAGGGCGATCGGCTCCGAAGACAGTTCCCGGTCAAAGGTTGCCGGGACAGGACAGTCGCGCCGGTAGTCACATCCGCCGCACAGTCCGTCGGAACGGCAGGCAACCTGACGAAAGGAGCTTTCAAAGTCACTCTTCAGGGAAAACAGCGCATAGCGATTGGCGATATCCGCTTCCAGGCGAAGTGTGACAATCAGTCTGGCAAGGAGAAGGTCCATGTTTCCCGTATCCGTTCAACGGCTTGACAACAAGCCCCGCTGCTGCCCGTCCACCGGGCCGGTACTGCCGGACCAAGTACGGCAGGGAAGCCTCACTACAAATACATCCCGATACTACTTCTTCAGGAAACCGAAAATGCCATGCAGGTTCACGTCCTTGTTGAGCTCCGCCAGTGTCTTGGTCAGCGGTACTTCCTTGGGGCAGACACGGACACAGTTCTGGGCATTGCCGCATTCCGCAATGCCGCCCTCTTCCATGAGAACTTCCAGTCGTTCGGTTTTGTTCATCGCGCCGGTGGGATGGAGATTGAACAGTCGAACCTGGGAAATGGGCGACGGTCCAAGGAACGTGGAACGGGGATTGTATTGGGGACAGGCTTCCATGCAACAGCCGCAGGTCATGCATTTGGCGAGCTGGTAACCCTCTTCCTGGTCCTTCGGAGCCATGCGGGGTCCTTCACCCATGTCGTAGGTGCCGTCGATGGGAATCCAGGCAGTGACCCTCTTCAAGGCATCGAACATTTTCTGGCGATCCACATGGAGATCGCGGACCACGGGAAACTTGCTGACCGGCGCAAGGGTCAAATCCGTGCCAACCGTGTCTATCAGGGCCGAGCAGGCCTGCTTGACGGAACCGTTGATGAGCATTGTGCACGCACCACAGATTTCCTCCATGCAGTTACATTCCCAGACCACCGGCGTCGTTTGCTCACCTTTGGCATTGACCGGATTTTTCTGGATTTCCATCAGCACGGAAATCACATTGTGTCCGGGAACATAAGGAATGACAAACTCCTCCCAGTAGGGAACAGAGGTCGGCGTCTCCTGTCTTTTGATCTTCAGCTTGATCTGTTTTTCCGACATGCTAGATTCCTCCATTCTGGGGATCGATTTGTTTTTCCACATTATAGACCCGTTGACGGGGCTTTATATACTGCGTATCCACCTCTTCGTAGGAAATCTTCGGCCCGGCGGGGGTATATTCGGCGATAGTCGTTTTGAGGAACTTGTCGTCGTTGCGATCCGGGAACTCCGGTTTGTAATGTGCACCACGTGACTCGTCCCGGAGCAGCGCGCCGACCGTAATAACCCGGGCCAGGTCCAGCATGTGCTTCAGTTGACGGACGAACTGGGCTGACTGATTCGCCGTGCCCCGCGCAGTGTCAAGCACACCGAGCGCGTTCCAGCGTTGCTGCAGGTCCTGCAGCTTCTGGTCGGTGGCTCGCAGCCTATCGTTGTAGCGCACCACGGTAACGTTTTCGGTCATCAGTTCACCAAGTTCATGGGCCAGGCGGTAGGGATTTTCCGGGCCGTCCATCCGGTAGATGCCGGCATAAACTTCTTCCAGGCGCTGCTTTTCCCGCGTGAAGCAGTCTTGTTTCACATCCGCGGCGACTTTTTCCAGCCCGGCGCTGAATTTTACCGCCGCCGGACCGGCCACCATGCCGGAATAGATACAGGACAGCAGGGCATTGGCGCCGAGCCGGTTCGCCCCGTGGTACTGGTATTCACACTCGCCCACGGCAAAAAGACCGGGAATATTGGTCATCTGATTGTAATCGACCCACATTCCGCCCATGGAATAGTGTACCCCGGGGAAAACCCGCATCGGGTTTTTGCGGGGATCTTCCCCGGCAAATTTCTCATAGATTTCAAGGATCCCGCCCAGCTTCCGGTTGAGAAAATCGGTCGGGAGGTGGGTAAGGTCGAGATAAACCTGGTTCTTGCCGTCAATGCCGAGTTTCTGATCGACACAGACATGGAAGATCTCGCGCGTGGCGATATCGCGGGGAACGAGGTTACCGTAGGCCGGATATTTTTCCTCGAGAAAATACCAGGGCTTGCCGTCCTTATAGGTCCAGATGCGGCCGCCTTCGCCACGGGCCGATTCGGACATCAGTCGCAACTTGTCGATACCTTGGATAGCCGTGGGATGCACTTGAATAAACTCGCCATTGGCATAACGGACACCCTGCGTGTAGAGGGAAGCAGCCGCGGCACCGGTGTTGATGGCCGAATTAGTCGACTTACCGAAGATGACCCCCGGTCCGCCAGTAGCCATGATCACGGCATCTCCGGAGAAAGTATGAACTGCCATGCTGCGCATATCGAGGGCGGAAATGCCGCGACAGACTCCGTCGTCGTCAACCACCGCACCGAGGAACTCCCAGAACTCATGCTTGGTGATTTTTCCTTCGACCTCGAAACGGCGTACTTGCTCGTCAAGGGCGTAAAGAAGCTGCTGGCCGGTCGTTGCACCGGAAAAAGCGGTACGCCGATACTTGGCGCCGCCAAAGGCGCGAAAATCAAGATTCCCTTCCGGGGTGCGGTTGAACATGACGCCCATGCGGTCCATGAGATTGATGATGGCAGGTGCCGTGTGACACATTGCGCGAACCGGTGTCTGGTTGGCAAGGAAGTCGCCGCCATAGACGGTGTCGTCGAAGTGTTCATCCGGCGAATCGCCTTCGCGGGTCGGCTGCACACAGCCGTTGATACCGCCCTGAGCGCACACGGAATGGGATCGTCGCACCGGAACGAGGGAAAAGAGGTCCACCTGACAACCTGCCTCGGCAACCTTGATTGCCGACATGAGGCCCGCAAGCCCTCCCCCTACAATAATAATTTTGTTATTCATGCAAAAACTCCTCACGTTGAAAATCAAAAGCCTTCAATCGCCGGCCGGACAACCTTTCCAGAGCGGTACCCTGGCGCGGCAGGTATCGAACCGCCGCCAAGAGTACCATCCTGCTCCGAAGTTGGCTAGTACCCCAATCAGGCAAAATAACTGAGCGCGGCGAGACCGAAAACCATCATTCCGGCAGACACACAACCACAGAGAATGCTGAGCGCTCGCTGACTTTTCTCGCCAATGGCTATCCCCCAGGTGATCAGGAAACCGAACATGCCATTCCCCAGGTGATAGGAAGCCGATAGAATGCCGAGAACATAGAAAACCAGGATCAAGGGATTCTGCAGGCTTTGCTGGACGCTCTCGAAACTGACATGCTGACCTGTCAGGAGCCCGCTGATTCGGGTCGCATAGACGTGGTAGACAATAAAACAGAACGCCACAATGCCGGTAATCCGCTGCAGCAGGTACATCCAGTTACGGAAGAAACCGTAGCGCGTAACATTTGCTTGACCGGTGAAAACGATATACATTCCGTACAGGCCATGAAAAAGAATCGGGATCCAAATCAGGCAGACCTCGATCAGGATGATGTACGGCAGTCCCATAAAAAACTCGACCTTGGAGTTGTATACCTCCGGGCCGAACATGGCAAAGCTGTTGGTGAAAAAATGTTCGGCAAGAAATGCGCCGATCGGAAGCACGCCGGTAAGGGAGTGGAGCCTTCGGAGAAAAAAGGAATACATGTTCTGGGTAGCCAAGTGATGAACTCTCCTCTCTGGGTAACAATAATACAGATCCATATGAATCCATCCTCGCGGACGGGAACAATCTTAATGACTGCGACGGACAGGTAGCAGATGCGGCAGGCAATGGAACTTGAACAGCTCAGCGCGTACTACATGATTGCATTTCAGCGCCCTATCTGGTAATAAAGGCAGGTCTTCGCATAAGAGCGAAAAAATACCAACAAACTCGGGTTTTTGTCAATATCCGAATTGCAGGGAATACTACATTTATGAAATCTTTCAACTTTACCCTCCTAGCAAAGGACCGCCAGACATCCGCCCGGCGGGGCGTTCTCGAAACCCCCCATGGCAAGATCGAAACTCCCATCTTCATGCCGGTCGGCACCCACGCCGCCATGAAGGCAATGACTCCGCAGCAGGTAAGCGACTGCGCTGCCCAGATCATTCTCTGCAACACCTACCACCTTCATTTGCGCCCCGGCGAAGCACTGGTGGAAAAAGCCGGAGGACTCCACCAGTTCATGGCGTGGAACGGTCCGATCCTCACCGATTCCGGAGGGTTCCAGGTTTTTTCCTTGCCCAACAAACGTATCACCGAAGACGGAGTGTTTTTCAAACACGAAATTTCCGGCGAAGAAATTTACCTTGACCCGGCAAAGGCAATGGCCATCCAGGAATCCCTGGGCGCCGACATCATCATGGCCTTTGACGAATGCATCCCCTACCCTTGCGATAAAAAGTATGCTTCCACGTCCACCCGCAAGACCCTTCGCTGGGCAGAAGAATGCAAAAAGGCACACACCCGGCCGGACCAGGCGCTGTTTGCCATTGTGCAGGGAAGCGTCTTCGAAGACCTCCGCGCCATGTGTGCCCGGGAACTGGTTGAGATGGATTTCCCCGGCTACGCAATCGGCGGCGTCAGTGTCGGCGAAGGCTTGGAATTGCTGAAGAAAGTCGTCGATTTCACGGCCCCCCATCTCCCGGAAGACAAGCCACGCTACCTCATGGGAGTCGGCCTGCCGGAAGACATTCTCGAAAGCGTCGAGCGGGGCATGGACATGTTCGACTGTGTTATCCCGACCCGCTATGCCCGGAGTGCAACCCTGTTTACCAACCGGGGCAGGATACGCCTCACCAGCCGGAAGTACCGTCGCGACTTCTACCCGGTCGAACCGAATTGTAGCTGCTACACCTGCACCAACTTCTCCAGGGCATACCTGCATCACCTGTTCGTTTCCAACGAGGTCCTGTCGGCCATACTGGCCAGTATCCATAACGTCCATTTCTATCTGAACATGATGGCGGATATCCGCAAATCGATCGAGGAAGGGCGTTTCTCCAGCTATAAAAGTGATTTTCTAGCCGAGTATCGTGAAGGGGACAAGAAATAGCACAACGAAAGCAGCTAACGGTATCCGAGACCTGCCAGGTTTGCGAAACCTGGCAGGTCTTCGTCCTTCACCCGGTTTATCCCCACGTCTGCAGGGGAGCAAGCAGCAAATCCCGTCCTTTAATTACTTTCTAAAATCGAATCAGATAGCGCAAATCACCCTGACAACTGCCCCCATTGAAATTCATCTGTTAATGCACCCGGTTTTCGTCAGGATATTTTCTGGTATAATTTTAATAAAAAATCTGGGGGGGGGACTATCCGATGAAGATCTTGATAGTTTTTTACTCGATGTACGGCCATGTCATGCAACTTGCTCGGGCCGCGGCAGAAGGCGTTGATGCTGTTGATGGAATGGAGGCGGTGCTCCGCCGAGTGGAA
>JAQUHN010000214.1 GCA_028683555.1 Geobacteraceae bacterium | reverse complement strand
TCTGCATCCGTTGTCCAGGGCATCACCAAAGACAAGAACGGCATCGGCTATTCCGGCATCGGCTACAAGACCTCAGGGGTGAAAATGCTTGCCCTGTCCGCCAAGACCGGCAAGCCGGCATACGAAGCTACCTACGCCAATGCCCTCAACAGCAAGTATCCGCTGAGCCGATTCCTCTATATATACATTGCCAAGGACCCGAAAAAACCGCTACCGAAACTTACCGAAGAATTCCTGAAGTTCGTTGTCTCTAAAGAAGGCCAGCAAATCGTCATTAAAGACGGATTTCTTCCTCTGACCGCACCAATGAGCGCCAAGGCACTCTCGGCGGTCAAGTAATCCGCCACGCGAAGAGGGTCACGAAAGAGCGCCCGGGTATTCCCGGTCGTTCTTTCGTGACCGGAGCAGACACTATCAGGCCTGCGCATCCTGAATTCATGGAGCCGAAGAATGGCATTTCGAAATAAGAGTAATTCACCTCACGACACCAACAAATTTCTCGCCCGCGCCAAGAAAAGCGACCGGCTTGCCGCCTGGTTGATCAATATCGGCGGTCTTTTGGTCGTTGTTTCCGTTATCGGCATACTGCTACTGATCCTGAAAGTGGCAATCCCGCTGTTTCTCTCACCTGAAGCGACCCATCTCTCGACAGTGAGTATCAAAGGTTCGACAGTTGCGACTAGAACCCTCGCCATCGGAACCGACGAAAACCTGAAAACCGGCTTCTCCATCGACGACCAGGGGAAAGTCACCTTGTTCGACAGTCGAACAGGTGCAGTGTCCGACACTATTTCCCTTGCCGCCCCAGGTGGTACCACCCCCGGGATAGCCGCTGTTACCCCCGCGCCGGACCGGCACTATGACATTCTCTGGAAAGACGGTTCATTTTCAGCAATCAAGATAACGTTTGACGCGGATGGCGGGCAACAGGCAGCAGAGGCTCCGCCAGCCAAAGTCGAAACCCTTTTGGCAGAACAAAAAGGTGGGGCCGCCTCAGTCCCTCTTATGTCGCTGGCTCGTTTTAGCGAAGAAAACTCTCCCTCGCGACTCGATTTTCTACCGGGAAACCGTTTCCTTTTCAGCAAGAAAACCACGACCACCGATCTTATGGGGAATGATACAACAACGCAGATTCGCACCCCCTTCGCTGCAGATATCCAGGGAAACATCACCGCGCTAGCCCTCGACTCAAAAGCCGAGTTTCTCTATGCCGGCACCGACACGGGACGGCTTCTGCGTTGGAACCTTTCCGATGCCGAAGCGCCGCAACTGCTTGATTCCGTTCTAACAAACAGTAAAGGCTCAGCGGTAACAGCCTTGAACCTGGTGTTCGGCGATGTTTCCATTGCCGTCAGCAATGCCGATGGTTCCTTCTCCACCTGGTTCCCGGCATCGGAAACAGGGCTCGGCAGCAGCAAGACGCTGACCCGCATCCATCCTCTTGCCGGTCACGGCAGCGCGATAACCGCGATCCTGCCGTCACCGCGCAACAAGACACTATATTCGTTGGACAAAAATGGAACGATCAACGTCGACCACATGACTTCCGAGCGACACCTGCTGTCACTGCAAACGGAAAAACCCCTGGTCCTCTTTGCTGTGGCGCCACGGGACAATGGCCTGATCGCCCTGGACGCCGATAACCGGATCACCATGTGGCAGATATCCAACCCTCATCCGGAAATCAGTTTCAAAACACTCTTCGCACCGGTCTGGTATGAAAATTATGACAAGCCGGAGTTCGTCTGGCAGTCGTCCTCGGCGAATGACGACTTTGAACCGAAACTGAGTCTTACCCCACTCATCTTCGGCACGCTCAAAGGCACTCTTTACGCCATGCTGTTCGCAGTCCCGCTCGCCCTGTTGGGAGCGATCTATACCAGTCAGTTCATGGGGCCACGAATAAAAAACTTCGTAAAGCCGGCAATAGAGATCATGGCGGCCATTCCTTCGGTGGTCATCGGTTTTCTTGCCGGACTGTGGCTTGCACCGTTGATGGACAAAGGGATTGTTTCCGTCTTTGTCAGTGTCCTTATTATTCCGCTTTTCGTGTTTATATCCATTCTTCTCTGGAAGAAATTCCAAAACAAGCCATTGCTGAAGGGAATTTCCGTCGGCTACGAGTTCTTGCTGCTTATCCCGGCACTGCTGCTGGGGATCTACGCATCCCACGCGCTTGGCGGGATGCTGGAAACAACGCTCTTTGCAGGCGATTTCAAACTCTGGCTATTTGACAGCTTCGGCTCCCGATACGACCAGCGTAACTCCATCATCATTGCCTTTGCCCTGGGCCTGGCGGTCATCCCGCTCATATTCACCATGGCGGATGACGCCCTTGCCAATGTACCGAAAAATCTCTCCGCCGCCTCCCTGGCTATCGGCGCCAGCCGCTGGCAAACCGCGTGGCGGATCGTTCTCCCTTCGGCACTGCCCGGCATTTTCTCCGCAGTCATGATCGGATTCGGCAGGGCTATCGGTGAAACCATGATCGTGCTCATGGCAACCGGCAATACTCCGATACTCAACTGGAGCATCTTCAACGGATTCCGGTCACTGTCGGCAAACATTGCAGTAGAAATTCCGGAAGCGCCGGTGTTCGGCAGTTTGTACCGGGTTCTGTTCCTTTCCGCGGTGCTGCTGTTCATCTTCACCTTTATCATCAACACCGTCGCCGAAATCTTGCGCCAGAATTTCCGCAAGAAATACGGCCGGTTCTAGCAAGGACGGAGATCCTCTATGGGTAATTTCTGGAAACAAGGAGAGCCCCAGGTTTGGGCAACCGCGGCAACGCTCAGCATAACCCTCCTTATGATAGCAACACTGATCGGCGTGGTAATGGTTAACGGCCTCGGATTCTTCTGGCCATCCGACACGGCACTGGTTTCACTAAAAGACGGCTCGAAACTGCTGGGAGAAATCACCGACACGGAAAAACAGACCGCAACCCACGGAGCACGTCTGCAGTTGAAAATTGGTAACCGTGACCTCTACGGGCAGGATTTCCGTTGGATCGACAAGGGTGATGTCGCAAGCATAACGTATCCCGACGACGCCATTGTCCTGGAACGTAAAGAACATGGCAATTTCTATGGTTTTCTGAAATCACTCTCGCTGAACATCCCGCAATCAGCTAGCGCGGCAACACCATGGCAACAGATGCTCGCAGCGCGGGAAAACGTCATTCAAGCACAGAGAAACCTCGGTGACTTGCGGGACAAAATGTCCAAACTGAACGCTGCCGCGGAAAGCTTGCGTCTTAAAATTCTCAAATTGTCCTTCGACAATGCCCCCGCCAACCGGGATACAATTCAACGTCTTTCCCAGCAACGAGAACAGTCTCTCGCAGAGTTCAACCTTCTGCTGGACGATCTGAACACTAAAAACGGAGAACTCAACCGAAATACCGCCACTTTCCAGGACGTATCCGGTGAGGAAAAAGAAATAGCGCTAACCGACATCGTTCATGCATACCGCCCCAACACCATGGGAGTATTCGCCAAAGCAGCCTTCTATGCCGGTAAGATCAAGGAACTCCTCCTGGAAGAACCGCGCGAATCGAACACCGAAGGCGGCCTGTTCCCGGCCATCTTCGGTACCGTCATGATGGTACTGCTGATGAGCATTTTCTCTCTCCCGTTCGGGGTTATCGCCGCAATCTATCTGCGTGAATACGCAAAAGAAGGCATGCTGGTAAGGCTTGTCAGGATCGCCGTCAACAACCTGGCCGGGGTCCCGTCCATTGTCTACGGCGTTTTCGGCCTCGGCTTTTTCGTCTACGGCATCGGCAGCGGCATCGACCAGTTATTCTACCCGGAACGCCTGCCGACGCCCACCTTCGGCACTGGCGGCATCCTTTGGGCAAGCCTCACCCTTGCGCTGCTCACCGTTCCGGTCGTAATCGTATCCACCGAGGAGGGACTTGCATCAGTCCCGAAAGGACTGCGACAGGGGTCGCTCTCCCTTGGCGCAACCAAGTTCCAGACACTGATGAAAATCGTGCTGCCCATGGCAACTCCCGGCATCATGACCGGCCTGATCCTCGCCATGGCACGAGCAGCCGGAGAAGTTGCACCGCTGATGCTGGTGGGTGTAGTGAAGCTGGCGCCGAGCCTTCCCATTGACGGCCAGTTCCCCTTCTTCCATATGGACCGCAAGTTCATGCACTTGGGCTTTCATATCTACGATGTCGGGTTCCAATCACCCAATGTGGAAGCTGCCAAACCGATGGTTTTCGTCACCACCCTGCTCCTGCTGGCAATCGTCATTGTCGCGTCAAGCAGTGCCATCCATCTCAGGAACAGGATGAAAAAGAAGTATTCCACCAAGGCCTTCTAACAGGCGCCTGCGCCTGAAATGGAGAAAAACCGCCAATCAATGGAGACAGATAGTATGCCGTTACGTTCACCACAAAATATAGCCGACCCGGTACTGGAAATATCCAACCTGAATCTGTACTACGGTACATCCCGGGCATTGAAAGACATATCCCTGACCATACCGAGAAAACAGGTCACCGCCTTCATCGGCCCATCGGGATGCGGCAAGTCCACGCTGCTCCGTTGCTTCAACCGAATGAACGACCTGCTGGATAACGTCCGGATCGAGGGGAGCATCAAGCTGGACGGCGACGAGATCACCTCACCGGACCTTGACGTGATAAGCCTGCGACGCCGGGTCGGCATGGTATTCCAGCAATCGAATCCGTTCCCCAAATCGATCTACGAAAATATCGTCTACGGCCTCCGTATTGCCGGAGTGCGAGACAAGGCCATTCTTGACGAAACCGTTGAACGGAGTCTGCGTGGCGCAGCCATCTGGGACGAGGCCAAAGACCGTCTACACGATTCGGCGCTCGGACTTTCCGGCGGGCAGGCGCAGCGCATCTGCATCGCCCGGGCCATTGCGGTCAATCCCGAGATCATCCTGATGGACGAACCATGCTCGGCACTCGACCCGATTGCCACCGCCAAGATCGAGGAACTCATCAACGAATTAAAAGAACAATACACCGTGGTTATTGTTACCCACAACATGCAGCAGGCAGCCCGTGTTTCGGATTTTACCGCTTTTCTGTATCTGGGCGAACTGATAGAATACGATGAAACAAAACGGATTTTCACCAACCCGTCCAACAGACACACGGAAGATTACATTACCGGCAGATTCGGCTAGGTATTTTTATCGCCAAACATAAACCAAAGAACAACTCTTCGAGGTTATTACATGGAACGAGAACACATAATCAAGCAGTACGACGCTGAACTGAACGAAATCCGCAGCCTGATCCTGCAAATGGGGGGCAAGGTCGAAACCATGATCACCAATTGCATTCAGGCCCTGGTGGACAGAAATTCGGACCTTGCCGAAAAAACCATTCCGTCTGACCATGAGATCAACCACCTGGAAGTCCTCATTGATGAAAAATGCCTCGAAGTGCTGGCGCGACGACAGCCGGCCGCACGCGACCTGCGTTTCATCACCCTGGCGCTGAAGATCGTAACCGACATGGAAAGGATCGGTGACCAGTGTGTCAGCATTGCCAACCGGGTCATCGAGTTGAATACAGAGCCTCCCCTCAAGCCTTACATCGACCTGCCGCGCCTGGCGGAATCATCGCGCGCCATGGTACGGGAATCCCTGGATGCCTTTGTCCGCGGCGACGAAAATCTTGCCATACAGGTATGTGAAAACGACCAGTTCGTCGACGACCTGAACATCCAGATCCAGCGCGAACTGCTTACCTTTATGCTGGAGGACCCTAGCACTATCAGCCGGGCATTGAAACTCAACTACATTTCCAAATGCCTGGAGAGAATCGCCGATCACGCCACCAACGTGGCAGAAATGGTCATCTTCATGATCAAGGGGAAGGACATTCGCCACA
>JAQUHN010000213.1 GCA_028683555.1 Geobacteraceae bacterium | reverse complement strand
GAATCATGGCAGTATGCAAGTGTACCGGCGAACATGTTGATTCGCCACAAGATGTAGAGTTGATGGAACTGCTAGGTCACTACCGCGATTATGAAGGTGGCCTGATTCCGGTGCTGCAGGGGGCGCAGGATATTTACGGCTACCTGCCGGCGGAAGCGCTGGAAAAGATTTCACAGGAACTGGGTATCCCGTTCAGCGAGGTATTCGGGGTGGTTACTTTTTACGCCCAGTTTCACCTGAAGCCGCGGGGACGCAACATTATCCGGGTTTGCCTGGGAACTGCCTGCCACGTTTTGGGCGGCTCCAAGATCTTCGCTGCCCTCCAGGACGAGCTGGGCGTGGCAAATGGCGGAACTACGGAAGACCTGCGTTTCACTCTGGAATCGGTGGCCTGTATCGGTGCCTGCGGCCTGGCGCCCTGTATCATGATTAATGACGATACCCATGGCCGGTTGGTCCCAAGTGATATGAAAAAAATCCTGGAACAATATGAATAGGGAGGGTAGCAAATAATGAGCACTTTACAGCAAATGCGCTCCGGGATTGAGGAGAGCTATAAAGAGAAACAGAATCGGGCCCGGATCGTGGTTGGGCTCGGCACCTGCGGCATTGCTGCGGGCGGCAACAAGGTTATGGAGGCCATCAAGAGCGAAGTAGCGACCAAAGGTCTTGATGTTGACATAGATTTCACCAGTTGCATCGGTATGTGTTTTGCTGAGCCGGTGGTTGAAATCTCCCTGCCCGGCCAGTCCAGCGTTATCTATGGCGGTGTGTTTCCTGACAGTGTGGCCAAGCTGATCGACGGTCACCTGGTTGCCAAGACGCCCGTCACGGAGATGGCGCAGATTCAGATTCCCCGCGACGCATCCCCCTACGAGGGGATTCCGGTCATGGACAAATCCGGCTACTACGCGAAACAGGTTCGTTCCGTCACCTCGCGCCTGGGCCGCACCAACCCGGAGAGCATCGAAGATTACATCGCCACCGGTGGTTATGCGGCGATCGAGAAGGCCATCTCCATGGAGCGTCTCGACATCGTCAACGAAGTCAAGAAATCCGGCCTCAGGGGACGTGGGGGCGGCGGCTTTCCCACCGGCACCAAATGGCAGTTCGTGCACGATGCCGCGGGGAGTAAGAAATACATCGTCTGTAATGCCGACGAAGGCGACCCCGGCGCATTCATGGACCGAAGCGTCCTGGAAGGCGACCCGCATGCGGTCCTGGAAGGGATGATGGTTGCCGGCTACGCCATCGGCGCCGACGAAGGGATCATCTACTGCCGCGCCGAATACCCGCTGGCCATCAAGCGCCTCAACCTGGCCATCGAAAAGGCCGAAGAGCTGGGCCTGATGGGCGATAACATCCTGGGAAGCGGCTTCAACTTCAAGATACGGATCAAGGCCGGTGCCGGCGCTTTTGTCTGCGGCGAAGAAACCGCGCTGCTGAACTCCATCGAAGGCAAACGCGGCATGCCGCGGGTACGTCCTCCCTTCCCGGCCCACAAGGGCCTGTGGCAGAAACCGACCTGCCTCAACAACGTCGAGACCTTTGCCAACATCCCCTTCATCATCCGCAACGGCGGCGACTGGTATGCAGCCATGGGTACCGAGAAGAGCAAGGGCAGCAAGGTCTTCTGCCTTACCGGCAAGATCAACCAGACCGGTCTGTGCGAAGTTCCCATGGGCATCACGATGGGCGAGATCCTCAACGACATCGCCGGCGGCGTGCTGGGCGGCAAGAAGTTCAAGGCGGTACAGAGCGGCGGTCCCTCGGGCGGCTGTCTTCCCACCGATAAGCTTGACCTTCCCATCGACTACGATTCGCTGATCTCCGCGGGCGCCATGATGGGCTCCGGCGGCCTGGTGTTCATGGACGAGGACACCTGCATGGTGGACGTGGCGAAGTTCTTCCTGAACTTCACCCAGCTTGAGTCCTGCGGCAAGTGCACCCCCTGCCGTGAAGGCACGAAGCGTCTCCTGGAAATCCTCGAGCGCATTTGCGTCGGCGCCGGGGTGCCGGAAGACATTGATACCCTGGAGCGTCTGGCCAAGGTTATCAAGAGTTCGGCACTGTGCGCCCTGGGCCAGACCGCGCCGAACCCGGTCATGACCACGCTGCGCTACTTCCGTGACGAGTACGAAGCCCACATCATCGACAAGAAGTGTCCGGCCGGACTGTGTGCCGAGCTGCTGACGTTCACCATCCTGAAAGACAAGTGCGTCGGTTGCGGAGTCTGTATCAAGGCCTGTCCTGCCGAAGCCATCAGCGGCGAGAAGAAGGCGGCCCATGTCATTGACGCCGCGAAGTGTATCAAGTGCGGTGCCTGCGTACCCAAGTGCAAGTTCGACGCCATCGCGAAGGCATAAAATATCAGTAATCAGCGAAGAAAAGGAGGAAACATCAATGCCTACTGTCACTCTGACCGTAGACGGCAAACAGGTATCCGTGCCCAAAGGGACTACGGTCCTGGAAGCCGCGTGGAAAGCGGGGGCCTTTGTCCCTACCCTTTGCCACGACCCGGAACTGACCAAACCCGGCGCCTGCCGCATCTGCGTAGTGGAGGTCAAGGGCGCCCGAAATCTGGTCGCCTCGTGTGTTACCGATGCTGTTGAGGGAATGGTTGTTGAAACCGCAACCCCGGCGGTAGTCGAGGCCAGGAAGACTATCCTGGAGCTTTTATTGGACAATCACCCCGAGGACTGCCTCACCTGCCACCAGGCCGGCGACTGCAAACTGCAGGACTACGCCTATTTCTATAATGTAAAGCCCGGCGCATTTGGCGGTGAAGCCCATAAATATGACCTTGAAGACGACAACCTCTTCATCGTCAGGAACATGAACAAATGCATCCTGTGCGGCAAATGCCTGAGAGCCTGCGAAGAGAAGCAGGGCCGAGCCGTAATAGACTTTGCCTACCGCGGATTCAAAACCAAGGTTACCACTGCCATGGATAAACCGCTTGCCGATTCGGTCTGCGTTTCCTGCGGCAGTTGCGTTGCCATTTGCCCCACTGGTGCGTTGACCGAAAAGGCGATGCTTGGCAAGGCGAGAAAATGGGAAATTGAAAAGGTGCGCACCACCTGCCCGTTCTGCGGCGTGGGGTGCAACTTTGACCTGAACGTGCACCAAGGGAAGGTGCTCGGCGTTACCTCGAATGCAGCGAGCCCGACGAACGGTCGCGATATGTGCGTCAAGGGACGGTTCGGGGTTGACTACGTCCACAATCCTAACAGGTTGACCACGCCCCTGATCAAGAAAAATGGCCAGTTTGTCGAATCCTCCTGGGAGGAGGCGCTGGACCTGGTGGCGAGCAAGCTTGGCGAGATCAAGGGCAAATACGGCAGCGACTCGATTGCCGCCCTTTCTTCCGCCCGTTGTACCAACGAAGACAACTTTGTCATGCAGAAATTCATGCGCGCGGGGATCGGCACCAACAATGTCGACCACTGCGCCCGAACTTGACACGCCCCTACGGTAGCCGGTCTGGCTACCAGCTTTGGCAGCGGCGCAATGACCAATTCGTTCGCCGACTATCTCAATACCGACCTGTTTTTCGTTATCGGTTCCAATCCCACTGAAGCACATCCCATGGCGGGTGCCAAGATCATGTCGTCGCTGCTGAACGGCACCAAACTGATCGTGGCCGACCCCCGTCGTATCGAACTGGCCGAGAAGGCCGACATCTGGCTGCAGCACCGGCCAGGTACCGATATCCCCCTCCTGAACGGCCTGATGCACATTATTATCAAGGAAGGTCTTCACGACAAGAAGTTCATCGAAGAGCGGACCGAGGGGTTCGAAGACCTGAAGGCTACCGTTGAGACATATACTCCCAAACGTGTTTCGGAAATGACCGGCGTGCCCGAAAAACTGCTCTATGATGCGGCCCGGCTTTATGCGACCACCGCCAAGGCCATGCTCTGCTATACCCTTGGCATCACCGAGCATATCTGCGGTGTGGACAACGTCATGAGTACCGCCAACATCGCCATGCTTACCGGTCACCTGGGCAAAGAAGGCTGCGGCGTGAATCCTCAGCGTGGACAAAACAACGTGCAGGGAGCCTGCGATATGGGTGCGCTGCCCGGTGATTATCCCGGTTACCAGAAGGTTGCCAACGCGGAAGCTCAGGCCAAGTTCGAAAAGGCCTGGGGAGTCAAGTTGTCCGGAAAACCCGGCCTGACCATACCCGACATGATGGACGCCGCGGTGGAAGGCACGCTGAAGGCAATGTTTGTTCTGGGTGAAGATCCGGTGTTGACCGACCCCGACGCCAACCACATCAAGAAGGCCTTCAACAAGATGGACTTCGTTGTGGTTCAGGAGCTCTTCATGTCCGAGACCGCCAAACTGGCCGACGTGATCCTTCCCGGCGCCAGCTTTGCGGAAAAGGACGGTACCTTTACCAGTTCCGAGCGGCGCGTGCAGCGCGTGCGCAAGGCCATCGAGCCCATCGGGGACACCAGGCCTGACTGGTGGATCATCTGCGAAATTTCGAAACGCATGGGCTATCCCATGGAATACGCTCATCCGGAGCAGATCTTCAACGAGATAGCATCACTTACGCCGTCCTACGGTGGGATAAACTATGAGAGGATTGAGTATACGGGCTTGCAGTGGCCGTGCCCGACCGCCGATCATCCGGGTACACCGGTTCTCCATACCAAGAGCTTTGCCCGCGGAAAAGGTCTCTTCAAAGGGATCGAGCATACTCCGCCTGCAGAAATGCCTGACGAGGAATATCCCTATCTTCTCTCCACCGGGCGCATCCTGTATCACTATAACGTGACCACCCGCTATTCGTCCGCTCTGGATGCTCACCGTCCGGAAGAGATGGCCATGATTCATCCCGCGGATGCTGCTACGCTCGGCGTGTGTACCGGGGATACCGTACAGGTCACTTCCCGTCGCGGCAGCGTCCAGACCAAGGTGAACGTTACCGATAAGGTCCTGACAGGCATGATCTGGATGAGCTTCCATTATAAGGAGACTCCAACCAATGAACTGACCGTCAACGCATTCGACCCGGTAAGTAAAACCGGTGAATACAAAGTGGCGGCAGTCAGGATAGAAAAAGCAGCACAAGTATAAGGCCGGGAACAGCCGGACACACGGTGTGTCCGGCTGTTCGTCTCTGTTGTTCCCCTGTTTCACAGAACGGAAAACTTCGGGAGGAGTAACGATGAGTAACGAGAATCTTATGTCGAAACGGTGGTTGATTGCCGGCGCTGGCATCGTCTTGCAGCTGATTCTGGGGACCGTCTACGCCTGGTCTGTGTTCAAGAAACCTCTGATTGCAGCCCATGGCTGGAGTGAGCCGGCTGTCCAGGGCACCTTCATGATCATCATTGCGATGATCGGCCTTTCAGCGGCCTTCGGCGGCATGCTGGTGGACAAAAAGGGGCCGAAGTTCGTCGCCACCATTGGCGCCATCCTCTACGGTATCGGTACTCTCATGGCCGGTGTGGCCGATCTGACCGGCAACCTTTGGGTCCTCTGGATCGGCTACGGCGTCATCGGCGGTATCGGTAACGGTATGGGCTACGTGGTGCCGATCGCTACCCTGATCCGCTGGTTCCCTGACAGACGCGGTCTTGTTACCGGTCTCGCCGTCATGGGCTTCGGAATGGGCGCCTTTTTCGTCGGCAAGATCGTCCCGGGTCTGATCATCAGTATGGGTGTTGCAAACTCCTTCTTCGTTCTCGGCGTAGTGTACCTTATCGTCTGTACCGCGGCAGCACTGCAGTTCAAGAATCCCCCCCAGGGATGGCTGCCTGATGGCTACGTACAGTCAACCAAGACCGTTTCGGCTGCTGACTCCTTCAGCTGGAACGAAGCCAAGAAAACTCCCCAGTGGTACATGATCTGGATGATGCTGTTCCTCAACGTATCGGCCGGATTGGGTCT
>JAQUHN010000212.1 GCA_028683555.1 Geobacteraceae bacterium | reverse complement strand
TTTGAGGCCCTGGTTGCTGCCGTCTATCTTGACGGCGGTATCGCTGTCGCGGAAAATCTTGTTGACCGGCTGTTTGGTCCCTTGCTGGAAAGCGCCGGGATTGATGCTGTCGACAGAGACTATAAAACCAGATTTCAGGAGCAGTGCCATGCGCTTCGTGGCAAGGCTCCGCAGTACGTGCTCGAACAGGTTTCCGGTCCCGACCATGACCGCCTGTTCGAGGTAACGGCGCGTATTGGCGACGAATGTCTCGGCAAAGGGGTCGGCAAAAGTAAAAAAGAGGCGGAACAGGCTGCGGCGCGAGAGGCGCTGAGGGTGCTCGGGGAGTCGACAAAATCGGAAACAGCATGAAAAAAACCATTGTGCCGTTTTTTATTTCCCATCGGGGATGTCCGCACCGCTGTATTTTCTGTGATCAGCAAAAGATTGCCGGGGCAGTCGGCACGTTTCCTTCCCCAGCTGAAATACGGGACACGGTGGCTAGATATCGGCACAGCAGCGGTAGCAGGGTGGTGGATGTTGCTTTTTACGGGGGCAGTTTCACCAGTATTGCACGCGAAGACCAACAGCGGCTGCTGTTCCCGCTGCAGGATCTGATTGCCGCTGGTGAGGTTTCTTCCGTCAGGGTTTCGACGCGGCCGGATACCCTCGACGCAGCGGCGGCTGCCTTTCTGCATGCAGCGGGAGTCGATGTTGTCGAGTTGGGTGTCCAGTCCATGGACGATAGCGTGCTCCGCCAGGCGGAGCGTGGGCATGCTGCCGCGGATGTGGCACCGGCCGTTCGCTGTCTGAAAAATGAAGGAATTACCGTGGGGCTGCAACTGATGCCGGGGCTGCCCGGCGATACCATGGCGATATCGCTTGTCTCTCTGGCCAGTGTTCTGGAACTGCGGCCGGATTTCCTGCGCATCTATCCCACGGTCGTGGTGGCGGGTACGCCCCTCGCGCAGAGTTATGCCGACGGGAGCTATCGCCCGCTTTCTCTCGGCGAGGCGGTGGAGCTCTGCAAGCGACTGCTGCACTGCGCACACCGTGCCGGGGTACCGATTGTCCGTATGGGCCTGCAACCGACCGTGGACCTGGAGCGGGGCGGGGTTATACTTGCCGGGCCTTTCCATCCCGCGTTCCGGCAGCTGGTTGAGGGAGAGCTTTGCTTCGATCTGCTGAAAAAGTTATTGCCGCGCTGTACTGATGGTGCGGAGCCGGTTACCGTTTTCTGTGCTCCCTCGAAAATTGCCGACGTTGTGGGGCAGAAGCGGGCAAACATCCGTCGATTGCATCGCGATCGCGGACTTCGGATCGGCAGGGTACGGGGCGACTCGAGCCTGACACCCTTCGAAATGATCGTAGCAGGATCGGACGGTACTCGAAGGGGCAGCATCCTGGAAGATCTCAGTTATACCATAAAGGAAAAATACCATGTCTGATACAGCATTTCGTTCCGGGTTCGTCGCCATCATCGGGCGGCCCAATGTCGGGAAATCGACGCTTTTGAACCAGGTTCTCGGCGAGAAAGTCGTGATTACCTCGGACAAGCCCCAAACAACCCGCAACCGGGTACAGGGCATCCACAACCTTCCCGGCGCACAGATTGTTTTCATTGATACTCCGGGGATTCACAAGGCCCGCTCCCAGCTTAACATATTCATGCTGGAGACGGCGCTATCCGCCGTAAAAGGAGTGGATGTGGTGCTGCTGCTGGTGGATGCCTCCTCCTTTTCCGGCAGTCCGGATGAACTGCTGCTGGATGTCCTCCGCGGGCTAGAGGTTCCGGTGGTCCTTGCGCTGAACAAGATCGATCTGTTGCCGAAAGAAAAACTGCTGCAGGTAATCGCCGCCCATGCGGGCATCTACCCTTTTCGCGAGATCGTTCCCATTTCCGCGGCAACCGGAGACGGGGTGGATATCCTGGTGAAACTTCTTTCCGGTTTGTTGCCGGAAGGCGTGCCGTATTTTCCGGACGACATTCTTACCGATCTTCCGGAGCGTTTTATCGTTGCCGAGATGATTCGTGAAAAGGTCTTTCGCATGACGCGTGACGAGGTGCCTTACTCGACGGCGGTAACCATCGAGAGCTTCAAGGAACGCCCCGACGGACTGATTTCCATTTCGGCCGTTATTACCGTAGAACGTGACTCCCAGAAAGGGATCATCATCGGCAAGAAGGGGGTAATGCTGAAAAAGATCGGCAGGTTGGCCCGCGAAGAGATCGAGCAGCTGCTCGATGCGCGCGTCTTCCTGGAGTTGTTTGTGAAGGTGAGCAAGGACTGGCGGGAGAATAGCCGGATGATGAAGGAGTTGGGGTACGAATGAAACCGATAGTAGCAATTGTGGGACGGCCCAATGTGGGAAAATCGACCCTTTTTAATCGACTTGTCGGGCGACGCAAGGCAATTGTCGATGACATGCCCGGCGTTACCCGTGACCGGAACTACGGCGAGGTGGACCGCTTTGCCGTTCCCTTTACCCTGATCGACACCGGCGGCTTCGAGCCGGCGAGCGAGGACCGGCTGCTGCAGCAGATGCGGGAACAATCCCAGTTGGCCATGGAAGAGGCCGATGTCATCCTGTTCGTCATGGACGCCCGGCAAGGTCTTATCGTGGCGGACCGGGAAGTGGCGGAGATGCTTCGCAAGGTCGACAAGCCGGTGTTTTTCGTTCTCAACAAGGTTGAGGGGGAAAAACAGGAGGCCGACCTGCTGGAGTTCTATGCCCTAGGTGTCGATGCCTTGTATCCCATTTCCGCGGAACACAATCGCGGTGTCGACGATCTGATGGATGAGGTGATAGCCTCCTTTCCGCCGATGGGCGAAATGGAGGATGACGAGGACGTGACCCGCATCGCGGTGGTTGGGCGGCCCAATGTGGGCAAGTCGTCACTGGTGAATCGCCTGCTTGGATTTGAAAGGGTTGTTGCCAACCCGGTACCGGGTACCACCCGTGATTCGGTTGATACCTATTTCACCTGTAACAAAAAGAGGTATCTGCTTATCGATACGGCGGGTATCCGGCGCAAGGGCAGGATCAGTCTGAAGGTGGAGAAATACAGCGCAGTGGATGCCTTGCGCAGCCTTGATCGGGCCGATGTGGCCCTTATCGTTATCAACGCGGAGGACGGCGTCACCGAGCAGGATGCGCGGATTGCCGGATATGCCTGTGAGGCAGGCAGGGCCTGCATCCTGGTGGTGAACAAGTGGGATCTGCTGAAAAAAGACAATACCACGGTCGGCAAATTCGCCGAGTTGCTCCGCTATGAAATGAAATATCTTTCCTATGCGCCGATTCTTTTCGTTTCCGCCCTTACCGGTCAACGAACCGCCAAGATTATAGCAATGGTGGAAGAAGTGATGGCCGAATATTCGAAAAGGATCACGACCTCGGAGCTGAACAGGGTTTTTACGGAAGTGATTACGTCACATCATCATCCGCTTTATCAGGGACGGCGGGTTAAATTCTATTATGTCACCCAGGTGGGAACAAAGCCTCCGACTTTTGCCGTTTTCACCAATTGCCCCGAAGGAATCCAGGAATCCTACGAGCGGTATCTCGCCAACCGTTTTCGCGAGGCTTTCGGTTTTTCCGGGACGCCGCTGCGCTTTCTCTTCCGGGGTAGGGAGCACTGAATGGGGCAGTAAATCTCTTTACTTGCATTGGCGTATGGTTTATGCTTGCTCTGCCTTAATCTGGACCAATGGAGTCGGTATTGAGCGGTTTTTTGATGGGTATTTTTGCCGGAGTTTTTAGCGGATAGTCATGAAACATGTTAGTCAAGGAAAAATCAGTGCTGTCAGCGGTGTCGGTCATCGATGCAGTGATCCGGTTCCGAATCCGTGTAGCGGGGCCGTGCCACTATGAGCCTTGTCGGAAATCTGGAAGACCTGGGGCTCGGTGAGATCCTCCAGATAGTCAGTCTCAGCAGGAAGTCGGGTGTTCTCTCCCTGTACAGCAGGGGGCGCGAGGGCAAGATCGTCTTCCGTCAGGGGCAGGTTATCCGGGCCATCATCGACGGTCTGCAGTCCCACCTGGGGCAGTTGCTGCTGAAAAAAGGGGTCATTGCCGACGCTACGCTGCGCCAGGCCTTGTCCCTGCAGTTGCAGGAGGGGGGGAAGGAGCGTCTCGGCGCTATCCTGGCGGACCGTTTTTCGGTTCCCGCCGATCTCATCGAAGAAGTCGTCAGGGAACAGATCGAAAATACCGTCTATGCCCTTTTTTCCTGGGAAGAAGGGTCGTTCGATTTCGAATTGCGGGACACGGTGGACGCACACGATGAGCCTCGCCAGGACCCTTCCCAGTGTTTCCTCGAGCAGGGGTTGAATCCCCAGTTTCTCGCCATGGAAGGCTCTCGGATCCTTGATGAACGTCGCCACCGGGGAGAGCCGCCGCTGGAGGATACTCTGGATCGGGAAGACGGTCCCTTGCTGGATAGCTGCGACCTTGCCTTCGACCTGATTCAGGACGAACCTCCTGTGGAGAGCACCGCTTTGCCTGCCAAGGGAGAAGACCGTATTGTCGTTCTGGTGGATGACGACGATCTGGTCAGGGAACAACTTGCCTCGCTGCTGAGCAGTTGGGGCTTTACCGTCCACGACTTCTCGAAGACCGAAGATACTCTGATCAAGATCGATTTCCTTTGTCGCGACGGCTTCCAGCCGACGGTTCTGGTTGATTTGATCATGCCCAGAATGGATGGTACCGGTATTCTGGGCGGCCTGGAACTCATCGACCTCATATACGACAACTTTCCTCATCTTACGGTCATCGTTCTGGCCGACCACCATACCAGCAATGCAGAGCAGCAGGTGCGCGAGAAGGGGTACCCTCTTCTGCTCAAACCCCGCCGGGCGGAGATTTCCGATCCGAAAACCTTCCACCCTTTTGCCGAGCGTCTGCAGTCCCAGCTTTCCGGATTCACGCTGGAAAAGACGGTTGAGGGTGCGAGCCAGACCATCAACCTGGGCGATGAACTGTTCCGGGAGATCGGTGAGGAATTCGTGCCGGTATCGGTTCCCGAGGCGCAGGGTTTGGGGATTTCACTGTTACGCAGCATGCTTGAAGAGTTGAATAATCCATCCCTGGAAGGGGGTATACCGCTGCTGGTGCTTCGGTTTGCCGCTGAATACATGAACCGGGCGGTGGTGCTTATCGTTCGGGAAGACGG
This sequence comes from Geobacteraceae bacterium, assembly GCA_028683555.1. Taxonomy (GTDB): domain Bacteria; phylum Desulfobacterota; class Desulfuromonadia; order Geobacterales; family Geobacteraceae; genus RPRC01. The sequence continues at coordinate 826 of JAQUHN010000212.1, read as the reverse complement.
AATCAGGGGCCTTGGGCAGTTCGGGGTCGTTGACCCGGAAGGTCTCGCCGATGCCCGTGTCCGTGACCTGCATATCCCTCTGGGCGTCGATCCCCTCTTCAGCAGGGTGATTACGGCCAGGACGGCAGTGAAAGAGCCTCCCGAACAAAACGAATGGACCCGCTACCTCTTCGAACAGTTGGGCGGAGGTGAGCCACAGGAGCTTTTTCTCGGCCCGCTGACCAGTGAAGGGAAAGTCGTGGCGTTGCTGTATGGCGATAATCTGCCGGAAAAGAAGCCTATCGGTGATACCGAATCGTTGGAGATATTTCTTGCCCAGGCAGGGCTGGCAATGGAAAAGTCACTCTTGCAGCGCAGGTTGAAAGAAAAAGATCAGGAGGGACTGTGAAGAAGATACTCATAACTGAGGATTCCTCCGCAACGCGCTCTTTTCTCGTCGCTACCATTGAAGCCATGGAAGGGTACGAAGTTGTTGAGGCGACCAGTGGATTCGAAGCATTGCGTCTTTTGCCCCGGGAGCGGGTGGACCTGATTATTACCGATATAAACATGCCCGATATCAATGGGCTGGAACTTATCAGCTACGTCAGAAACAATCCGAATTACCGCGCAATTCCCCTTTTTATCATTTCCACCGAGAGCAGCGAGAAGGACCGGGAAAAGGGCTTGGCTCTCGGTGCAAACGAATACCTGGTGAAGCCTTTCCAACCGGAACGGTTGCAGAAAATGATTCTTGCCTATATCGGCTAGGAAGGTCGGACCAGGACCCGATGTCGGCACACTGATTCGAACAGGAGGCCGGCATGATGCTGGGCCGACTGAAAGG
>JAQUHN010000037.1 GCA_028683555.1 Geobacteraceae bacterium | reverse complement strand
AACGGTAAGCAGGTGGCGGTGGCGGTGGAACTGAAAGCCCGTTTCGATGAGGCTGCCAATATCGCTCTTGCCACGCGCATGGAGGAGGCGGGTATTCATGTTACTTATGGTGTTGTCGGTCTCAAGACCCACTGCAAGGTCATTCTTGTGGTCCGCCAGGATTATGACGGCATCCGTCGTTACGTGCATATCGGTACCGGGAACTACCATGCCGTCACGGCACGCATCTATACCGATCTAGGTTTGTTGACCTGCAATGAGGCCATCGGTCAAGACGCGACCGAGCTCTTCAACTACCTGACGACCGGATACACGCCGCGGCGCAAATATGAAAAAATGCTCCCGGCACCGAAGTTTCTGAAAAAGGCGCTTCTCGCAGGAATTGCCCGCGAGATACGCCTTCATTCCGAAAAAAGACCGGGTTTGATCCAGTTCAAAATGAATGCGCTGGAGGATGCGGACATCGTTCAGGCTCTTTACAAGGCTTCTCAGGCCGGCGTCAAGGTTGACCTTATTGTCCGCGATACGTGCCGGTTGCGTCCCGGTCTGGCCGGAATCTCGAAAAATATCCGGGTTGTCAGCATTGTCGGGCGTTTTCTCGAGCATTCCCGTATCTACTATTTCCGCAATGGCGGCAAGGAGCAGTACCTGATCGGTTCCGCTGATGCCATGAAGAGAAACCTGGAGGCACGCGTCGAGGTGGTCGTGCCGGTAGAAGACCGAAAGCTGTGCGCTGAGATCAGGACCCTGTTCGACGTGCATCTCAATGATAACCGCAACGCCTGGGATATGCAGTCCGACGGCTCATACGTGCAGCGTACGCCCGCTGCTGGCCAGGAATCGCGCGGCAGCCATGAGATCCTGATAGACCTTGCGGCAAAACGGCAGAAGAAAATGGCACGGTTGAAAAAAAGGAAAGCCCAGGGCGTAGGAGGGCGCAATCTGCGCTGAAAGCTTGCCAGGCACATGGCGGCCGGGTAAGTGAAAATTCTGCTATCATGGAAACGGTTGGCAAGGTATGATTGAAAATCTGGGGGAGGGGTTCCGGACTGTTGCCGTACCGTGGCCTTTCTCTCTCAAGTGAAAACTGGCATTTGCGATCAAAGGAGAACTGCATGGCAAAAGAGTTGTATGTTGGCAATATATCGTACGAGGCAACCGAAGAGGAACTGCGTCGCATTTTTTCCGTGGCCGGGACCGTCACTTCCGTTCACATAATTACCGATGCCGTAACCGGCGCATCGAAAGGCTGTGCCTATGTGCGCATGGCGACCGAGGATGATGTCAAGGAGGCAATTGAATCCCTTGACGGGGCACTGGTGGGTGAACGCCTCATTACCGTCAGCGTAGCCAGACCCAAGAAAGAGCTGGAACGGCCGTCCGGAGGGCGAACAGGACGGCCGGGAGGCGGCAGCCGATTCGGCAAGGGACGGAAATAGCCGCGGGCGGGCAGCTGAACAAATCCGATATTCAATGAAAATCAACAGGGGGTGCGGCATACTGGCGTAGCCCCCTGTTGGCTTGTCCTGGATGGTATTGGGGAGCAAGGCGTTTGCGGTAGCGCGGGTTGTGACACTGCACCTAGTCGCCCATCGGGGAAAAGGATCGTTACGGCCGGATCGAAAGACCTTTGTCCGATCAGGGGGTTGCCAATGTTTCCTGCAACAGGAGAATCATTTCACGGGGGTTGATCGGTTTGTGGATGAATCCGATACTCTGCTGTTGCAATTTTTCCTCTTCGAGGATGTCGCCGGAATATCCGCTCATGAAGATGACCTTGGCGTCCCGCCGGATCCTCATGATCTCTTTGCGGGTCTCCTGGCCATTCATTCTGGGCATGATGACGTCCAGCAGCACCGCATCAATGGTATGCCGGTTTTCGGAGAATTTCAGGACTGCGTCGACACCATTGTATGCTTCGATGACCTGGAAGCCGCTTTCGGTGAGGATGGTTTTAACCATCAACCGAACGGCATCTTCGTCTTCCGCTAGCAGGATCTTGCCCCGGCTTTGCGGGAGGGGGCTTTCCTTTGTCTCGGCATGGGGTTCAAGGCTTTCTTCCAGCGAAGAGAGATAGACGCGAAAGGTTGTCCCTGTTTCAGCGCCGCTCTCCACTTTGAGATAACCATTGTGGCGGCGGATGATGCCGTACACGACCGACAGGCCGAGTCCCGTTCCTTTTCCCACTTCCTTGGTGGTGAAGAATGGCTCGAAAATTCTTGTTTGCGTTATTGCATCCATGCCGCAACCGGTATCGGTAACGGTCAGGCAGGCATAGGCGCCGGGGGGGATGGCTCCACCGACCGTCATGGGAAGGGGAGTGGCTAGGCGGACTGTTTCCGTGGTAATCTGTATTCTCCCGGTACCGGCAATGGAATCCCGCGCATTTGTCACCAAATTCATCAGTATTTGCACCAGCTGGCTCTCGTCGGCGAATACCACCGGGTCATTTTCTGACAGCCGGAAGGAAATTTCGATATCTTCCCTGATCAGGCGCGAGAATATGTCGGAAGCTTTGCGAACTGTTTCGTTGAGGCTGATCCGACGCAGATCCATGACCTGTTCGCGGCTGAAGGAAAGCAGGCTCTGGGTGAGGGTTGTTGCCCGTTCGGCGGCAAGTGCCACCTGTTCGATATGGACCAGCAAATCTTCACGATCGCTCAGTTTATTCTGGAGCAGGTAGGTTCGACCGATAATAGTGGTGAGAATATTGTTGAAGTCGTGAGCCACTCCTCCTGCCAGTTGGCCGACGGCTTCCATTTTCTGGGACTGGCGTAATTGTTCCGCCAGTCGTTTGCTGTCGGTGATGTCCGTATGCGTTCCGACGATTCGAAGGGCGTTTCCTGCTGCATCGCGAACCGTAACCTTGCCTCGAGCAAGTACCCATTTGTATGATCCGTCACGGCACCTGATGCGGTATTCTGCAAGGTACTCGGGGGTTTCGCCGAGTTGATGCCGGTGCAGTTCTGTCAGGACTCTCTGCAGATCATCCGGGTGGACGAGTCCTTTCCAGGCTTCCGGCGTATCGGGTACTTCGTCGGGTGCATAGCCGAGCATCCGCTTCCACTGGTCGGAGTAAAATACCCTGCCTGACGGAATATTCCTGTCCCAGACGCCGTCGCCGTTTCCTTCCAGGGCGTACTGCCAGCGTTCTTCGCTTTGTCGCAAGGTTTCTTCGGTGAGTTTTCTTTCGGAGATATCGCGCACCACCGCAAGCGTACGGATCTGGCCGCCAATGCAAGAGTTGCGGAGCGAAACTTCCACCCAGAACACTTCACCACTTTTTTTTCTAGCCAGCCATTCGAAAACCTGCGGCCCTTCTTCCATGGCCCGCGTAACCCATCGTAATGCTACTTCTTGGGTGTACGGTGGTATTTTTACGCTCAAGTCGCCGATAGTGCCGTAAAGCACTTCATCCTTGGAATCATAGCCATACATTTCCAGCATGGAGGCGTTTATGTCCAGCAGTCGACCGGTGGGAGTCTCGTAGATGAATATCGCCTCGCTGGTGGCGTCGAAGATTTTACGATAATTCTGTTCGCTTTCTTTCAGGGCGTCTTCGGTACGCTTCCGTGCATGGCGGCCGGCCATCATTTTGCCCAGTAGCGCTGTTGCAACCGGGTAGACAAAAAGCACCGGGAGGCCGATCTGGACCATGGTTTCCAAAACGATATGGCCCGGCAGCAGGGCCATGAGACCCAGCATTACCAGGTGGACCACCAGTCCCAGCGTATAGAGTTCCCGGAGCGAGACATGCACCAGATCGGTTTTTCGCAGCGCTTTCCAGAGCATGGCAATGCTTCCGGACGCAAGGATGACCGAGATGCCCATCCAGGTGCCGCTGCCGCCCAGAGAGAGGCGATAAGCGGCGGCTATGCCAATGGCGATGAGGGCTGTCATTGGCTCGAAGAAGAGTCCCGCCACACAGAGCATGACGGAGCGGGTGTCAAAGATGATTCCCGGCTGCCATGGCAACGGGTTCAGCATGACCGCCATGCAGATTGCCCCGAGTATGATGCCGGAGAGTAGTTGACGCACCAGCGGTTTGATGCTTTCCCGGTTGATTGCCAGTGCATCGTACACGATGCCCATGGCCAGCAGCAGCGCGGCGTTGTTTATGAGGCCGATCAGTATTTTTACGTCCATGGAGTCTTTATATCTCTCAGCCGATTCAACATGACGGATGTTGGTACTTTTTCTGTACAATTAATGTGAATGCTGCGCATGGAGTGCCATCATGGCCAAGGTGTATCCCAAGGCCTGGATTGTTGCAGAAGGCATTTTTGTCATGCCATGGCAATGATCAGCCTGCTTTGCCTATAGTTGTCTGTTTTGGTGACCCGACAAGAATCTCTCTACTATATATTTTTTTTGTAATATTTCAAAATAAAGATCTCTCATGATGCATGTGCACGGCAGATCTTTCCCTTTACAGGCCGGTTATGTCGACTCTGCGGGAATTATAGCAGATCTCCTATCACGTTGAGATAAATGGTCAAGAAGCTGGTCCGCGAGAGGGGTGTTACTCGGCAGTGCAACGTTAAAAACAGCAAGAGGCCCTGGCGGAAACCGTCAGTGCCTCTTGTGCCATGCTCTGACGAGAGCAATGAATTCTCTGCGGCAGGTTTCAGCTGCTGCCGTCGGTGTTTCTGGTGAAAATAATCAAGCCTGTCAGTGTATGAGCAATTTTACCCACTCATTACGTTCCTTCAGATATTCCAGAAGGTCCTGACCGGTTGTCGCCTCGTCGTTTTTGGCTATTTTTATGAAATCCAGCCAGAAATCAGGGGCAAATCTTTTCAACGATTCATACAGGAAACCGGCTTTTATATAAACACCCCGCTTTAGAAATGATTCTCCAAGATCGGCCATCACCTGGTTGAACAGTTTCATTTGAATCAGCCCGAGGCTTTCATTGTGCTCGGCTTCACCTTCATGATAGGTAATGGATGTCCGCATCCAGGTAAGACCGTCCTTGCGCATGGCGGCTCCCACCAGGCCGGGCATTGCGGCGGAAAGGGCAATTGTTGCTCCGTCCTTGATGATGGCTTCGTCGATGTTGTCCACCGGGCTTGATTCGAGAAACATGACCTTGATGTCTACCCTGACATACTCGGGGGAAATCCCGCATTGTCGACACAGGACATCGCGCATGCTTTTGCCGCACTCGATCTTAAGGTAGCATCCTTTCTGCATGAGAGTGCACAGCCGGACAATCTGTTCAGTCGTCGGTTCCAGCGAGATCGTAACGAGTTCATTTTCCGGGGGGAGTTCCGAGAGTATCGGATTCTTAGTGTTTTCCATGCCATTCCTCTCTATTGTTGGAGTGTGCAAACGGGAAAATCAGGGTGTCTGCCGAAGCACCCTTTCGAAAAAAATATCTATGAAGTCATGCAACGGCGCGGAGGATTTCAAAACCTTGGATACCAGCAGGGCTCCTTCGAATCCTGACAGAAAGAACCGGGCGGTGTGCTTCGGGGAAATGTCGCCCGGGATTTCCTCCCGGTCCAGTGCTTCCTGCAGACAACATTCAAAATGATCGAGCCATGAACTGAAGATTTCTGCAAGTTTTTGCCGGAATTCTTCATCCTGATCCGCCATTTCCTGGCCCAGGTTTGCTACCAGGCAGCCGATGCTGCAGTTGTTGTCTTCAAATCGTGCGACCAGGCTTTCAGTGCAGTTTCTCAAACGAACAAGCGGCGAAAACGACGGGTCTTTCAGATACGAGGTGAAGATTTCGTCTATCCCTGTCGCAAAACGATCGAGTACCTTGAAGCCGAAATCCTTCTTGCTGGAAAAATAGTGATAGAACGATCCCTTCGGCACATTCGCCTGTTTCAGAATGGTCTCGATCCCGGTAGCGTTGAATCCGTGTCGGGCTATGGTCCGCAGTCCTGCCTTCAGGATTTCCGATTTGGTATCTTTTGTCATCATGGTGGGAAAATAGACCGGTCGTCTAGTGATGTCAAGACAAAATATCGGTTGCTTGCAGGTGGGAAGATTGCCTGGGGTGAGAACGGCAAGGCTTGTCGAGACCCTTGTGGGCCGCTGTATTCAGGGTGTCGAGGGGTTGCGCGGGCAAAAAAAATACCCCGCAGAGAAAAAATATAGAATTCTACGGGGCGGAGGTATGTAAAAGGATGTATCTGCAACGAATTAAAGCATAAAACGAAATGAAATTCAACTAAAATAAAACTAGTTTATCTATAGTAAATTTATTGACCGGCTCTGCTGATAAAAAAACCCCGCACGTTTTCATGCGGGGTTCTGTAAGAGGGGCTTTCCCGGTGAAAAACTACCGTGCCCATGCAACCTGTATCAGGTGTTGATCAGCTTGGATCCGCGGCCGGGCGAAAGATTACCAGCGGCTCAGATGCTCTCTTTGGCCTGCCCCAGGTCTTCTTGCCGTAGGTTGCCGGTTTGCCGTTGCGGGCGGGTGCGCCGGAAGAGCGTTTCCCGGCGTAACGATTGGCCGGCCTGCCGTTGCCACCTTTGCGGGAAGGGATGCGCTGCAAAGGTCGGCTAGGCTCGAGACCGGGAATCTGTTCTTCGGGGAGACTTTTGCCGATATATCTTTCGATGCGCTCAAGGTAACTCAATTCCTTGATTGAAGCAAAGGAGATGGCGATTCCAGAGGCGCCTGCCCTGCCGGTACGGCCGATACGGTGGACATAATCCTCCGCTGCCTTGGGCAGGTCGAAATTGATAACATGGCTGATGCCGGAGACATCAAGACCCCGTGCAGCCACATCGGTTGCGACAAGAAGCCTGATCTTGCCACGGCGCATTGCTTCGATGGTCCTGTTGCGGGCGCCCTGGGTCATGTCGCCATGGAGGGCTGCTACGGAATGGCCTTCCGCTTTCAGTTCCACGGCAAGGGAGTCTGTGTCACGCTTTGTCGCGGAGAAAATAATCGCTTTCCGTACTTCACGATTTTCGATCAGATGACGGAGCAGTTTATGCTTGTGTGAGAGATCGTCAGCAACATGGAGACGCTGCTCGATATGGTCGGCGGTAATTTTTTCCGGTGCGATTTCAATGCGCTCAGGGTTGTTCAGCAGCCTTGCGGAGAGCCTGGACGTCTCAGTGTCCATGGTTGCCGAAAACATCAGGGTCTGACGTTCGGTCGGGCATGCCGCCGCGATTTTGTCCACATCTTCGCTGAATCCCATATCCAGCATGCGATCGGCTTCATCCAGCACCAGAACTTCGACTCGGGAGAGATTCAGTTTGCCGCGCTCCAAGTGGTCGATAAGGCGTCCGGGGGTGGCGACGATTATGTCAACCGGCATCGAGAGCAGCCGCAGCTGGTCGCGGTAGGGCATTCCGCCCAGGATTACGCCAGATCTGACACGCATGTGGCGGCCGTAGGTGGCCACGGCATCGGTAACCTGTTTGGCCAGTTCCCTGGTCGGTGTCAGTACCAGAATACGGGGTCCGATTCCCTTCAGTGTCGAACGATTGGTGAGGCGCTGTAAGGCGGGCAGCACGAAGGCTGCAGTCTTTCCGGTTCCGGTTTGGGCCGATGCCAGAAGGTCCCGACCGTTCAGGGCCTGGGGAATTGCCCGGGCTTGGATCGGGGTCGGTGTTTCGTAGCCGCATTCGGCGATAGCTTTGATGATTTTCGGGGCGAGGTCAAGTTCCGCAAAGGTCATTCGTATTCCTTTTCGGCGTTCCCAGGGTGCGGGGCATCGACAGTCCGCGGGCATTCGGCGTACAACGCCATTCGCCGCGCCTGGGACGGTATTGCTCCGGACGGGAAACCGTAGTTCGGGTTGTGTGAGTCACCGCAGGGCACTCGTGTGCGCTGAAAGAGAAACGGCGGCAGCACATACTGACTGGCTTCAGAAATATCGTCGCCAACCGTAGTTACTGCGCCACAAAAGATAGGCAAAAAGCAGTGGGGGGGTCAGTGATCGATGAAGCATTGGACGGGAAAGCTACTGTAGATGCAAGGAAGTTCCGTCGGTGCGTTGTTCAGTCAATCGTATACACTACGGGAATCTTTTCCATATGGCAAGCAAATTGTTAGCTGTCGGCCAAGTTTTCCTAACCCGGTTGGAAGTTTTTCTTTGAAGTGCAAGATGGTGGTGAAAGGATAGCATTTCCAAAAAAAACAAGTTTATGGATTGTTCATGATAAGAAATTTTTGTAAATATGATATACTTACGTGCAATGTGATTCTCCAGTCTTTTTCAGGGTGCGCTATGGCAGGTATCGACATTATTATTGCAGATGACGAGCCTCACATCGTCAGAGCCCTCAGCTTTGTCTTCGAAAGGGCAGGCTATGCCGTTGAGACCGCTTCCGACGGTGTTGAGGTCTTGCGAAAAATCAAAGAGACGAAACCGAGAATCGTCTTTCTTGACCTGATTATGCCGAAAATGACGGGTGATGAGGTCTGTCGAACCCTTAAACGGGATGAGCGGTTCAAAGATATTCATATTGTGATTCTTACCTGCAAGGGGCAGGAACTGGACCGGGAACAGAGCATCTCCAGCGGCGCGAACACGTTCATCACCAAACCCTTCAGCCCCAAAGAGGTCCTGACCATGGTCAAGATCATTCTTGGAAACTCCAGCGCATGAAAACACGGTTTCGTACCAGCTTTCTGTTTCTTGCCGTTCTCCTGCTGCTTCCTGCATGCCTTGTAAGCGGCGGGACCGAGAGTCCCGTGCGGTTCCTGTTTTTCCCGCTCATTGCATTCCTTTCCCTGTATTTTTCCTCCCGGGCGCTCCATCTGGCGGGACTTGCCTTCACGGTCCTGTTTCCCCTGATGTATCTCTTTACGCCGCCCGCCCCGATTCATCTTACCGTGGTATTTGCCGAGATAGCGGCATTTTTTCTGTGCACCCTGGTGGCGGGGTTCGTTTCCGGACGAATTCGCCAGGAGCGGTTCCGCTATGATAATGCCATTGCAACTTTTCACAGCCTGAGTGACGCTCTCAATCATAAGAACATGAACCTGCAGACCGCACTTGACGCACTTTCCGAAGCACATAAAAAACTGCAGGAGTTCGACAAGACCAAGACTGAATTTGTTTCCAATGTTTCCCATGAACTGAGAACGCCGCTCTCCTCGATCCGTTCCTATTCTGAAATACTGCTGAATTATGACGATATCGAATCCGTCACCCAGCGGGAGTTTCTGCAGACAATCAATAGCGAGAGCGAGCGTATGTCGCGCTTTGTCACTGAGGTTCTCGACCTGATCCGGATCGAGTCGGGGAAACAGGAAATCAGCTTTTCCTCGGTGCGATCGGAGGAACTGCTTACGGAGAGCGAGAAAATCATCCGTCCGATGGCAATGGAAAAAGGCTTGGAGCTTGTCCTGGAAAAAACGGAGGTTTTGCCGGATGTCAGGGGTGAGCGGAATCAGCTGATCCAGGTGCTGGTGAACCTCCTCAACAATGCCGTGAAATTTACCCGGAGTGGTTCGATAAAGCTTGGTGCGCGAGCGAGGGAAGGTTTTGTCGAGTTTTTCGTTTCCGATACGGGGGAAGGGATCTTCCCCGAGGAGCAGGAGCTGATTTTTCAGCCTTTCGCAAGGATCGCGGAGCATGGCACAAACCGTCCGAAAGGTTCGGGCCTTGGGTTGAGCATTTCAAAGGGCATTGTCGAATTCCACGGCGGCAGGATATGGGTTGACAGTGAATTGGGGAAGGGTAGCAGTTTTTTCTTTACCGTACCCGAAGCAACGAAGTCGACTTCTGGTTTTGAACATTCCGAGCTGGATATGCGGAATCCGGTCATGGTGTCATACCGGCCGATCCTCGTTGTTACGCACGATATTGTAAGTCGTCGGTGTCTCAGGAAAAAACTTGAAGAGGTCGGCTTTCATACGCTTGGTGCCGATACGGCTGCCCGGGCGCTCGATATCATGGGTAAGATGCGCCCAGGGTTGATCGTTACGGAGTTGCCGGAAGACTGGGAGGAGTTTGAAGTTCTCATCCAATGGGCTCGCGAGGCGGGGACCAGAATTCTTTTGACGACACTTCATATTCACGCCGGCGAAGAGCCAGCTCTTGCGGTACACGGGTATGTTTCGAAACCTTTTGACAAATATGAGATTCTTTCGCTGCTGGAAAGCTATCATGTGCAGGGCGGCCCTGTCATTATCATTTCTCCAGACCGAGATGAGTCGCGCACTTTGCAGGTTATTCTCGGCGCAGCAGGTTTCGACTCGGTACTGTTCCACGACGGGTCTTCGGCTGTTGCGGCCTGCGAGGCTAGTTGTCCCAGCGCAATATTTATCGGTTCTTTCCGGAAAGAGGCTCTGGAAGAAATATTTACCGGTATCAAATCATCTCATCGTTCCGGGAACGTTCCGATTTACCAGCTTCTCGGTACAACGCTGAACAGGTATGTTACGCCGGTTACATTGAGTCCCGCGGGGCGCAAGGCGGAACCGAGAAGTCTCTATAAACTGGTTGGAAAGATCGAGAAGGAGTTCTCGAAGGGTCTTGAGTAACCGGTCAGTGTGATGGGGAGTTGGTAATGGATAATGTATTGCAGAAAGTTTCACGACGAAAAATTGAAGAAGCCTTGGAGAGTCTCTCCGCAGGATTCGGCGCAGCACTACTTGTTCTGGACAGCGGCGGGAAGGTTCTCATGGGCGCGGCAACGGACTGCAGGGACCGGGCAGCCTTTATCTCCTCGGCACGCAGGTCAGGCAAGGAGGTATATTCGGAGCCGCTGAATTTCAAGGAGCGGAGAATCGGAACGCTCGAAGTATGTCTCGGGCCGGGGACTGGAAACGGAGTTGCCCCGGGCATTGCCCGCTCCCTGGAATCTTTTCTCGGTTTGGAACGGGAGATCGAGGACCTTTCGTCGGAAGTGATCAGAATTTATGAGGAGCTGTCGCTGATTCAAAAAATCTCCGGAAGACTCGGAAACGAGATGGATGTTGAGAGAATTTGTCGGCTAATGCTTGAGGAGGCTGACAAGATTCTGTCTGTCAGGACGCTCTTTGTCATGCTGCTTGACGCGGACCGGGATGAGCTTTACACGCGTTTTGCCATTGGCAGCGACGGGGAGTTGATGCTTGGTTTCCGTGTTCCCAAGACTGAGGGCCTCATCGGGCATGTCTTTTTGCAGGGAGAGCCGGTAACGGTCTGCGATATCGCTGCCGACGGCAGATTCCAGCTTCCGTATCCCGCAAAAAGCGTGCTCTGTATCCCGCTTATCGCCGACACGAAGCCGGTGGGGATGCTGATTGCAACGGACAAGCTTTCGGGCGAGGAATTCTGGTCGCAGGAGCTCCAGTTGATGGGCATCTTTGCTGCCGAGGTTTCATCCGCTCTGCAGAAGGCCAATCTCTACGAGGAGATCAATACGCTTTTCCTCAGTACGGTAGAGGCCCTGGCAACGGCCATCGATGCGAAAGACCCCTATACCTATGGTCACTCCCGCCGTGTTGCTGAGCTTTCCGTGGCAATCGGCAACCAACTGGGGATGCCGAAGGACCGGGTCCGGAAGCTGGAGCTTGCCTCGCTGCTCCATGATATCGGCAAAATCGGAACTCCGGAGAGTATCCTGCGAAAGCCGGGAATGCTCAAGCCTGATGAATACGAGAAGATCAAGGAGCATCCGGCCAAGGGTGCGGAAATTCTGTTGATGATAACCGAGTTGAGAGAAATCGTTACCTGGATTCGCCATCACCACGAATGGTACGACGGAAAGGGGTATCCCGACAGTATCGCGGCGGAAGATATTCCCCTGGAGGCACGGATTCTCGCCGTTGCCGATTCGTACGATGCCATGACCTCTGACCGGCCCTACCGGAAAGGCATGCCTTCCGATACGGTGCTGAAAATCATGGAACAGTTTGCCAGCAGCCAGTTTGATCCTGCCATTCTCAATGTTTTTGAGCGTTGCCTGCAGCAGGGGATCGTCGTCTGAGAAACCGGTCCCGCTGCTGCACGAATAAGTTCTCCTGACGGTAAACACTCTCGCCAAAAAATTCTTCCGGAATTTTTTCTTTTCCTCATTGACTGTCTTTGCTAGAGTATTTCGCGATTTTAGCCGGTCCGAATACGGTTCCTTGCCGACAGGAGACTTCATGCCCTCTTCAGAGCAAAACAAACAGAAACGAGGCCTCTGGTCCAGCCGATTCGGTTTTGTCATGGCTTCGGCCGGCTCGGCCGTAGGTCTCGGCAATATCTGGAAGTTTCCCTATATCACCGGGATGCACGGCGGCGGCGCCTTCGTGCTGTTCTATATCTGCTGCATTCTCATTGTCGGCATTCCGATAATGCTTGGTGAAATGGTTCTCGGCCGACATACCCGCAAAAACCCGGTCGGTGCTTTCAAGTCGCTCAAGGGCGGCCCCTGGACCGTGGTCGGGTGGCTCGGGGTAATAACGGGCTTTGTGATTCTATCCTACTACTGCGTCGTTGCAGGCTGGGCAGTGGATTATCTCTGGCTTGCCCTGCGGGGAACCTTCACCAGTCAGCATGCAGCCACGGTGCCGGAACTTTTTACCGAACTTCTGTTATCCGACCTGAGCCAGCTTTTCTGGCAGGCGGTATTCATGGCGGCGGTGATCGGCATTGTCCTGGGCGGGGTCAGCAAGGGGCTCGAGCGGGCCAATAAGGTTATGATGCCGATCCTGTTCCTTATCCTGGTGTTTCTGGCCGGCTACGGCGTTTTTTCACCCGGTGGTCCGGCGGCGCTCCGTTTTCTCTTTTCTCCCGATTGGTCGAAACTCGATCCCCTGAGTATGCTGGAGGCCCTCGGCCAGGCGCTTTTCAGTCTCAGCCTCGGCATGGGGGCAATGCTTACCTATGGCAGTTATGCGGACGAAAAGACCAATCTGCCGACTGCGGCTTTCACTGTGTCATTGATGGATTCGTGCGTTGCTCTGCTTGCCGGGATTGCCATTTTTCCGATCGTCTTCACTTACGGCATGCAGCCTGCCGGCGGACCCGGACTGGTTTTCAAGACCCTGCCGATGGTTTTCAGCCAGATGCCGGCCGGGAGCCTGTTTGCGGCGCTCTTTTTTCTGCTCCTGGTCTTTGCCGCTCTTACTTCCGGCATTTCGCTTCTGGAAGTGGTCGTCTCCTATTACTGCGACGAACAGAAGTGGAGCCGCCCCAAGGCAACCTTGCTCATCGGTCTGCTCATCTTCCTGCTTGGCGTGCCTTCTGCACTTTCCAACGGTTTGCTGAAAGATATATCTTTCATTGGTAACCGGAATTTTCTCGACTCCATCGATTTTCTGGCCAGCAACTATCTCCTGCCCCTTGGCGGGCTCCTCATAGCGGTCTTTACCGGCTGGGTCCTTACGACCCGAGTGGCAAGGAGCGAGATCGAAAAAGGGGCGGTCCGGTTCCATTTCTATCCCGTCTGGCATTTCCTCATCAAATACATTGCTCCCGTCCTGGTAGCTATCGTGTTCCTCCATTTGATCGGGCTTTTCTGAAAGAGCCCGGTCAATGCGCCCTCATTCCTTTCCTTTCGTAAAGAAATCATGATACGGGCGAAAGTCCATCGCTTTCATGCTGTTTTCTCCCGGCAGCAGGGTATGTCCCGGCATGCCGGAACAGAAGGCCTCCGGTTGTTGCTACGCAAGGAATAGGGTGTACAATCATGGTAACCGGTAGTGGGTGCGCCGGTGATGATTTGGCTGTGAACCTGGTATCCATGGGTGCCTGGATGACAATTCATCCGTAAATGGCAGCACTTCAGTCCGATTGCAACAAAGGGTGCTTGCACCGCCGAGGTAAATCCAGCTTCACGGACATTGGTGCCCTGCTGGAGGGTAATGCTATGGGATATTTTGTTTCGGTGCGGATATGGGAGCCAATTCGGGAGCAGGGTCGGGCTACACGGTACGAGATCCCGCTCAGGTCCGTCCTGCGGTCGTACAAGCTGGGCGAGGTCGTCGACAGGGGCACGGTGATGAGCCGAGAGCTGGAAGTGGAGTACGTGGAGTTCGAGCTCGATCTTGCCGATCTTGGCGAGTCCCTCGAACTGGTCAAACGGGTGCTTGCAGAGGCCGGAGCTCCAGCCGGTTCGGAGATCCGGATCGGCGGGGGCACAGAGACACAGGAGGTGGTCCACTTCGGCAGAAAAGAAGGCCTGGCGATTTATCTGGATGGAATCGGCCTGCCTGATGTGGTGTACGAAACATGCAGCGCCGATGGTCTTGCCGGCTTGCTGTACGGAGAACTGACTTCCGGCAACGGCGAGATTCGCGGCTCGTGGGTTGGTCCAAACGAGACTGCCATCTACCTCTATGCACCCGATGCCGAAGAAATGTTTGCCCGATTGGAACCGATCCTGTTGAGCTATCCGTTGTGCGGCAACGCACGAATTGTGATACGCCACGGCAACCCGACCCTGAGTCCGCGAACTGTCCGGCTGCCGCCACCGTAAGAAAACATCGGCTTACGGTGGCCGGACGCCTCCGCCGCCCACCGGCTGTCTGTCCTGAGCGGGTTCAGCATCTTTACCCGTTACTTTTCGTTCGGATTAGGGATGAGGCGGTTAATCTGCAGCTTGCGAATGATGGCCGGTACCGGAAGAGAGCCGAGCATGCCGAAAATGACTCCACCCATTCCTTCAAAAAGTGCTTTCATTAGAACAATTTTCATCGGCGCACCGGCGAGCAGCTCGATCAGGGATCCGCTGATCCCTTTGCTTGCTGCGGCAATGCCGCCGATAAGAACGCATGTCAGGTAACGTGAGGTCAGGTTCGGCAGAAAGATGCCGGCAAAATCAACAAACAGGGCCGGCAAGATAAAATTTAGCATGATGAGGGGACCCTTGTGCGCCAGGCCGAGGGCGATGCTGATTCCGCCTGCCAGTAGACCCACCAGGGTTGCTGCTCCCGTTTTCGGTACGATGCCCCTGGCCAGCATCAGAAAGAACATCAGAAAAAACAAGGAATGTCCGGATATCCCCAGCTTCATTCGCAGTGTCACCTTGGTCAGCACGATGAAAGTGGCACAGAATCCCAGTAGCAGTGCTTCCCGCATGGTAAATCGGTTCCAGAGAAATTTTACGTTGCTTTTCATTTGTTGAAAGTCTCCCCTTTGATAGTTGCTCCTGCCAGGTCATCCTCATTTTCGGTTCCAATTCTGTCCGTGGAGGTGCAGGTCTGCTGCCTCGAGGCCAGGTACGCCTCCAGTTCCCGCACGTCGTAGTAGGTTCGTTCGGAGCGGGACCCCATGCCTCTTGCCTGGGCGGAGAGCGCCGCTTCGTCGGCAGTCTTTATTGCCCGTACCAGCATCGGGAGAACAATACAGGAAAAGACATCGTGCCAAAATAGGAGATGTCTGCTTTGCTTGGGCGAGAGTCGTGCGCCGCGAAGCCTCTGGGCCAGGGAAATCTCCTGCATTTCCCGTGCAAAGAAAGGAACGAAGCGCAGGGAAGTGAAGAGCAGAAACAGAATCCGGTAGGGCACGATCTTCCGCAATCCCTTCATCATGCTCGATACCTGGGTTGTGCGGAGAAATACGATGCCGGGAATGAAAAAGAGAACGATCTGCAGCGAGGTTCGTATCCCCGGCCACACCCCGGCCGGATAGCCGAACTGGTAGAGGTACAGGAACTGTAGAATAAAGAATTGTACCAGGAAGAAACGGGTGTCGCGCCAGAGGTCCGACAGGTTGAGGCGTGCGAGAAAGTAATAAAGGAAACAGGCCGCCGTGGCCAGCAGCAGTGGCTGCGGCTCGCGCACCATCAGGATCCAGATGCTCAATGCGGTACTGATAAGCATCTTCCAGCCGGCAGGCAGCCGATGTATCGGCGAGTCAATCGCCCGATACTGGCAGGCATAATCGCTTCCGGTCATTCTTCTTCTCATAGGGGTGCGGCCTCCGGGGGAACGATCCTGCCGTTCCGCATAATGATGATCCGGTCGGCCCAAGTGGGATCGGGGAGCGGGTCGTGGGATACTATGACAATGGCGGTTCCCTTTTGTTGTCGAAGCTGAGCAAGAATTTTCAGCAGGCGGAGCCTCTGCGTTGGGTCAAGGCCGGCGAATGGTTCGTCCAGCAGCAGCAGTTTCGGCTCCGGCGCGATCACCGAAGCGAGCGCCACCCGGTGCTGCTCGCCGAAACTGAGGGTGAGCGGCAGCCGGTCGGTGAGATGAACTGCCTCGCTGAGGGTGAGGGCTGACTCAACGCGCCGCTCAATCTCCTTATCCGCAAATTTCAGGCGTTTCAGGGTGAAAGCCACTTCATCGCGAACGGTATCTTCGAAAAGCTGGCGCTGGGGGTTCTGAAACAGCAGGGCCACCGTTCCCAGCAGTTCTCCGGCTCTGGGAAAATCCTGCCCGCAAACGGTCAGGCTTCCCGCATCGGGTTGGATGGCGCCGGCTATGGTCTTGAGAAGGGTGGATTTGCCGCAGCCGTTTTCTCCATAGAGATGCAGGAGTTCCCCAGTTCCTATCGCAAAGGAACAATCCCTCAGTATATTGCTGCTTCCCGGATAGGAAACAGTGAGGTTTTTTGCGGATACCACCGTTTCCTCAGCAGGCTGGTGCCGGGAGTAGTGCGCTGTTGGCGAAATAGTGCTGTGTCCGGAGCGGTACTCGTCGGGTGGATGGTCTTGAATTCCGGTGATCCTGCCGGCCGACATGAGAAGATACCGGTCGATGATTTCGATGAAGGGCTGAATGTTGTGTTCGGCGATGAGTATCGATATTCCCTGTCTTTTTAAGTGGTGGAGGACTTTGAGGAGATCGTTTCTGCCTTTGCCATCAAGCTGCGAGGTTGGTTCGTCAAGGAGGATGACTCGGGGTTGCATGGAGAGTACCGAGGCAATGCAGAGCCGTTGCTTTTGGCCGGCGGAAAAACGTTCCACGTTGCGGTTGCCGAATTCCAGCAGGTCGACGGCCGATAGTGCCTCGATGATCCGCTGGTTTATTTCGGCAGGGGGAATACAGAGGTTTTCCGGGCCGAAGGCAACTTCGTCGAAGACGGTGGAACAGAGCAGCTGCGACTCGGCATTCTGGAATACCAGCCCGAAGCCGGAAAGAATCTCTTCGCGGGTCAGCGGGTTTTCGCCATAGCTGATAGTGCCCGCCAGTGTCCCTTCCGGGAGGAGTCCCTTTAGTGCAAGCAGCAGCGTTGTTTTGCCGCAGCCGGAATGGCCGCTGAAGCAGGCGCATTCCCCGGCGGCGATGCTGAAGGAAATATCCGACAGCGACGGGTGGTGTTCCCCGGGATAGGTATATGACAGATCGGCAACAGTAAGCATTTTTCAGGTTCTTTCTTGCTGAAACAGGAACGGAGGGGAAAGCCCCTCCGTTCCTTGTTCTATGTGCCTCTTTCCGGAAGAAAACCGTTAGAGCCGGAATTCCACGCCACCATAGAGGAAGCGGCCGCGTTGCGGATAACCGTAGCTGGTTTCGTAGTTTTCGTCAAACAGGTTGTCTACCCCGATGTAGAGCGAGCACGTGTTTTTCATCAGCTTCTGGGTCAGCTTCACGTTGACCAGGGCAAAATCGTCCAATTCCATTTTTTGCACCGGGAAAACGCCGGTCTTCGTGTAGGTATACTGGTCACCCACATAGGTGAATGCAATATAGGGTGTCAAGCCGAAGTCGAAATCATATTTCCCCTCGAGGGTAACCTTTTGTGCCGGAGTGTACTGGTATTCGTCATGACCCGGTGTCGACTTGTCCTTTGAGTCCAGGTAGGTATAAGACGCCCGTGCAAGAAGTCGAGGCACGATACGGGTTTCCGCCGAAAGCTCGATCCCCTGGTAACGAACCTCGGAGAAGTTTTTGTTCACGTTGAGTGCGTCGTCCTTCGCGATGAGGTTTTTGGCCGTTGTGTGGAAGCCGGTCAGGCCCAGCTTGGTTTTACCGGGTAGCTGCTGTTCGACGCCGACCTGGAAGAGATAGGCTTTTTCAGGTTTCAGCAGGGGGTCTCCGCTCGATCCGTCATAGAGTTGCTTGATGGAGGCGAAGCGAATGTTCCGCTGGAAGGCAGCCTTGAGCCGGGTGCTCTCGGTGACGTCGTAGTAGGCCGAGGTGAGCAGGCTCCAGCCGTTTTCGTTTCCTTCGTCCTTGTCCTGCCAGTGGTGGCCATAGCCGATGGTGAGGCCGAAATCGGGCAGAGGGGATACCTCGTATTCAGCTGCGGCTGAGTACAGGGTGACATCTTTCTTGATCGAATCATATTCGAAGGTGTTTGTCTTTTTGGTGGAAAGGCCGCTGCTTTTCCAGCTGTCTTTCTCGGTTGAGAGAGACAGCGTGACGGTTCCTGCTTTGCCCAGTTCGTATTTCGGCTGCAGGGTGAAACCGATGATGTCGGTCTTGTATTCGTAGTCATAGGAACCCTTGACCAGATTGGTGGAATTCATGAATTGGTTATCGTACTGGGTTTCCTGCTCGTCCATTTTGTTGAAGTACAGCCAGGAGCGGATGCTGAAGGGTTTTGTCACCTGGTAATCGGCGGCCAATTGTGCCGAATACCCTTCAAAGTTATTGACGCGCACGTATTTGGCTGAAGATGCGTAAGGATCAAAGGGATCCGTTATCATGCTGGGCGGTTTGCCGTAGTCACCCCGCTGATAACTGAGGGTCAGCGCCAGGGAGAGGTCGTCCGTCGGCGAATAACCAACATTGGCGGACACGTTGTTTCTTTGACCGTCACTGTTTACCCGATAGTCCTTGGGCTGGATTGAGGTCGGGCTTACATCGTCTGAGAGGGGGAAGCTGTTCTGTCTTGTTGCGCTGCCACTGACAAAGACGTCAAACTTCCCGGCTGAACCACCCACACTCCCTTTGACGCGGTAGGGCTCGTGGTCGCCAATTTCCAACCCGGCCATGGCGCTGGTTTTTTTGGTCCCTTTTTTGGTGATGATGTTGATGACGCCGCCGATACCTCCCTGGCCGTAGAGAACCGAGCTGGGGCCTTTAGTTACCTTGATGCGGGCAATATTTTCCACCGGGATCAGGGTTGGGTCGAACTGCTGGTCAAAGGTCGAGTTGAAAGGCGCGCCGTCCAGCAGAAGGACAACATGGCGAGTTTTCAATCCTCTGATGTCGATTCTGGGGACGCCGTCGCCGCCGACCCTGATGTTGACGCCGGGCAGTAGATCGATTGCCTCGTTCAGGGTCCGGGCTCCGGATGCCTCGATGTCCGCTGCGGTTACTTCCTCCACGGTGCCGGCCGCTTCTACTGCCGGCTTGTCTGCGGATATGATGACTTCACCAAGGGTGAATTCGGCTGTGCCGTCATCGCCCTGTCCGGCACGGGATGTCATTGGTGCGGTTATCAGGCCGCCAAGGATCAAGACAAACATGCCGAGTTTCAGTTGCTGATGCATAGCAGTGCTCCTTGAGATTGAGGATTTAATGGTTGTGTGTTTCTGGAAACATGCATAATCGGTGCGAGATAATTTTCGTAACGTTATATAATAATAAGTATAGAGATGTAAACCAAATATTTCGCTCGTAAGGCAAGTTGCCGAGCGTTAATGTTTGTGTTACTGGAATAGTCTTATGTATTAGACATTCCTTGTTTTGTGGCTCTATTTTGTGGTTGCAGGTTGCTTTGTTGGCTGTTGATAGTATGACTGTAAAATAAATTTTATAATGTATCTGGTGTCTGTACCGAAATATATTCTTGAATATAACAATCGAATTGTTTATATTTCGATGCCATACGTTCCCGGCTGCTTGATCCATGAAATCTCTTCGAGATATTGCAGGTGGGCACAACCCAGGTGAACATGGTTGAGTTTTGGCCTGGTCAGGTGTTGCGGACAAAAAGACGGCTGTGGTGAAATTTTGTGGTTGAACAAACTGAAAGTTCAGCAAGTTTTTGAATATTAAACACAGGGGGTGTTGAGTGAAAGGTACATGGCGGCTGTTTATATCATTTCTGCTAATTGGTTCTCTTTGTCTGTCTTTCTGGGGCTGTGGTGGCTCGGTGGCGCGTTACAATCCCGGTCCATCGGGTACTCCCACTGATCTTGTCGTCATAGAAACGGGGGACGGCAATGTTACCCTCGGCTGGTCGGAAGCATTCAATGCTGCGGCCTATAACGTTTATTATTCAACTTCTCCAGGTGTAACAAAGTTCACCGGAACGAAATTCGGCACGACAACCGCGACGAACGCTATCGTCACCGGCCTGGAGAATGACACACAGTACTATTTTGTGGTCACTGCGGTGAACTCCAGTGGCGAGAGCGGGGTGTCCAACGAGGTTTCCGCCACGCCTGCGGTACCCGGGCCTATTGCCCAGACCGATCTGACCGGCATCTGGCGGTTCAATATTCTCGTTTCAGGTACCACTTCCGGCTGGATGCGCGGCACTCTCACGGTAGACGATGCCGGTGCGGTAACCATCAACCCCTTCTCTGATAACGCCGGGGGAACGACTGCCCCGGACTATCTCTTCCCCACCTTGCGAGTAAATCCCACCGGCCAGGTTCGTGATGCTCTCAGTGTTGATGACACTCTTTTCAAAGGTGTCCTCGGCGGTTTTCAACGTAAGCTTATTGTCGGCACGCTGACGACGGAGGCAGGCTCCCACCTGTTCATTATCCTGCAGAAGCATGACCCGGCAGTGACATTCAGTGCTTCAGGGGATATCGCTGGTTTCGGCAAAGATGCAGGCGGCTCGCGCGGTTTCTCGTATTCGCAGATTTCCAGCGGTTCTCTCGAGGAGTGGGAATTCGCGGTTGGTCAAATAGGGCAGAAAGCTCCGTATGAAGTGCAGTATTCGGATTTTATCAATCCATCAGGTACGCAAATGCCGGGTAGTGATCCCTTGTCTCCCGATACTAAGGTCAGTTCCATGTCTATAAGCTCGAGCGGTGTTGTTACCGAGGCTCGCGGAACCAGTGACGGGATACCGGCCCCGACCGCTTACATTGCGGAGGGCTATATGTCGGATGACAAGTCCCTGATCGTCGGGGTTGACACTGATTCTGTCTCACCGGGCAAGTATGTCATGAGAATCTACGGTATGGTTAATATAATTGCGTACGATGCAAATTCATTCTCGCTGTCCGACCTGGCTGGCAGCTACAGCATCGAGAGCCTCATTGTCGGGACAACCACCATGACGGCATCCGGCATACTATCAGCGGACGGGGCAACCGGAGCGGTTGCTTTCGATTCGTACCAGGACAGTACTGGCAACACCACTCCGCCGGACGGGTTTACCCTTGCTATTACCAGCGACGGCATTCTTAGCAGTGTCGCCGATGCAACCTTGCACGGCAAGATGGCCTACAACAAGGATGTTGTGGTATGTACCAAGACCGAAACAGCAGGTGTCTACAGCCTCTCGGTTGCGCTCAAGTCCTACCTTGAAGAATAAGAATTGCCGGAAAGCTCCGGTAAGTGATGCATAACAAAGAAAGGGACAGCTGACTCGGTTGTCCCTTTCTTTGTTACATGAAGTTTTGCCCGGAACTTTTTTGCTATGGTGTTGTTACTGTAGATAAGAACTGCTTGTGGGTAGTAATCAGTTCTTATCCGAATTCACAGAGAAACGTCTGAACCTTGTCGGCGAGGAGGTAATCGGCCAGTGATCCGGCCTTTTTCGGTTGGTGGCGGGGGATCGTTTCGAATTCGCTTTCATCACGATATAGGGGCGTTGCAAGCTCGGCTCTTGTCCACCATGATCTTTATATTGTGCGCGACGACGAGCTTATCGGACACGAGCGGGATGGCGCTGATAATCAATAGGTCTTTTTCTTCTCGACGAACCTGAGTATATCGCCTTTGCTCTCGCCCTTGATTACCCACGTTTCGATGGGATTGATTGGGATGTTATTTTGATTTGGCATGGAAAATCGGATGCCGCAGAAGTGTGTGATTCTGGCGTTTACAGGGAATGGATGAGAGTTTGATGGACAAAGAAAAGGAGTAGTCGACAGTGGCTGCTCCTTTTTTGGTCCATTGCTGGCAATACATCATTTGATATCGTAAATGAAAGGCATTGTCAGGGTTACGGGAATCGGCGGTTTCGGAAACGGTTCGACTCTTTTGATGGTATCCACGACATTGTCGTCCAGGATGTTGTGCCCACTGGAGTCCAGTACCCTGATGTTCCTGGTGTGGCCGTTTTGCTGCACGGAAAAAACAACGAT
This sequence comes from Geobacteraceae bacterium, assembly GCA_028683555.1. Classification (GTDB taxonomy): domain Bacteria; phylum Desulfobacterota; class Desulfuromonadia; order Geobacterales; family Geobacteraceae; genus RPRC01. The sequence continues at coordinate 2,981 of JAQUHN010000037.1, read as the reverse complement.
GCATTTTCCTGTCCAGCCGTGTCTTCTTGCCCGGTCCGGGTATGTCATGTTTTGTTCGATAATTTTCTTGATGTAGGCGAAATGATCGGCCAGATACCTTTTTTTCAATTCATCTGCGGTAGGCTGTCTGCCCCCGCCGGAACCTCCCTCCGTGCCGAACGGGTTGCCCCCTGCACCTTCCACTCCATCGGCGGAACCCAGTCCGTGCGAAGAGGGCCGGGTAGGTTTCGGGGCCGCGAGTATCGGCACAGGCGCCTCCGGCTCAGTGGCCGGCTGCAAGGGGATGGTTTTCTGTTTTGCCGGAGCAGGAGACGGTCTCCTCTTGGCAATGACCGGCGCATCCGTTTTCTTTGGCGGGGTGTCCTTCGGCGGGGTCGGGGGGCCGACTGGCTCCAGTAGAGTGAAATCGATGGGAATCGGTTTCTCCTGGAAAGCCATTGAGGTGCTCAGGGCAAACACCAGGCCGATGACCAACCCATGAAGTGTCAGGGAACTGGCTATTGCAAACCGGTTTGGAGTCATTGCTTGATCTCTGTCTGGAGGCTTACCTGTTGAAAGCCCGAGTTCTTTACCGTATCCAGCACGTCCACGAAGTTCTGGAGCGCCAGTTCCCGGTCTGCCCTGATCAGGAATGGCGTTTGTCTTTCAAGAGGTTTTATTGCCTCGAGAAGACCCTGGAGAGTAACGGGCTTGGCGTTGAAAAAGATAGAACCATTCTTGTCTATCTCTATTGTCCTTACCCTCAGGGTCTGGTCCAGATTCTTTGACGCCTTCGGCAAATTTACCGGAATCCCGCCGGTGGCGATGAAGGTGGAGGTGGTCAGCACGATGGTCAGGAGCACCAGCATGATATCCACGAACGGGATGACATTTATGTAATCAAACTGTTTCTCTTCCATTCATGATCTCCCAGCGTAGAATAAGGACTTTGACTCTTCTCAGGAGCAGGTTGTAGAGGACCACCGCGGGAATGGCCACCAACAACCCGACTGCCGTTGCCTTCAAGGCCAGCGCGAGGCCGACCATGATCTTGCCGGTATCGAGAAATCCTTCGGTTCCCATGGTGTAAAAGGTCAGCATGATGCCGAATACGGTGCCAAGCAGACCAAGGTAGGGTGCGTTGCTGCCGATCGATGCAATGATGTGCAGCTTCTTCGTCAGTTCCAGTTCCAGGCTCTTTTTGTCCGTGAAGTCCTGTAACCGGATCCTCTTGAAGGCGATGTTTCGTTCGATGACGCAGGCGAGGGCGACAATACTGAGCAGGATCAGTAACCATATGACTCCGTAATCGACAACAATTTTAAGCCATTCCATAACTCCTGGTGCTCCTCTCTTTTCATGAGAATTTCTCGTCGCAATATAACATATAATATTGCGATATCCAAGGGGGGAATGTGGCTGCACTGAAGACTGAGGCGAGGTATCGTGAAACCTCCACCCGGCCCGGAACGGCAACTTTTCCGGGTTTCTAAATAAGTACGAATAGATGACGTGTTTACCTGTGCTCCGTCTGCTCAGGCGGTTTCCGGACATTTGTTGCGACGATTTTTCCAGTAATAGAAAAACGGCAGCCCGGAAAAGGCGATTCCGATGCCCAGTAATGATGTCGCAGGGTTGGCAACGGCGATCTGCACGGCAATGACTATATATGTGCCGATAAAAAGCATCGGGACAAAAGGATATCCCCAGGTGCGGTACGGTCGGTGCAACTCCGGGTGTTTGCGACGAAGGACGAAAAGCGAGAGGCCGGTTGCCATCGAAGTGAGGATCATTACAAACACCACGTAGCCGAGCAGCTCATTGAAGGTTCCGAACAAGACCAGGAGCGCGGCGAGCACCGACTGGGCGATGATGGCCGAATAGGGTGTATTGTAGAGGGGGTGCAGGTTGCGAAAACCCGGCCAGAAGGCATTGTCGTCGGCCATGGCATAGCAGACCCGCGCTCCGGTCAGTATGTTGGCGTTCATGCTTGCCGCTATGGCCAGGATAATGGGTACTGAGACAAGGCCGGCAATAGCCGGGGAAAAGAGACTCGCTAGTGACGCATGGGCGACGTTGACCGTATTTTCAAGTTCCTTGATCGGTAGCGAGAACAGGTACAGAGTGTTCATGAGAGTATAAAGAACGATTACGACCAGTGTGCCGAGTATCAGGGACAGCGGCAGATTCCGTTGCGGGTTGCGGATCTCGCTGCCGATATAGGTGGAAGCAAACCAGCCGCTGTAGGTGAAAATAACCGCAATCATCGGTGACGAAAAGACGGTTTTCCAGGAAGTATTCGTTGTCTGACCGGTAAAGTTTTCCCAGTTTCCGCTTCCCAACAGGAAACCTCCCAGGATCATCGCGCCCAGGGTGAGCAGTGTTCCGACCGTGATGACATCCTGCGTGGTGCCGCCCGGTCGGACACCGCGGATGTTGATCAGTGAAAACCCTGCTATCAGGCCGATGGCAAACAGTTTTTCGTGAACCGGGCCGCCAAGGTGCATGAAAGAACCGAGATAGCTCACCAATGCGATGGCCAGGGCTGCGCTGGAACCGGGGCCGATAACCCAGAAGCTTGTCCAGCCGAGCATGAACCCGGCCCAGCGACCGTACGCGGCTTTGAGGTACTGGTAATCGCCGCCGGCGAGGGGGATCAGGGCAGCCAGCTCTGCGTAAGTAAATGCACCGCAGATGGTGAGTAGGCCGCCGAGAACCCATATGCCGACGAAAAAGAACGGGTCGGGAAGTTCCCTGGCCAGGAAGCCGCTGGTGGTGAAAATGCCGGCGCCGACAACATTGCCGATGATGAGCAGAACTGCATCGAAAAGTGTTATTTCCCGTCGTAGTGACATGCGAAAGTTATTTTCCTTGGTCTCCCAGGTTCGGCCCCTTTGTCAGGCTGACGCCAGGTTGTGCTGTTGACTGCTTGCCGATGTGGAAAACATGCGGTGGCAGGCGTTTATGTGCCGTTGCGGTTGCGGATTATGATCGGGAAGTAC
>JAQUHN010000211.1 GCA_028683555.1 Geobacteraceae bacterium | reverse complement strand
TACCCTTTTGAGCAGTTCTGCGGCAGGCCGCATACAGACCTGTAAAGTCAATGTCAAGGATAGCAGCCGCAAAAAACCGGTTTCCGCCGGGATCGCCGGCAACAAGACTGACGCCCGGCAGAATCTTGGTGACGCTACCGGGTCATCAGGCGGAGGCCATGCCCTTGTCACCGATATCCGCTACTGGTCAAATCCGGACTACACCCGAATAGTGGTTACCCTGGACCGGGAAGTCGGCTTTGCCCATCACAAGCTGCGACGTGATCATGTCGGCGCGCTTCCCGAGCGGATTTATATTGATTTCAATGGGGCCAGGATTGCACCGGGAGTGAAGGATATTCCGATTGGCGACGGTCTGCTGAAGGTTGCTCGCGTCGGTCAATATCGGCCTGATGTTGTCCGGGTCGTGCTTGATATTGAAAATATCCGTGATTACAAGATATTTCCCCTGTCAGACCCGTTTCGGGTCATTATCGATGTAAAGGGTGAGCGGAAGACGGAGATAGCCAGCCTGGAAGACAGTATCCAGGCGCCAAGGGGCGAACCGGTCCCGGTAACGAAGCCCGTCAAGACGGGGCGGGATGGTTCCACCACCAGGTTCAAACCGGCGAAGATCCGGCGGATCGTAGTGGATCCGGGGCATGGCGGGCACGACCCCGGCGCTGTCGCAGCCGATGGGCTCAAAGAAAAAGATGTTGTCCTGTCAATCGGGTTGAAGCTTGCCAGGTTGCTCAAAGAGCAATTGAACCTCGATGTGGTGATGACCCGCTCGACGGATGTCTTCATTCCGCTGGAAGAACGGACGGCAGTTGCCAACAAGGTGAACGCCGACCTGTTTGTCTCGGTACATGCAAATGCTTCGCTGAACAAGACGGCATCGGGGATTGAAACCTATTACCTGAATCTTGCCAAGACCGACAAGGCCGCCCGGGTTGCAGCCAGGGAAAACAATACCTCTTTGGAGAAGGTCGGCCTTCTGCAGACCATCCTGTTCGATCTCATGGCAAATTACAAGATCAACGATTCGGCCCGTCTGGCTGAAGAAGTGCAAAAAAACATGTACGGGAAATTGTCGAAAAAATACGGCGGCATGAAAAACCTCGGCGTAAAGCAAGGTCCGTTTTACGTCCTGGTCGGCGCAACCATGCCGAGCATCCTGGTTGAAACCGCCTTCCTCAGTAACGAGCACGAAGCGGAACTTCTTAAAGACAGTGATTACCAGGATTCGGCGGCAGCAGGAATCCTCGAGGGAATACGGGGCTACATAAAAGACTCGCAATAGCAGCCTGTTGAAGGCGGGTGAACGGCACCAGGCCTGCCGAACCCGATTACACCAGCCCCGCCGGGTTGGATTACGGATTCTGGACACGATAATGGACTTCGATATCGATCGGTATTTTCCTGACGACAACCAAACATTCGGCGACTCCGGGCGGGCTTCCTTCGAAGAAAAAAGGCCCCTTTACCTTTCCGGGGCCAGGTACTTCATGAGCCAGTATGGTGAGCTCATTCGCTCCCGGCACAACGAGGGCGCCGATGGCGTCTGGGTTGTGCGCACCATTGCCGAGATGGTCGATACCCTGATGAAAAAGCTGTTTCAGTGCATCATCAGTGACGTGCGACATCAGAGCGGCAGCAGGGAGCAGATAGCCCTCGTCGCCACCGGCGGCTATGGGCGGGGTGAACTGAACCCGTATTCTGATATCGATATCATGTTTTTGTATAACGGCAAAGACGGCCGCCGGGTTGAAGACATTGCCCAGAAAATACTCTATTTTCTCTGGGATTTACGTCTTGATGTGGGATATTCGGTTCGCACCATTGACGATTGCGTTGAGATGGCCGGCTCCGATATGACGGTCAAGACAGCACTGCTTGATACGCGCCTGCTCTGCGGCAACCGGCCATTGTTCAAGGAACTGCAGAAGACGGTCCTCACCCAGATTATGACCAAAGGCAGCGATGCTTTCATTCGCCAAAAGGTTTCCGATCTTGAGTCGCGCCGGGAAAAGTACGGATCCTCGGTCTATCTCCTCGAGCCGAACATCAAGGAGGGCGAAGGGGGACTGCGGGACCTGCAGTCGGCGCTCTGGATAGCCAAAGTCAGGTTCAAGGTGACGGAGCCCCGTGAACTGGTGATGAAGGGCGTCCTGACCGAACAGGAGCTGGATACCTATGACGGATTGATTTCCTATCTCTGGAGAATCAGGAACGAACTTCATTACCTGGCCGGACGCAGGAACGATCAGCTGACCTTCGGCGATCAGAGCAAGGTTGCTTCGTTCCTTGGTTATAAAGACCAGGGTGACCAGCTCGGCGTCGAAGATTTTCTCCGTGACTACTACCTGCATGCCACCCACGTCGAGCAATTCTGGACGCTGATGGTTTCCAAGTGTGTGCGCCGTGAGGACACGTCGCGCAAGATCATCGGTTACCTGGGGCGGCGACCGATCGGTGAAGGCTTTTACAGCATCAGGGGCGAACTGGTGGTGGCCGATGAAAATTCGATTGTCAGCAATCCTGCGCGATTGATGATGATTTTCGAATATGCGCAAAAACATGCTGTCGAGATCAGCCTGCAGGCGCAGAACCTGATTCGCAGGAATCTCCCGCTGGTGAACGACAAATTCCGCCGCAACCGCGAGGTGAATCAATCGTTTTTCGCCATTCTCCGCTCGCACAAGAAGGTGGGGGATACCCTCAAGAAAATGAACTACCTGGGGTTCCTCATTCGCTTCATCCCCGAATTCGAGCGTGTTTACTGCAAAGCCCAACATGACCTTTACCATATCTATACGGTTGATGTGCATTCACTCTTCGCTGTCGAGGAGATTGTCCGCCTGGTAAATGGTGAGTATAGCGACAGCCTCTCGCTCCTGACCAGGCTTGCCGGTGACGTGGCAAAGCGCGAACTGTTGCTGCTGGCTGTTCTGTTGCATGATATCGGCAAGGGCGAAGGCGGCAATCATTCGGAAAAGGGCGCCGAAATGATGCCGACCATTGCCCGGCGGCTCGGTCTTACCAAGGAAGACAGCGAACGGTTGGAATTCCTGGTCCGGCATCACCTGCTTTTTGCCCATATCGCTCAGCGGCGTGACCTGCATGACGAAAAAATGATCATCCAGTTTGCCCGGCAGATGGGGACGAGTGAAAATCTAAAGATGCTCTACCTCCTCACTTTTGCCGACCTGAAGGCGGTCGGTCCCGATGTCTGGACAGACTGGAAAGCGATGCTGATGGAGGAGCTGTACGAGAAAACCTTTGCCGTTCTGGAGCGGGGTGATTTCAAGTACGAGGTTCGCAGCGACCGGGTGAAGAAAGTACGCAAAAAAGTCCTGGAAATGCTGGAGAACGAGTATCCTGCCGCTGTCGTGAAGGAGGAAGTAAAGTCGCTCAGCATCCGCAATCTGCTTTCGAATCCTCCAGAGTTCATTGCCGCGGAGGTCAGGTTGCTGCTGGCGCTGAAGGATTCGGTGTTGCTGTCCCGGGTACAGCATGCGGCGGACGGTTCCTACTCGAATCTGACCCTTTGCACCTGGGATATCCCCGGACTCTTTTCGATGATCACCGGGGTTATGGCTGCAAACGGCATGAACATCCTCGGCGCGCAGATACATACCAGCTCCAACGGCAAGGTTCTTGACGTGCTGCAAATCAATGCCCCGCAGGGCTTCATCATTACCGATCCGGCTCGCTGGGAACGGGTGGAGTCCGACCTGCTCCAGGTTATCCAGGGTGAGATCCAGGTACAGACGCTGGTGGAGAAGCGAACCAGGCCGAACGTTTTGATCGAAAAAGTCAAGCCACGCTTCCCGACGGTTATAGAAATCGACAACGAGGTTTCCGATGACTACAGCGTTATCGACATCTATACCCATGACAAAGTAGGGCTGCTCTACTGCATTACCAGTACTCTGACGAAATTGGGTCTCTATATCGGAATTTCCAAAATTTCGACGAAAATCGACCAGGTTGCCGATGTTTTCTATGTGAAGGATATCTTCGGGCAAAAAGTGACTTCGGAAGAGAAACTGGCGGAAATCAAACAGCGTCTGCTGGCGGCGATTGATGAGGGGTAGGGCACGATGAAGCAGTATCTCGATCTGTTTCTCACCTACCTGGTTGTGGAAAAGGGGCTTTCGGAGAATACCCTGGAAGCATATAACCGGGATGTCAGCAGGTATCTTTCTTTTCTCGAGCAGAAGAAAATTCTGCAGCCGGATCGGATTCGTCCGCTGGACATCGCCTCGTTCCTGGCCTGGTTGAAGGAAACCGGGCTTGGTCCCCGGAGCAGGGCCCGCGCCTTGTCCTCTGTCCGGATGTTCCATCGTTTTCTCGAAATAGAGAATTACTGCGACGGCAATCCGGCATCGCTGATTGATGCGCCGAAAACGTTAGCCAAGCTGCCGACCGTACTCAGTTTCCGCGATGTCGAACGACTGCTTGCCGCGCCGGCAGGGAATGTTCCGGAGGATATTCGCGACCGTAGCATGCTGGATCTCCTCTATGCGACGGGTCTTCGTGTTTCCGAACTGGTGCTGTTGAAACAGCGGGAAGTGAACATGAATGCCGGTTTCCTGCTCACCTTCGGCAAAGGTGGCAAGGAACGGCTGGTGCCGCTGGGGGAAACCGCCGTTGTGTCGCTGGAGGAATACCTGGCGAAGGTGCGGCCGATACTGGACAAAAAAGGTACAAGCGAGTATCTTTTCCTTTCCCGGCTCGGCAAGCCCATGACACGCCAGGCATTCTGGAATATCATAAAGAAACGGGCCCTGCAGGCGGGCATCGGCAAAAACATTTCACCGCATACCCTGCGGCATTCATTTGCCACCCATCTGCTGGAGAACGGCGCCGACCTGCGGAGTGTCCAGATCATGCTCGGCCATGCGGACCTCTCGACAACCCAGATTTATACCCATATCACCCGCGAGCGGCTGAAAAAGGTCCACCAAGAATTTCATCCCCGGGCCTGACGACTCTTGGCAGTCGGGCCTGGATTGTGTACTGTAAAGGCAAGAAAGGATTATCGCATGAAATATATTGTTTTGCTCGGTGACGGCATGCCCGATGAAGGGCTCGAGTCACTGGGAGGGAAAACACCGTTGCAGTTCGCCACTACTCCGGCCATGGATTTCATGGCCAAGAGGGGACGGATGGGGCTGGCGAAAACCATTCCGCCGGGATATCCGCCGGGGAGCGATGTGGCCAACCTGTCGGTTTTCGGCTATGACCCGCGAACCTGTTATACCGGGCGGTCACCCCTGGAAGCCGCGAGTATGGGCGTCCACCTGGGACCTGACGATGTAGCGTTTCGCTTGAACCTGGTGAACCTGCGTCGTGATGACGGTACCGTTTTCATGGGCGACTACTCGTCGGGTCATATCACCACCGAAGAAAGCTGCGAGCTGATCAAGGCCCTTGCCGGGCAACTGGGGAATAGCGAGTTCGAATTCCATCCGGGAGTAAGTTACCGCCACCTGCTGGTCTGGCGCAACGGCAAGGCGCAATTGGACCTGACGCCTCCCCACGACATATCCGGCAAATGCATTGACCCGTATCTTCCCAAGGGGGATGGGGCGGATGTTCTCCTGCGACTCATGAATCAGTCGCAGTCTATTCTTGCGGACCATCCGCTGTACCGTCAGCGCGCCGATGCCGGCAAGACGCCAGCCAACTCGATCTGGCTCTGGGGGCATGGCAAGGCACCGAGAATGGAAACCTACCACGACAAGTTCGGACTTTCGGGGGCGGTCATTTCGGCGGTGGACCTGGTGCGGGGGATCGGGGTTTATGCCGGGCTGGAGGTCATAAAAGTGCCCGGTGCGACGGGCTACCTGGACACCAACTACCAGGGCAAGGCCGAAGCGGCGCTGGAGGCCTTGGAGCGCCTGGATTCCGTCTACCTGCATGTGGAGGCGCCGGATGAGTCATCCCATTCCGGCAGCATCGAAAACAAGGTTCGGGCCATCGAGGATTTCGACGCGAAGATTGTCGCGCCGA
>JAQUHN010000210.1 GCA_028683555.1 Geobacteraceae bacterium | reverse complement strand
ATGATAGTCGGAAAATATAGTGCCTGATCGAAGAGTTCCGGGGACACCTCGCTCATTAGACGGTGAGGGTGTCCGCAAAACTGCAAAAACGAGGTAAAAGTATTCTCTATCAGTAAACCGGCACCGAATATCCCCGGAGCTTCCTGTCACGTCCCGCTTCGTGGAAATGCTCGTGACGTCACGTAGCCTGTCCTCTCAAACGACTCCCGGATGAAGGATGCCCCGCTATGCACAAAACAGATAGGCCGGACTGGGCGGTATTGAAGGAGGCGGATCTTCCGCTCGAGGTGGTTATCCTGGTCATCGGCGGCATGGCGATGCTGATTGCCGGGGTTCTGCTGCTCCCGGTAGCCGACGGGACGCTCCCCTACTATGAAAACGGCTTTTATGGCCTGCTTCTGATCATTTTTGCCCTGCAGATGATAACGCTGGGCAAGACGCCTGTTGGCGACATGCCCAGATCAAAACCGGTGCTCGCGGCGGGGCTGATCATTGCCGCCGTGGGTATCGTCACCTGTTTTGTCCCGATTTCGGTTCATCTTCCCCGCCTGCTGCTGTTTCTCTCCTTTGGTCCGGGTGGCTTTCTTCTACTCCTGCAGATGTGTTGTGCCAAGGACAAGCTCAGAAGCTGGTTCCGGTCCGGGGTTATTTTCAGGCATCTTATTTTTGGATGCGCCGCAGTTTATCTTCTGTCAATGTTCATCGCGCTGCTTCTCTGGCAACGGAGTCTGCTCACAACTGCCGTGGGTGGGGTGGCGGTTCTGGTTTTCGGTGTGGCAATCCTCTATCTTGCCGGGGTGCTTCGGAAGATATACCGCATCTACCCTGAAGCGGAGACGCGCCCCGGCGGCGACGTTGAGCTCTCCACTGACCAAGCGATGCTGCTGCTGACGGGCGTTTTCATGCTGCTCCTTGGCGCGCTGCTTGTCCCGGTGGGCCTGGGCCTCATCCCCTTTTCAGGGAGCGCCCAATTGGGACTGCTGATGGTGATCTTTGCAGTTCAGATGCTTGCCTCCGGCAGCACTCCCATCGGCCCGTTTCCCCGTTCATGGCTGGTCGTTGCCTTCGGTCTGCTGTTTGCGGCGCTGGGCATCGTCTCCTGCCTCATTCCGCAGATCCTGGTCCCGGTGCTGACGGTTCTCGTGGGCGTGCTCAACATTCTGGGAGGTGTCATTGCGCTGGCGAAGATGCGGGCTGCCCGCCCCGGATCAGCGGCAGGGGCGCGGGAACCGGTCCACCCGCTGCTTGCCCGTCTTTTCGCGGCACAGTTGACCATGAACCTGTTGTCGGTCATGTTCGGCGTGTCGATGGTTGTCCCCGGCATTGTTCCCGTGCCGGGCGTCGGTGTGATTCTCGCCGGCAACGGATGCGTTCTGTTGTATCTCTTAAGCATACTGGTAGCGCTGGACAAAATACGCGGTAACATGGGGAGCGTCACCTAGCCTCAATTTTCGGGACACTACCCAGACCGGAAAGGAAGTGCTGGATATGAAAGAGTACTATGAGAACAAGGTTGCGGTAGTTACCGGGGGAGCCTCGGGCATCGGCCTGGCCCTGGCGGAGACGATGCTCTCCTGCGGCGCAAAGCACGTCGTCCTCGCCGACTTCAACGACGAGAACCTCAAACGGGAGACCGGGCGGTTGAACGGGGACTATCCCGGCAAGGCGCTCGGGCTTCACTGCGATGTTACCAGGGAAGCAGAGGTCCGGGAGATGATCCGGAGAGCCGCCGCGTTCGGCGGGAGCCTCGATATCCTGATCAACAACGCGGGCGCGGGGGTCAGCGGGGTTTTCGACAAGCAGACGAACGAGGATTGGGAGAAGGCGTTCGCGCTGAATTTCTACGGGGCGCTTTACGGCATCCAGGCAGTGCTGCCGATCATGCGCAAGCAGGGCGGCGGGCACATCGTCAACATCATTTCCGGCATCGCGTTCACGCCGATGGCCCTGCAGACGATGTATGCCGCCACGAAGGCAGCGCTGAACGGGGTGACGCTCGCCCTTCGCTACGAGTTATGGGACGAGAACATCCGCGTGACCTCGGCGACGCCGGGGACGACAGCCACCTCGATCTGGAAAGCCGGCGGTGGCGAGGCTCCGCCGGACGCCCAATCGCCGGGGCAGTCGGCGCGGACCATTCTCGCCGGAGTGGCCAGAAACGAGCGGCTGGTTCTCGGTGACGGCGGCGACGTTTCGGGCGCGAAAAGCTGCTTCAACCCTGATTGCGCCACGGAAATTGACGATTACCTGTTGAACGTCGCCCGCAAGCGGCAGCGTGGCGAGTGGGTCGTCTGATTGATGAATGACAAGAGGGCTTACGGGAGCAATGGGACAGATTTGTTTATTGCTAATTAAAATATATTGTGCTACATCGTTTTCATGCCTCGCATAGGTCGACGTGCAATTCCCAATTGCCCACATCATGTGATCCATTGTGGCCATAACCGTGTGCCGGTCTTTGTTGGCCACGATGACAACCACTACTATCCGGACAACCTCGCCGAGTGGAAAAATAAACGCACATGCAAGCTTTCTGCATATTGTCTGATGACCAACCATGGCCACGTGATCATTGGTTCTGGTGATAATCCGGCTCTGCTGGCAACGTTGGTGAAACGGTCTGCAACCCTATGTAGAGAAAAATACACCTGTCGCGGATTTTAAAACTATGACAAGAAGAAAGACTCCTATCAGTCAGAATGTTGCCAGCTCCCTGGCGGAACGCCTCATTGAAACACTTCCTTCCGGGTTGCCGGGTCTCTTTAACCCGTGGAAAGACCGGTGCCTTTTTGACGTTGAAAGTGATGCTCCAGATGCAAGGCGGGAACGTCTTGCGCGACATCTGGATTGCGACCCTGCGTTCATCCTTGTGGGCGAGGCTCCCGGATACCAGGGGTGCAGGTATAGCGGCGTTGCCTTTACCAGCGAAAGACTGCTCATCGAGGGAGCAATCCCACGTATCCCTCAACTATCGGACCGCCTTTCCACCCGCTCGTTGCCTTTCTCGGAGCCGTCGGCGACGATTGTCTGGAAGACTCTTGAGCGCTTGGGCATAGCAGAGCGCACCATTCTTTGGAACGCCGTACAGCTTCATCCTCATCTGGTTGACAAGCCATGGTCGAATAGAACCCCAACTGCCAAAGAACTTGGTCTTGGCGCAGCCGCTGTATCCCTTTTGACTGCTGCATTCCCTTCAGCTGGAATCGTTGCTGTCGGCAGAAAAGCCGAATGCCAGATGATGGCACTGGGCATTACCCCGCTGGCAACACTACGACACCCTGCGTATGGTGGTGCCGCAGCATTTGCCGCAGGCCTGGAAGCATTGATGTGAACAAGCTGCCTGGGCGCCTGGGGCGGTGATTGCCATCGTGCAAGCTTGAGAGTCTTTTGTATGGATGTGGAAGAGAGCACGCCAATTTGAGGAGGGTCACTTGTCAGGACGCCTGGAAAAATACCTGGAAAGTTGGACCAGGAGCGGCATCATCGATAACGCTATTGCTGAGCGGATTCGCCAGTTCGAGGCGAAAGAGGAGACGGCTCACGGGCTGCGCTGGCCGGTGCTTCTGGCCATTGCCTTTGGCGGTCTTCTCCTCTGTGCCGGCGTGCTTCTCTTCGTGGCGGCCCACTGGGATACGCTTTCCCCCGGTCATCGCTTCGGACTGGTACTTGCCATGGTGGCACTCTTCCACGTGGCGGGGGCCATTTCGACCAGCCGCTTTCCACCACTTTCCACAGCTTTTCATGCTGTCGGCACCATATCCCTGGGCGCGGGCATTTTTCTTGCCGGGCAGATCTTCCACCTCCAGGAGCACTGGCCGGGCGGCGTGATGCTCTGGGCAATCGGCGCCGTGGCGGCCTGGGGCCTGCTGCGCGACTGGACCCAGGCCGCGCTGGTGGCGATTCTCGTCCCGGTTTGGCTCGGCGGTGAATGGGTTGAGGCGACGCAGATGCATTACGGTGGGGATATCATCCTTGCCGAGGGGCTTCTGCTGCTGGCGATTACCTACCTCTCTGCAGTCATGCCGGATAGGGAATCATCCACTCGCAAGGCCCTGATGTGGATCGGTGGGGTTGCGCTGATTCCCTTGACGGTGTTGACGGCACTCTCGGGGACTTACCATTACCGGTCGTGGCAGCCGCTGTCGGAAGCTCTGCAGGCGACCGGGTGGATTGTGGCTCTGGCGGTGCCGCTGGCACTGTCCTGGTTGCTGAGGAAAAAGGCTGCCTGGATAAATGGCGTCGCCGCACTGTGGGTCATTGTGCTGGGAACCACGAGCCTGGAGAGGCATGGCTATTCGGGCAGCCTGTTCAGTCGAATGTGGCCGGAACTTGGCTTTTACCTGGTGACTGCGGCAGGCTCCGTCGCCCTGGTCGGGTGGGGATTGCGTGAGGCGCGCAGGGAGCGGATCAATCTCGGCATCGCTGGATTCGCCCTGACGATCCTGGGATTCTACTTTTCCTCGGTCATGGATAAACTGGGTCGCTCTGCCAGCCTGATCGGCCTTGGTGTGCTGTTTCTCCTGGGCGGGTGGCTCCTGGAAAAGACGCGCCGGCGCCTGGTGGCACGTTTGCAGCGAGGTGATTCATGAGACCATGGGTACAAGGAATCGTCATTGCCGTATTCCAGGTGGCCCTGGTGGCCTCGCTGGGCGCCAAGCTCCTCTACGACCGCGCCAACCTGCCACGGGCCTGGGCGCAGGCCGTCCCCTACGATCCCGACCTGCCGATTCGAGGCCGCTATGTCAGTCTGCAACTTGCCGTGGCAGCGGTCCGGGGTAGTGAGGCGAAGCCCGATTCTGCCTGGCCGCAGCAGCAGGGAGTGGTTCTTCGTGTCGACAAAGGCAGGCTGGTGGCCGATCCGGTGGACGGGAAGGGTGGCAATAATCCTGCAGTACGCTATCTGCGTGTCAACCCTTTGCAGGGCGACAAGAAACTGCTGGTGCTGACCCAAGCGATTCCTTTTTTCATCCCGGAACATATACCGGACCCATCCCGTCGTGCCACGGGAGAAGATCTCTGGGTAGAGGTGACGATCCCGAGGGCAGGTCCGCCTCGACCGATCCGGCTCGGGGTCAGCAAGAATGGTGGCCCGATTATTCCTCTTGAGCTGAAATGAGGTCGTGGCTGGGAAGCGAAGGAGCGGTGCAAGGTGGCGACCAAGAAATCATGCATCGCTGAATTTTTGCAACGCATAGTCCTTTCACGCTACCCCTATGTGCACATAGGGTGCTCCGGAGCGGGGTGTCCTCGGTAGCCCCGTTTTTTCGCAGCTTTCGGGAGCTTGTTGGCCAGTTTATGGATGATACGGCTGTTCCGTAAAACTAATGTGGAGGAGAGAGTGATGAAAAAGATGATGGGATTTTCAATGGTTTTGGTTTTGTTCGGCATGCTGCACGGCAATTCTGTTCATGCGGAGATTGTCAGGAACCAGGGCCTGTTTCATCAGAATATCAAGCTGTTCACGGGTACCAGCAAGGATGCGTATCTTCTTCTGTTCCCCATCCAGGTTACTCAGCCAGGCCGTGTCGAGTTCGAATTCAAGTTAGTTCGGCCTGATGAAGAAAGGTATCGGAGGGTATTTGACGAGGCTCAACAAGGAAGGCGAAACGCGCCCGTGTTCCGCTGGTCTTTTGTCGACTCGCGTTTCTTTGACCAGAAAAAACCGATGCAGCCGGGCAAGTTTCAACAATGGGTAAATCAGGTCAACAACTACAATCCAGTTGAATATATGGCAGGCGATCAGATCCGCGGATTAGTCGGCGCTGCAAAAAAAACGTTGGATTTTGTCTTTGGAAAAGACAAAAAGAAGAAAGCTGCTCCCGTATATCTCCATGGATATACCAATTCCGTCAGATTCCCTGATACGCCTGAAAACCACATTAGCGTTGGCCGGATGTTCCACGACATCGACTTTACGGAGCTTTCGCAGACGCAGGGGATGTATTTTCTTGTTTTGGAAAATTTCACCCAACTCGCTCCCGAGCTGGAGGTCACGGTATCCTTTCCCGGAACGCAG
>JAQUHN010000209.1 GCA_028683555.1 Geobacteraceae bacterium | reverse complement strand
ACCGGGAATCAAGGTTTCGTTCGGAAAATACGCCGCGGGGCGTACTGACGCCGCGGGGCGCTTTACGGTTAATGCCCTGAACGGTGGTTGGTATGAGCTCAGCATCGACCATCCGTCTTGGGTTCCGGAAAAACAGACGGCATTTTCTCTGGCCGTTGAGGAGCGTAAGGCTGCGGGTGATATCGTTGTCCGGAAAGGGGGTGCCCTGGTGGTGCGTCTGCGAGCCGGAGGTCGCCCGGTGGCTCGCGCCGAGCTGTCGCTTTCCGGAAACCTGGCCTACCGCTACGGCAGGACCGATCAACGGGGGCAGCTCACCTTTGGCAAGCTCCCGCCCGGTTCCTATTCGCTTGATTCGTACGACGAACGGCTCATGGAGTCGCAAATGAACGTCGATGTGCCGGAAGGAAAGAGCCGCACGGTACAGTTGACGGCACGTCTGCGGCCGCCATCGCTTTCCCTTGATTCTCCGGGACGTGTCATCTTGCCCGGCGCCGCAATTCCGGTATCGTTGCGGGGTCTCTGGGTTGATCGGGCAAAGATTTCAGTGTATGCCGTCGATGCGGCACGACTGCTTGACGGAACCGTGGATCCGGGCAATCCTGCAACTATTCCGACCGCTGGACTTCGGCGTGTGCTGGAACGTGACGTGACGCTGAAAAAGGCGAGGGCGACCTACTTCCGCAACGGTTCCCTGAAGCTGGATTCCCTGCCGCCGGGATTTTACCTGGTGGAAGCGGTGGCAGGTAATGCTGTCGGCCGTTCTTCATTTCTGGTGACCCGCCTCGGCCTGGTGGCCAAGGTGTCGCCGCAGGGAACGCTGCTCTTTGCCGCCGACCTGGTGGATGGCCACGCCCTTGCTGGTGTCGAAATCAGCGCTGCGGAGGTATCCCCAGGGGCATCGGCGTTGCCGGCCGTGCTCGGCACAACCGGAGCGGACGGCCTGTTTGCCTGCCCGAGCCGGGCCCGGAATGTCCGGATTATCGGCCGCAACGATGTCAGCCTGGCGGTTTTTCATGTTTCCGGCCGGCTGGCCGGGGCAGAGGGGCTGCAGGGGTATCTCTATACCGAGCGCCCCGCCTATCGGCCCGGCCAGAGCGTCTATTTCAAGGGCGTACTGCGGAAGCGGGTGGGCGAAGGGTATGCGCTTCCCGATACGGCAAAGGTTCGGGTCACGGTTACCGATAGCGGCGACCAGACTTTGCTGGATAGAGACTATCCGGTTTCATCGGCAGGTTCCTTCAACGGCGAACTGGTACTCCCGGAACAACCGCCGCTCGGCGATTATTCGGTCCGGGCCACGGTCGCCGGTCATACCTTCCAGAGCTCCTTCAAGGTTCTCGAATACCGCAAGCCGGAGTTCGAGGTTGCCGCGGTCAGCGCAAAGAAATACCACGTCGGTGGCGATCCGGTTCCGGTTTCGGTCACGGCTCGCTACTATTTCGGCGCACCGGTGGTGGACGGCAGGATCAGATATCGCATCTATTCCCGACCCTACTACCGTTTTGGTGGCGATCGCGATGGGGATGACAGCGATGCCGACGAATATCGGTTTGGCGGCTACGCCGACTTCCTTGGTGAGGGGGAGGCGATTACCGATTCGAACGGCATGGCCCTGATTACCGTCGAGACCAAACCGCTCGAACAACCCCGCGCCTATACGGTGGAGCTCGATGTGGCCGATGATGCCGGAAGAGAGGTGTCCGCCTCGGCCTCATTCACGGTTACGCCTTCGCTCATTGCCCTCTCGGTGCATCCTCTTTCCTACCTGTGCGTGCCGGGGAAGCAGACCGACATCGCGGTCAGCAGTGCCACGTGGGAGGGGCAGCCTGTCTCCGCCCCTGTTTTCGTTACCGTTGAGGAGCAGGTTTATGACCGGAACAGCCGCAGTTACTCGTACCGCAAGCTGGCCGAGCGGGAGCTTGTTACCGACCAGACCGGCCGAGCGGTGTTCGGCCAGACTTTTCCACGGCCCGGCTACTGGCGGGTAACCGTGGCCACGACCGACCAGCGAGGTTTGAAAGCTACGGGTGAAGGCTGGCTTTGGGTCTGGCGGGAAGGGTATGCCTGGGACAGCTCCTACCGCGAACTGGGGGTCGAACTGGACCAAAAGAGCTATCGCCCCGGCGAAACCGCCCGTGTTATCGTCAAGAGCCCGGCTGTCAACGCATCTCTCCTTCTGACGGTGGAGGGCCGGGATGTCTATTCCCGGCGTATTGTTCCTGCTGCCGGTTCGGTGGAGGTGGTGGAGATTCCGGTTAGCGGGGACATGGCTCCGTATGTGTTCGTCTCGGCCGTGATGATCCATAACGGGCACTTCTATTCACGGACCAGGACTCTTCGGGTTGATTCCCGGCCGGACCTGCTGGAGCTCAAGGTTGCGACGGACAAGGATGTCTATGAGCCGGGCGAAAAGGTTCGTCTCACGGTTGCGGCGTTCGGCAATGATTCCCGGCCGCGAGAGGCGGAGCTTTCCTTGGCAGTGGTTGATGAGGCGCTGTTTGCCATTGCGCCGGAAACGCAACCGGACATCTACCGGTTTTTCCGGGGCACCCGCGAGCACCGGGTTCTGACCCTCAACTCCTTCCCGCGTGTCTATCTGGGTGGTGCGCCCAAGGGTGGCAGGGCGGCGCTGGCCGATGACGGGCTGCAGGGTGTCAAGGTCCGCAAGGTTTTCAAGGATACCGCCTTCTGGTTGCCGGTAGTTGCGACCGGGGCGGACGGCACGGCGGAAGCGGAATTCGAATTGCCCGACAACCTGACCAGTTGGCGGGCCACGGCGGTCGGGTTCACCGACCAGAGCGAATTCGGCACCGGCCGTGACACGTTTATCGCACGGCTCGACGTCATGGCCCGGCTGCAGCCGCCCCGGTTCCTCACCGTCGGCGACGAAGTCAGTGTCCCCGGCATTATCACCAACATGACCAACAGCGAGCGGAGTGTCAGCGGAATCTTTGAGGCCAGCGGCCTTTCGCTGTTGGGTGACAGCCGCTTCAGCGGCATCGTCGGTCCCGGTGGAACCTTGCGGCGGGACCTGGCTGTCAAAGCGGATTCGTCGGGAGAGGCGCTCCTTCGGATGCGGGCGCTGACGGGCGACCGGGGTGACGCCATGGAACTGACGATCCCGGTGCTGATGAGGGGCATGAAACGGGTCTCCCAGGGGAATATCGTGCTCCGTGATACCAGTGGCGAGACGCTGCTGGCGCTTCCCGCACAAGCCATGGCTGAAGGGGCGGCGCTCGACCTCTCGCTGGCTCCGACCCTGACCGCCAGTCTCAATGAGAGCCTCAAGGAACTGATCGACTTTCCCTACGGTTGTGTCGAGCAGACCATGTCGCGTTTTCTGCCTGCCGTTCAGGTGAAAAAGCTGCTTGGCACGAGAGGCTTTTCCCTGGCGCCGGAGATTACGGCCAAGCTTGGCCGTGTCCTCGACCAAGGGTTGCGGCGGCTCTATGATTTCCAGCACCCAGATGGCGGCTGGGGATGGTGGAAAGAGGGCGCTACCGATCCCTATCTGACCGCCTACGTCATGTACGGCCTTGCCCTGGCCCGCAGTGCAGGGGTGCCGGTGCGCGGCGACTCCTTTGAGCGGGGTATCCAATCGTTGTCTGCACAGATGGGTACGGCACCACTTGAAGCACTTCCCGCCCTGTATCGGGCGTATGCCCTGACCGGCCGGCGCGGCGCTGCCGTCGAGCAGCGGATCGAAGCGGGATGGCGGCAGCTGCTCCCCTCGCAGCGGGTGCAGTATGTGGCGGGACTGCTGAGCGGTTCCCGCAAGGAGCGGGCGGCACAAATCCTCGCAGAGCTGAAAGTCGGGGTGAAGCGGGAAGGGTCCGCCGCCTGGCTGAAGGATGACGATGCCTCTTCCTGGTGGTATTCGTGGCGTTGGTCAGGTTCTGCGGTGGAAACCACGGCCCTTTTGCTGGAATGCCAGTTGGCCGTCGATCCTAAAGACCCCCTCGTTTCCTCTCTGGCCGAATTTCTGGTGCGGAAACGGACCGGGCGGTGGTGGAACACCTCCCGGGGCACGGCCACCGTTGTTATGGCCCTTGCCCATTACGCGGCTGCCACCGGCGAGCTAGAGGCGTCCTATGCCGCACGCCTGTTCCTGAACGGGCGCCAACTGGATCGGTACGTGGTGGAAAAGGGGCGGTTTGTCCAAGGGAGTCCGTCGATTTCGATCCCGATGAAGGAGCTGCTGCGGGGCGACAACAGGGTCCGGCTCGAGCGTGAGGGGCGCGACGGCGCCCTCTACCTCTCTGCCTTGCTTGGCTATTTCGTTCCGCCTGAAGCGGCCGTCAGCTCTCCCGGGCTTGCCGTCGAACGCCGGTTGTACCGTGTCGTGCCGCGCAGGAACGGCGATCAATGGCGCATGGAATATGTTCCGCTCCAGTCGGGCGAAAAGCTCGCCCCGGGTGACGAGGTGGAGGTGCGCCTGACAGTGGACAACAAGGAAGATATGAACTTCGTCATTATCGAGGACCGCCTTCCGGCCGGATTCGAGGTGCGTGAGACGCGGGACGACCCGCGTTTTGCTGCCTATTCCAACTATTGGGACTGGTATTCTCACCAGGAGCGGCATGACGAGAGGCTGGCCTTCTTCCTCGACCTGCTGCCTGCGGGACGGCATGAGTTCCGCTATGTCTTGTATCCGGAGTTAACGGGAGACATGCTGGCCCTTCCAGCCTCGGTCTGGCCAATGTATGTGCCATCCCTCCGGTCGGAAAGCGGCCTCTGGCGGGTCAGGGTGGAAAAAGAGGGTGCCGGACGATAGCTGGGTGAGGCGTGACAGGAATTCGGTCTTGCAATGCCGCTTCAACCGCATTATAACCTGATGCGGAGCCGATAGATCTTCACGGAGGTCATGTATGAAAGCGATTCTCTCACGTAGGAGCATCCGTAGCTACACGGCGCAGCCCGTTCCCGAACAGCTTCTCATCGAGCTGCTGGAAGCGGCCATGTGTGCCCCGTCGGCGGGCAACGAACAGCCGTGGCAGTTCGTAATCATCGACCGGCGCGATATCCTCGACGAGATACCAAAGTTTCATCCCTATGCCGGCATGGTTGCCGAGGCTCCGGTGGCGATTCTTGTCTGCGGCGACCTGCTCAGGGACACGCATCGGGGTTACTGGGTGCAGGATTGCGCCGCCGCCACCGAAAACATCCTCATTGCGGTGGCTGACAAAGGGCTTGGCGCTGTCTGGGTTGGGCTGTATCCCCGAGATGAGCGGGTTAGGGCGATGCGGGCATTACTCGCTATCCCGGAGAGCATTGTGCCGTTTGCCCTGATACCCCTCGGCTACCCGGCCGAGGACAAACCCCCGGCGAACCGCTTCGATGCAGGTCGCATCCATTACAATGGCTGGTAGGTGCAATGAAAAAGGAAATTGATGAGTTCTGCGGGTATCTCGGCACCGAACGGAATGTCTCCTCCCATACCCTTCAGGCCTACCGGACCGATCTGGAGATGTTCCGGGAGTTCCTTGCCGCGGAGCTGGGGCCGACAGTTCCGGTGGCAAGGATTACCCATCTGGCAGTGCGCCGTTATCTGGCGCGCCTGGCGATCGATCATGCGAAAAGTACCTTGGGCCGCAAGCTGGCGGCGATCCGCTCTTTCTTCAAGTATCTGATGCGGGAGGGGAAAGTGAGCAAAAACCCCGCCGAACTGGTGAGTACCCCGAAGAAGGAGAAAAAAATTCCCTATCACCTGGACATCGACGAGGTGACCGCCCTTGTTGTTGCCCCGGCCGCAATTGATATTCTCTCCTTGCGGGACCGGGCGATCCTGGAAACGCTCTATTCCAGTGGTCTGCGAGTTAGCGAACTGACCGGCCTGAATGTTGGCGGGGTGGACCTTGAGGAAGGATTGGTGCGGGTTCTCGGTAAAGGGGGCAAGGAGCGGATCGTGCCGCTCGGCAGTCCTGCCCGTTCTGCCGTCAGCGATTATCTTGCTGCGCGAAAAAATCCGTCATACGATGCGCCGTTCCTGGTAAATGCTCGCGGCGGAAGGCTCAGCAGTCGCAGCGTCGGCCGCATCGTGGACAAGT
>JAQUHN010000036.1 GCA_028683555.1 Geobacteraceae bacterium | reverse complement strand
AAGAATATCAAGCTGGGACCGAGTCTGCCGGCTTTCGTCTCCCCCAACGTGCTCAACTTCCTGGTGGAGAATTTCAACATCGCTCCCATTACCACCCCGGACCAGGATCTCAAACAGATCCTCGGCTGATAACGGGTATCGGGCAGAACGTTTCGTACGTTCTGCCCGTTTTCTGTTTTCGGGGATACCTTCCGATCACTTTGTCATGTATCCCCTGAATCGATGGAGGGCTAGAAATGGCAAAGAAACTGTTCGCGTTTTTCGCGGGTGTCGGCTGCCTGCTGATTGTCGTTCTGCTCCCCCTTCTATCGCCTGCGGCAAAATCGAAAACGGCCGCGCAACCTGCTGCAGTCAGTAAAGAAACCTGCTACGGCTGTCATGAAGAAATCCGGGATCTTAAGGAAAAATCGAAACATGCCAAGCTTTCCTGTACCACCTGTCACGGCAAGCTTGCGGAGCACCTTGACAACTACGAGGTGAAACCGGTCACCGCCATTGACCAGGCCTTGTGCGGGAAGTGCCATCGCAATGAATACCGGAGCCTCATGTCGGTCGATTACCGGGCCCAGGCGCGCAAGGAAAAAGGGGTGCCGACCGGTCGCTCGCCGATGATGGACAAACTGCTTGAGCCGTACGGCTTCACCTATGAACATAACGAGCCGCGCAGTCACGCCTTCATGGTCACCGATCAGTTCGTGGTGGACCGCTTTGCCGGGGGCCGGTACCAGTACAAGCGCGGTTGGCACGATGTGGATGCCGTGGGGCGCACCTGGGACATTCTCGAGGATACCGGCAAGACTCTGCAGGAGACCGCCAAGGCGGGTAATCCAACCTGTATCCAGTGCAAGACCAGCGATCATATCCTGAAATGGAAATTCATGGGTGACAAGGATCCTGCGGCACAATGGGATCGCACCTCCGATGTTCAGGCGGTGGCAAAGGATACCCATAATCCGGTCGGCTGCATCCACTGCCATGATCCCCATGCTACGAAACCGCGCATCGTTCGCGACGCACTCATCAAAGGAGTCGTCATGGATGGCTCGCAGATGTTTGCCGGCAAGAACGGTAAAACCGATCTCACCGTTATTGATTTCCGTGGCTTCCGCAAGATCGGTATCCAGGGTAAGGCCGACTCCCGTTTGATGTGCGCACAGTGCCATGTTGAGTATGCCTGCGGACCGGGCTATGAGTTCGATACCGGGAAAAAAATCGGTGCTGATGATCCGCGGAGCAATCAATTCCCGTTGACCGGTCCCAAGGAACTTCTGGCCTACTATAAAAAGGTTGATTTTTACGATTTCAAGCATGCTGTTACCGGTGCGCGTCTCGTTAAGCTGCAGCATCCGGAGGCGGAGACTTTCCACGGCAGTATCCACGACCGCAGCGGGGTAACCTGTGCCGATTGCCATATGCCGCCGGTCAAGGATGCCGCGGGACGAACCTATCGAAACCATGGGGTGATCCGTCCTTTGCACAAGGTAAAGGAAGCCTGTCTTCGCTGTCATCCTGACTCGACGGTGGAGAAGAAGCTCTACCAGATTGAAGCGGTTCAGAATTACATTCGTGGCAAGATGCGCAAGTCTGAATACTGGCTCGGTCGCCTGATCGACACCTATCAGGTGGCAAAGCGAAGCGGTGTTGACGAGGCTGTTCTTGCCCAGGCTCGTGAAAAACACGAAGAAGCCCACGTGCTGTGGGAATGGTGGACAGCTGAAAACAGCGACGGTTTCCATAATCCGGAACTTGCCCGGGAAACCCTTGCCGGTTCGATTGCTGCGTCCAAGGCTGGCGTAGCTCTGCTGAATAAAGCAATAGATGGTCAGCCTCGGGCAGAACGTCATTAATGGTGGCACGTGCTAGATTGAACTCCGGCATGCCGCCAGACTGCAGGCACATGCAGTCGTGACCCTGTTTGTCTTGATGTGGTGTCGGTTGATTCGCTCAAGATGCACGTGGCTGTTTCGTTGAAGAGGATGTTTGCGGAGAAGTTACAAGGTTCCTCTATGGAAAAAGCCCCCGTTTGTAATGTCGGGGGCTTTTTCTGTCTGCTTGCAGTAGTTTGATGGACTCAGGTGGTATCTGGTGCCATTCACTCAAGCCAAGGAGCCTTCAAAAACCATTTCCACCACACCACCCAAAACGTCCCCAACATAAAAGGGAACATTTACGATGGTGAGCGTCCCTTCCGGACCGTCCATGGTCAGGTAGTTGATTTTGCTTTTTTTGTCAGCGAAATCCTGGTAGATGCTTTTTAACTTGACCATTGTTTCCGGTTTGTGACATGCAGCCATGTTTTTGCCAACTTCCAGGCCGGCAATTTCCAATTCATCAAAAAGTTGATAGGCCCTTCGATTTGCATAGGTTACGTTAAACTCAGGGTCGGATACGACTACTGCAGTGTTCAGGTTGTCCCATACCTTGTTGCCATCACACATTTTTTACTCCTCCCACAATCATGATTGAAAGATGTTGTATAGTCAGCCGAATAGCCGGTGAAGCTGCGTTGAGCTGCCATACGGGTTACTTGTTGCAGTTGTGTTCATTTCTCGAAAGATGGCGTGACTAGTCGGGATCTCGAGAAATAATAACAATCTGCAAAATAGAATGGTGTTTTACAAATAGTGGTAATTGCCCGGCCTGTCAATAGAATTGTTTGGATTGGTTTTTCCTGAATGCCATGGTTGCATCGATTATCGTGCCGAAAAATCATCCGATAAAGTACTTGCCGAGCGGCATCAAGTGTCTTAGCGGTTTCTTTTTTCCCAGGTGTGCCTTTATCCGTGCTGTGTGCCTTGCGTATTGGTAAAAAAATACCTATAGTTGCCAAAGTCTCGAGGATTTGTCGAACAACCCGTTCGGCCGTGCGATTTGTGATTCAAAAATGAATATAAAAGTTTTGTTTTGAAAGGGGAGACAATGGATAAGCACAGGATTATGACTTGCCTGGCAGGTTTTTTCAGCGTTACTGTTCTGCTGACGATGACTGTCCGGGACCTGCAGGCTGAAGGTATCAAGGAAAAAGGCTATTCTGCACAAAAAAGTACTCTTGTGGCGGAATTTTCCGAGAAAGAGCCCACGGCATGGAGCGAGACGGTACCCGGAGTGAAGACTTCGCTGCGAACCAAGGACCGGGTGATTGCCCTTACCCTGGATGCCTGCGGCAGCCCGAAAGGGAAGGGGATCGATGCGGATCTGATCGATTTTCTCGAGCGGGAGAAGATTCCCGCCGCCCTGTTTATCAACGCCCGCTGGATCGATGCAAATCCCGACTTGTTCCTCAAACTGGCTTCGAATCCCCTGTTTACCATTGCCAACCACGGTTTCCAGCACCGGCCTGCATCGGTGAACGGCCGATCGATCTATGGCATCGATGGCACCAAGGATGTCGGTGAATTGGTGGACGAAATCGAGTTGAATGCCCGGAAGATCCAGCAGTTGACCGGCAAGCGGCCCCGCTATTATCGCTCCGGCACCGCCTACTATGACGAGGTTGCTGTCCAAATTGCCGAGCGCCTTGGGCACCAGGTGATCGGTTTCTCGGTGTTGGGTGATGCCGGCGCAACGTATTCAAAAGAACAGGTGGCGACAGCTCTGCTCAGTTCTGTTCCCGGTTCCATTGTCATTCTCCATATGAATCACCCGGAGAGCGGCACCGGCAAAGGGGTGATGCTCGCTGTCCCGTTGCTGAAGAAAAAAGGCTTCCGCTTCGTTTCTCTTGCCGAGTATCCGCTGCAGTAACGGTGGATCTGCTTCGCCGTTGCTGTCAGTCTTAGATCTGCTAAGTCGTAAGAGGAGACTGTTCTTTAAGATGTCAGTCTCCTCTTACTTTAGTTTGTAAATCAAGAAATACCGACACTGATATCCTCTGAGACTACCCCCTTTTGTTCTCTCCTGGTAAGCGCTGTGCTCGCTTCTGTTCAGCGAGTAGCTCAATCTTAAGTATCTTTGTCAAAAAAGCTTGACAGGAGTGGTTGCGGGATGTTATTGAATATGAAATTCAAAATCGCAACAGGGAGGCGTTCAATGAAATGTTCCGTCCTTGCTCCAGAAACTGTGACAACTCGTAAGCCGGTATGGCTGGATATAGCAGGGCGCTTTCCTGATGACAGGGAGTGTCTTGCCGCTTTTCTCGCCTTCGAGACAGCGGAAATACTCGAAGGGGTAAAACCGGCCAGTCTCGTGAACCTGGTAAACCGCGAGCGCTGCTGCGGGAAAAACTTTTACGCGCTGTGGAAGGAACTGGGGCCGGGTATCATTTCGGAAAGCTCCCTTCAGGGACTGGTTCTGGCAGACCGTGGCGACTCGCTGCTGCTGATGCTCTACCACCGTTGTAATCTCGAGAGGTTGCTTGCACATCGCGGAGTTGCTTCTGTGCTGAGAAAAGCAGGATATCCGGCGCCATTTACCGAGGCTTCTGTGCTTGGTGAACTGCAGCGCAGGATGTCAGCTGGAAACTTCCCTCATGAAATCGGCACGCTGCTGGGCTATCCGGTAAAAGACGTCGCCGGTTATCTTGGTTGGGGCAAGCTGCCGTGCACCGGTACCGCTCCGTGGAAAATGTTCGGTGATCCAAGTGCCAGCCTGGCGCTGGCGGAAGCTTTCCGTCGCTCTCGCAGTAGCATGGCAGTACGTCTGCTGGCTGATACGAAACCGATCGAATGCCTGCGAAGTTGTAAAATAGTTGCCGAAGCTCAGGCCGAGGCGGCGTTTTCGTCAACACTCAATGAAATTGATAATCAATATTATAAGGAGGCGGTCTGATGTGTATCGCGCTGATTGGTGGAATGGACCGACTCGAACGTCATTATCGTGATGAAGCAGCAAAAATGGGGTTTGATCTGCGGGTTTTCAGTACCTGGAAGACAAACATCAGCGCAAAGTTGAAGAGTGTTGACGCCATGGTGATTTTTACCAATAAGGTATCCCACCAGGTGCGGCAAGCGGCGGTGAAAACGGCGCGTTCTAAGGATATTCCTCTGATAATGAATCACTCGTGCGGATTGTGCTCACTGAAAGAGTGCCTGGGGTGTTTGCAGTTCGCCAAGCCAATAATCAGTTAACCGTAAGATATTTTTGCATATGTTTGGCAGGAAAGTACTTTTAGTAAGCTGGGAGGAGTCAAGAATGCGTAGTTTTTTGAAGCAGGTTTGTTTTGTTTTGGGAGCAGCAATAGTAACAAGCGGAACGGCTTTTGCCGCCCATCCGCTGATAACCGATGATACCGGTACCCAGGGTAAGGGGAAATTTCAGATTGAAATTAATGCTGAGTATGGCAGCGACACTGAAACACCTTTGTTTGTCAAGTCCGAGGGTACCGGAGGAGCTGTTGAATCTGTATTTTCCGCCGGCCTTTTAGATAATCTCGATCTGGTACTGGCCGTTCCGTATGAATGGAGTCGCAGCAAGGAAAATGGCGTGGTTGTGTCCGATGATGATGGCATCGGTGATGTGAATCTGGAAATCAAGTGGCGCTTTTTCGAAAAAAGCGGATTCAGTCTGGCATTTAAACCGGCGCTGAGTTTTCCGGCTGGAGATGAGGATAAGGGGTTGGGCACGGGTAAGGTTGGCTATGGCGCGACCCTGGTTGCTACGCAGGAATTCGATCCCTTTGCCCTGCACCTTAACCTGGGATATTCCCATACCCGTTTCAAGCTGGAAGAGGACCGGCATGCCAACCGGAGCGACATTTGGCATGCCTCACTTGCCGGAACAGCAGAAGTCATGGACGGATTGCAGGTGGTGACAAACCTCGGCTTGGAAACAAATCCTGACAAGACGTCGGATACTCCACCGGCATTTGCTCTTGCCGGAGCCATCTATCAGCTTACCGATTACCTTGACCTCGATCTGGGGGTGAAGGTCGGTCTGACGAAACCCGAGACTGATGTTTCGCTGCTGGCCGGCATGGCTGTACGTTTTTAATCTTCCGCAAGGGCAGGGAGAGTGATTGGTGGCAAAATTTACTTCGAATCTTTTTTCTGTCCTGTCTACACCATATGAAAGGAAATCCCATGATACCTCTCGGACTTTTAAGCCCTGGTGAAAACGGGGAAATAGTTGAAATCAGGCTCAGCACAAACCACGGTACCGGGTCCTGCTGCTGCGAGCCCACGGTCGATGAACTCGGGACTGTACCGGCTGTTAAGCCTGATGAACATCAGTGCTGCAAGGATACGTTGAAAAGCGAGGTCCGAGTTGAAGATATGGGCCTCAGAATTGGCAAGAACGTTGAGATACTCAACAACGGCGGTGGCCCGGTTCTCGTCAGGGTGGACGAGTCGCGCATAGCCGTTGCTCGCGGCATAGCTATGAAAATAATGGTCAGGAGGGCGGCGTGACGAATTTGGCGAAATTGAAACCGGGACAAAAGGGCAAAATAACCTCCATCGGGGCACTTGGTCCCTTGAAAAGGAGGCTGATGGATATGGGGGTGCTTACGGGAGAGGAGGTCCAGGTGCTTAAGATGGCGCCGATGGGTGATCCGATCGAGGTGAAGATCAAGAGCTATAATCTCTCTCTGCGCAAGAAAGAGGCTGAAGGCATTAGCGTGGAGGTGATAGGGTGAGTACGCAGATCAAGCAGAAAGCAGTCGAACTTGGTGTGGCTCGGCTTAAACCGGAGGTTCAGCCGGTGTCAAAGCGCATGATTACCGTGGCTGTGGCCGGTAATCCGAATTCCGGGAAATCGACGCTGATCAACGCCATTGCCGGTACCAGGCTCCATGTGGGGAACTGGGCCGGGGTTACGGTAGAAAAGAAGGAAGCCGAATTCGATTTTCAGGGCCGGAAAATCAGGCTGGTGGATCTGCCCGGTACCTATTCGCTGTCACCGTATACCCAGGAAGAGATCATCGCCCGTGACTACCTGGTGCATGAGCGACCAGATCTGATTATTAACGTGGTGGATGCCACCAACCTCGAGAGGAACCTCTATCTTACGGTGCAGATTCTGGAGTTGGGGATTCCGGTCGTCATGGCTCTCAATATCTACGATGAGGCTGAAGCAAAGGGGTATAAAATCGATGTGCAGGGGATCGAGAAGATGCTCGGCATTACCGTTGTCCCGACATCGGCTACAAAGAAAACCGGTCTGGACGACCTGCTTGCGAGTGCCTTGGCAACAGCCGATGATCCCGAAGGCCATGTGCCGCAGCAACTGAACTATGGAGAAGACATCGAGGCTGCCGCAGGCTCGATAGAAGAAGCGCTGCGCAACAATCATGCAACACTTTTAGCGGGATATCCGAAACGTTGGCTTCTTCTCAAGCTCATGGAAGGGGACAGCCATGTCTCCGCTGAAATCGGTGACCTCAGCGACACCCCCATGGACGAAGCGCTTCGCCATCTGCACAAGGCGCATGGCGAGGATATCGAGTCCATCATGGCCGATACCCGTTACTCGCTCGCCACCGGTCTCACCCGCGAGGTGCTGCGCAAACCAGAATTGCGTAAAATGGAGCTTACCGAGAAAATTGACCGGATCGTTCTGAACCGCTTTCTTGGCATCCCGATCTTTCTTGGCGCAATGTGGCTGGTATTCAAACTTACCTTCGATTTATCCGCGCCCTTTGCCGACTGGCTCGATGCCATGACCAACGGTCCTTTCAAGCGCTGGGCCGAGGCGATACTGGGCGGTATCGGTGCTCCTGACTGGACGGTATCGCTGGTGAACGACGGCATCATTGCCGGGGTAGGGTTCGTGCTGGTCTTTGTTCCGGTCATCTTCGCCATGATGTTCTTCATAACTTTCCTCGAAGGAAGCGGCTACATGGCACGGGCCGCCTTCGTCATGGACCGGGCTATGCATTCCATCGGCCTGCACGGCAAGTCATTTATTCCGATGCTTCTGGGCTTCGGCTGTAATGTGCCGGGCATCTACGCCACCAGGACCCTGGAAAATCCCCGGGACAAGACGCTTACCGCACTCCTCTTGCCGCTCATGTCGTGTGGCGCGCGACTCCCTGTGTATGTTTTGTTTGCCGGGGTATTTTTCGCTGCTCATTCCGGCACGGTTATCTGGTCTTTGTACGTCCTGGGGATTGTGCTTGCCATCATCATGGGGATTATCTTCAAGAAAACCCTGTTCCGTGGCGATGCACCCATGTTCATCATGGAGCTTCCTCCCTACCGGATGCCTTCCTTTCGCAGCCTTTGCCTGCACACCTGGGAGAAGGGCAAGCATTTTCTGGTCAAGGCGGGAACCTACATCCTGGCGGTATCGGTGCTGGTCTGGTTCATGCTGAATCTTCCCTGGGGAGTGGAGAGCAAGAAGGACTCCTATCTCGGTCAGGCGGGACAGGTAATGGCGCCGGCTCTGGCCCCGCTCGGTTTCGGTACCTGGGAGGCAGCTTCGTCCCTGATTACCGGCGTAATTGCCAAGGAAATAGTGGTCGGTACCATGGGCGAGATATATGCTCCGCAGAGCGCCGACAAGGAATCGACAGAGATAACCCCAACCCTTGGTGAGGATCTGAAAGAAATCGTTGTCTCTTTCGGCGCTGCTGCCAAGGATGCCGTTACCACAACCCTCGGCATCCAGGGTGCTGCCGAGGAAGAGGAAGACCTGTCTTCCCTCAAGGGAGCTGTCCAGGGGGCGTTTACCCCGTTAACTTCGTACGCCTTCATGGTCTTCGTGCTGCTTTACATGCCGTGCGTGGTGGTGGCCATCGCCATGCGGCAGGAATTCGGCGGCTGGAAATGGTTCGGTGTTGCCTTTGCCTACCAGACGGTCCTCGCCTGGGGAATGGCCTTTCTTATCTACCAGGGCGGGCGTCTGCTCGGGTTGGGAGGTTGATTATGGAAGTAAAGGATATGCTCATTGCCGCGGCAATTGTTGTCGCCGCATGCTATCTTCTCTACCACTCGGTGTGGAAGAAGAAGGGCCATTGCCAGGGATGCAGTGACGGTGGCTGCGGTGGCGACAAATCGCCTGCTGCTAAGAAGTAACCATGGCTTGACGAGAAAAGGCCGGGTCAGATGACCCGGCCTTTTCTTGTAGGGCTGTTTTTCAATAGCTGGTCAGTCGCTGCCGCTTTCCTCCAGCAAAGTCAGCCGCTTCAGCAGGCCGCCCCGGTTCAACTTCTCGCGGTAGTCGTTCCGATGGTTTTCCAATAGGTGGCTGAGATAGGTGATGTTGTTTTCTATGGCGTCGGTGTACATGTCGTAGTCTATTTCCCAGCGAGTCATGAAGTGTCGGAGCAGGTAGCTCTTCACGTTGCCGAGATCGTTTTCCATCCGGTTCCTGGCCTGCAGGTAGGAATCGAGGGTGTTTTCCAGGAGGTCCAGTTCGGTCTTGAATCCCAGTACATGGACCTCGCTCAGTTCCTGGAACAGGAACAGCAGTTTCTCCAGGTAGGTGCGGTCGGCGATCTGACCGATAATGTCGGCGGTGGCCACCATTTTCGCCAGTGTTGCTTCTCCCTCGCTATGGAAAGGGACGGCTTCGATGTTTTCATCCAGGTCGGTACATCTGATGAAATTGCGGCAGAGTTCGCAGTCGGTGGCATCGTAGCTGTTATCGTTGAAGTACTGGTCAACGAATTCGAGGGTCCGCGAGAGGCGCACCATGGTGTATTTCGCGCCGGTGCCGGTGGTGTCGTCGTCCCGCTGGATGTAGCCGGTTTCGTGGAGCAGGACAGCTATCAGGGCAAGGGTGGCGTGCCTTTCGCGAAAGGCCACACCCGAGGCGTGGGCGCCGGAAATAAGGCTTGCCAGGGCCAGCAGACCGCCGGTCATGTGTTTCAGGTCATGGTAGGGGGTGGTGCACTGTCGATAGCCGGGGTAGTTCCCACCGTAAAGGTTGACCATGTCCTTGAATACCTTGGTAATCCAGGTGCAGTCATAGTCGGGGTAGACCAGCAAAAGGAGGTTCCGGACTTCTTCGAAAACGCTCTGCGGGAAGTCCATTTTGATCAGATCGTCAAGAATCAGTTTGTTGCGAATGGGGTCCATGGTCGATCCTTTACCGGCAGGTAATGGGCAGGAAAGCGTGTGACGCCGCGCATATCTTCAATCGAGCTTAAGACTTAATAACAGCACACGTGCAAATGTCAATAAAAAAACACCGCATATTTTCCTGTAACCCCGGTTGTTTCGGCCGCTGTGGGCAATCGGCCAGTTGGTACAGTGTGATACTCCATGATTCACGAACAGCAACCATGCCGCTTGCCAAAGCTTCCCTTGAATTGTTACACTGAAGCAAGCCTTGAGGTGCTTACAAAAACACTTTCAGGGTTTGCTGCGTATCCGGCAAGCCGGAAAGGTCTGTCGGGTGACCGATTGCGTCATCATCGATAAAAGGGGATTGTCCATGAGCCTAGCCAAGCGTGATGAAATGCTGCATGTTATCGATATACTTACCAGCCGTTATCTGCGCGGCAAAGTCAGGGCGGTCAAACTGTCGATGATTGCACTGCTGACCGGCGGCCATATCCTGCTCGAGGACATCCCCGGTCTCGGTAAAACCACCCTGGCCCTGGCCCTTTCCGGAGTGCTCGGTATGAGCTTCGGCCGGTTGCAATGCACCAGCGACCTGTTGCCCTCCGACATAACCGGCCTTTCGATCTTCAATCGCGAACAGGGCACCTTCACCTTTCTGCGCGGGCCGATTTTCAACAACCTGCTGTTGGTGGACGAGATCAACCGGGCCATGCCCAAGACCCAGAGCGCGATGCTGGAGGCAATGGAAGAACGGCGGGTAACCGTGGAAGGCGTGACCTATCCGCTTCCAGCACCATTCCTCGTCATTGCCACCCAGAATCCGGTGGAGCAGGTGGGCACCTATCCGCTGCCCGAGTCACAGATGGACCGGTTCCTTATCCGGGCCGGTATCGGCTATCCGCCGGATGAAATCGAAAAGGCCATCATCAAGGGCGGCAGCATCCGCGACGAGATCCAGA
Source organism: Geobacteraceae bacterium (assembly GCA_028683555.1). GTDB lineage: Bacteria > Desulfobacterota > Desulfuromonadia > Geobacterales > Geobacteraceae > RPRC01. The sequence continues at coordinate 14,385 of JAQUHN010000036.1, read as the reverse complement.
ACCTGACGCCGCTGGTACAGATCGAGGATATTCTCGAGGCCCGCGCCGCGGTGAAAGAAAAAATTTATCTTTCGGACAAGATTGTCGATTATATCTTTACCATTGTCGCTGCCACGCGCAACCACCCCTTTATCCTGTCCGGCATCTCCACCCGGGGCGGCATCAACATGGCCGAGGCGGCCAAGGCCCATGCGTACCTGGAAGGGCGCGATTTTGTCATTCCCGAGGATGTCAAGGCCGTGGCCGTGCCGGTCGGGGCCCATCGCCTGATTGTCACGCCCGAGAACGAGGCTCTCGACAAGGAGGATCTATTTCAAGCGGTGCTGAAAAACATCGACATTCCGATCGTCTGACCATTACCCGGTCAGGTTACTGGTACATTGCCATTACCTTGCTGATGGGTTTTGCCGCGGTGAATACCGGCAATAACCTGCTGTTCCTGGTTGTTTCCTCGCTGCTCGGCTTTATGGCGGTCTCCGGTTTTGTCGGCTGGCTAAATATCCGCAACATCGGCATTGCCGTCGATTTTCCCGATGAGATCTATGCGGGGAAGGAGGTGTTCGTGCCGCTCCACCTGGAAAACCGTAAGAAACGCATGCCTTCCTTTCTGCTCAGGGTGGATGCCTTTGGCCGGAGTCTCAGCTTTCCCCTGGTGGAGAACCGCGGCGCCGAGTCGGATGCCTTTACCGTCGCTTTCCCTGAAAGGGGCGAATCGACCCTCGGCACGGTGATCCTGTCTTCATCCTTTCCCATAAATTTCTTTACGCGAATCAAGATTGTCAGCGTAGATTCCCGCTGCACCGTCTTTCCCGCGCCTCGGGACTGTGCCGTGGCGGACGGGCCGGGACGCAAGGATAGCCGGGGAGAGGCCTTTTCCTCCCGCCGGGGCTATGGCGGCGATGTGGCCAAGATCCGCGACTATGCCGGCAGCGATCCGTTGAAGCACATTCACTGGCGGCTTTCCGCCCGCCACGAGGATCTCAAGGTGAAAGAATTGACTGCGCCCGCCGAGACGCCGCTGGTTGTCGATATCCGCGCTCTGCCCGGCGCAAATCTCGAAGAGAACCTGTCCTGCGGGGCATTTCTCATCAATCGGGCGGTGCGCGCCGGTCGGCCGGTCGGCCTGAAACTCGGGGCACGGTTTATCAAGCCGGACCTGACCCGCTCACACCGGCTGCAGTTGCTGACGGAGCTTGCCCGCTATGGTAAGAATTAAAACGGTTCTCGACATACTTGCCGGCCTGATCAGCCTGATCGGGGTGGCGCCGCTCTTCGTCTACCTGGACCGGCTGCCGCAGATTGCCTTTGCCGTTGCCCTGGTTGCGGCAATTTTCCAGGAGCGGAAAGGGTTGCGGCCGCTGCGTGGCATGCTCCCCACGGTTGTGTCCATTGTCCTCTTCCTGTTTTACGCCGTGCGCATTTCCCGCGAAAATATCCTTGATCCGGCCATCAATATTCTCGTCATTCTCCTTGCCATCCGGCTGCTGGGCGAGAGAATTCCGCGAAATTACCTGCAGGTTTTCGCCCTTGCCCTGTTTGCCCTTTCCGCCTCTTCTCTCTACAACCTGAGTCCGGTTTTTCTCCTCTATCTCCTTGCGCTGCTGCTCTGTATCGCCGCGTCGCTGGTGCTGCTGACTTTTTTTACCGTTGACTCCCGCCTGGCGCTGAGCCGCAAGGGGATGAAGCGGTTGGTCACGGTGGCGGTGGCGATGCCGGCGGCTGCTTTGCCGCTGATCCTGCTGTTTTTCGTTATCATGCCGCGTCCCCAATTCCCCCTCTGGGACTTTTTGGCACCTGCGGCGGAAAAACAGACCGGACTCAGCGAAAAAATCGAACCGGGGTCTTCGTCACTGGTTCGCGAGGTGAAAACTGCGGTGCTGCGAGCCCAGAGTCGTAAACTGCCCCGACAGGATCTCTACTGGCGTGGCACCGTCCTGAATACTCCCGAGCGCAATGCCTGGATTCGGACCAAGCTGGACGAGGGCGATTATGTCCGCTCCGATGGCGCCGGGTTGGTGGAACAGACTATTTTCCCCGAACTGAATGCCGGCAAATATCTCATTATTCTCGATAGCCCGGTTAAAATCAGCGGCATTCGGTCCTCACAGTCGTCTGATCTGGTTTTTACCCGCCGGTCGCATACCGGGAGGGTCCGTTACGATACGGTTTCATCGCTGAACGGAACCATCAGGGTCAGCGGAGGGATCAACCGGGCGTTTTACCTGAAGCTTCCCGACCGCATCTCTGCCCGCGTGCAGGCCCTGGGGGAAAAGATTGCCGCGCGGGGCAAGAACGATCGGGAAAGACTAGACGCCCTCGAAGCATATTTCAGTTCGGCCCGCTACCGCTATACCAGCAGGGATTTGCCACGCTCCGGCGATCCGATCGATGAATTTCTGTTTGTCGGCAAGGCGGGGCATTGCGAGTTTTTTGCCTCTTCTTTCCTGATCCTGCTCAGGACTGCCGGCGTGCCTGCCCGCCTGGTGGGGGGGTATTACGGCGGCGAGTACAACGAGATGGCCGGATATTACCTGGTTACCGAGGACATGGCCCATGTCTGGGTGGAGGTGTACCTGGAGGGCGTCGGCTGGGTGAGAAGAGACCCGAGTGCATTGGCCGTAGATTTTGCCGGGGCCGGGGAGGCAGGTGCGGACGATATCATAGCCAGGATGCGGAAGGTTTCCGATTCGCTCAGTTATTACTGGAATATCGCGGTTATAACCTATGATCTGGACAAGCAGTTGCGCATCTTCAATTCGGCCAACAATGCCATGCGAAACTTATCGCTGCCGGTGGGGAAGTGGTGGCTGTTGACGCTCATGTTTGCACTCGCAGCCTTGGTGGCGGTATTCCCGGTTGCGGCAGGACGCTGGGGCCAGTCTCCCGAACAGCGACTGCTCCGGTCGTTTTACCGGAAGATTGCCAAAAAATTTCCCGCTGTGACCCGCTCGGCAGCCACCGGACTGATGGAACTGGCAGAGCGGATCGACCAGCCTGCGGTGCAGGAGTTCGCAGAAATTTTCTGCGGTTCCGTATACCGTGACCGGCGGCCCTCCGCACGGGAAATGGCACGACTCCGGGAGCTTCTGAAATCCATCGATAATTTATCGTAAATAGCGGAAAGAAGCGGCAGAAAGCGGTACAAGTCATTGACTTGATTTCATTTTGCTGCTACATTTTTGAATCTGCATTATGATATGAGTGGCGCCGTTATAATCCTTTCCTGATGAGGGCCATAGGTAACTCTTTCGGTTTAAGCAATGATATTACCGTAATTAATGAGATTTTCAGCAAAAGAAGGTGCACTTTGAGTTCTCAAAAAGACAAATTTCTGGCCAGTGCGCAAAAATTTATCCAAAAAGGTCAGTTCGACCGAGCTTTGCGGGACTACGAACAGGTTGTTACCGCGGACCCTAAAGATGTCAAGCATCGTCAGAAGCTTGCCGAATTGATGGTGCGCTGCAATCGCAAAGAAGATGCCATCCGGGAGTATGAAACCATTGCCAAATATTATGACGAGAATGGTTTCTACCTGAAGTCGATAGCGGTGTACAAGCAGATCCAGCGTCTGAATCCGACGAATATCGAGGTGTCCCTCTGCCTGGCCGCACTCAACGAGAAGCAGGGCATGATCGGTAATGCGCTGTCGGAATACAAGGTGCTGTTTGACCATTATCAGAAACATGCTCAGACCGACCAGGCAATTGAAATCCTGCGTAAAATGCAGAGCGTCGATCCGGAAAATGTCGACATTCGGCTCAAGCTTGCCGAAACTCTTTTTGCCGATGACAAGAAAGACCAGGCCTATCAGGAATATACCCGGGCCGCCACGACCCTGAAGAATCGAGGTGCTATCGAAACCTTTGACCGGGTCTGCCGCAAAATGAACGATCTTTTCCCTGACAGGACGGAATCCTCCGTGCTCGACATTCTGGCGGAGCAGATCGGGAATGGGGTTGTGGGCGATGCCGTACCGAAGCTGCAGAAGATGCTCGATGATGACCCGGACAATAGTGCCGTCCTTGGCCTGTTGTCCGAAGCGTATCGCCTTTCCGGTGACAAGGGGAACCGCAAGGAAGTTCTGCAGCGGATAGTCGATCTCAGCCCTGCGGATAATGCGGCGAAAAAAAGTCTTGTCCAGTGCTTTGTCGAGCAGGGCGACCTGGAGGGTAGCCTGGCACTGCTCGACAGGTATCTTGACGATTTCTTCGCGGCCGGCGCCTATGGTGAAATCGAGTACTATTACACGACTCTGCAGAACCATGCCCCCTATGATGTCCGTTTGCTCGAGAATCTGAAAAAGCTTTATGAGTTGACTGGAGAGTCTTCGAAACTCGCGGATGTCCAGGTAAGCCTCAATATCCTCTCCCAGCAGGAGTCGTCCACGGCAACAGAATCGGGTACCGGCGTCTCTGCCGAATCTGCAGTTGATGCTGATGCCGGCCCTGATGACCTGCCCTGGGGTGATGAAATCGACCTCTCCCTTACCGAAGAGGTCGACTCCGGATACGATGCTGCTCCGCCGCATGCCGGTTCAATTGAGTTTGGTGATATCGAATTGTCGTCGGATGATGTGACTGGTGTGGAGTCCGAGCAACAGGGCTTTGAAATCGATATTTCCTTTGAGCTTCCCGATGACGGCGTCGTTTTTGCTCCTGCTGATTCCGAGAACGGCGAAGCTGCGCCGAGCCCGGAGTTCGATCTGTCGGCAGTCATGACTCCGGAAGAGTCGCCGCAGGGAACAGATGGTTCCGAACAGGCATTTCTCCGTGAGTTTGCGCTTGGCAACGAAACGATTGCCGATGACGCCGCTTCGGCCGAACAGCCGTTCTGGGCTGAAGATACGGCAGCTGCACCGTTTCAACAGGAATCGCCCGATGCTTTTGAGCTTTCCCTTGACGAACCGGTCCTGTCTCTCACCGAACTGGAGCCGGAAGATTCACCCCAATCTTTTTTTGAACAGACGGACTCCACCCCGGCTGTCGTGGACTCTTCCGCAACCGAATCTTTCTCTCCTGCCGCGGATTTTGCCCGCTTCAAGGAAACCGGGGTACAGGAGTCTGAACAGGGCGACACCGAAACCCACTACAGTCTCGGTATTGCCTATATGGAAATGGGCTTGCACGGCGAAGCCATCAAAGAGTTTCGCATTTCGGCCAATGACCCTGACCGGGAGTTGGACTCCCTGACACTGCAAGGGGTCTGTTTCCGTGACAGGGGTGACTTGGTCGACGCGGAAGAGGTTTTTACGGCACTGCTTTCCCTTGACGGGCTGGATCCGGACCGGCTTCTTGCCTTGCAGTACGAACTCGGTCTGCTGTTTGAAGCGGCAGGTCGAAGGGAAGAGGCCCTGCGGGTGTTTCGCCAGATTTTCGGCCGCAATCCCGGCTTCCGCGACACGATGCAGAAAATCGCGCAACTGACTGATGATGAGAGCTCTTTCGATCTGTCGGATCTGGATGAAGCGGATATAGAGCTGGAAGAGCTGGAGTAATTCACCGCATCGGACACCCTGCCGCGGCACCTGGTGCCCGCAGTACGTCCGGAAAGGATCGTTGTCCATTATGGAAAGACTTTGGGCGCCCTGGCGAATGGAGTTTATCCTCAATGAAAAACCACCCGGATGCATTTTCTGTCTGGGCGACAAGACCAGCGACGATCATGAGAAAGAGCGTCTCATCCTGCGGCGGGATACCCTCACCTTCACCATGATGAACCGTTATCCTTATACGAGTGGTCATCTCCTTGTTTCTCCCTATCGTCATGTGGGAACTCTCCAGGATTTGCAGCCGGATGAGATGCTGCAGTTGTTCGAAAACGTCCGGCTCTCCTGCCGGTTGCTGACCAAGGCCATTTGCCCGCAGGGCTTCAATATCGGTATCAACGTGGGGAAAGCGGCGGGAGCGGGCGTGGATGACCACCTTCATATACATGTTGTCCCCCGCTGGGTAGGGGATTCCAACTTTATGACGGTTATCTCCGATGTTCGCGTCATGCCGGAAAACCTGGCGGCGACATACGATAAACTTCTGCCGGAATTCCGCCAGGTCGGCGGGACTGCCGATGAGTGAAAGATCGCCAGGACTTGCTGCTGTCACCGGGTGAGGGCTCAGCAGCAGCCGCTGCCGGACTGCAACCGCGCAATTTTGTTGATCTCGCCCGGCAGCGTGTTGGAAGGATTACCTCTGAATTCGTCAGGTTGTGACGTGGGAATGGAGTGATATGGACGCACGACGGAGTGGGCGGCATAGGGGCCTGTTGTACGCCTCGATCGGTTTTTCGATGATAGTGGTGGCGCCGGTTTTCTGGGCTTTGCTGCACGCGTTGTTCTTCTATCAGCCGGATGTTCCGTTATGGTCGCAGTTGACAGGTGACTTTACCTCCAGTACTGAAAATATCCTGCTCTATTGCTATATCGGGCTTGGTGCAGCCATTATTGCCTCGGTTTCGGGCTATATCCTCGGTAAATCAGGCGATCAGCTCCGCGAACGGGCCGGAGAACTGGAAAGCCTCAATGATGAAGTGGTTTCCCAGAAGGAGCTTTTTGAAGAGCGTTACCGTGCCCTTGACGGCAACATCAAAAAATTTCACCGGATCAGCACCAGAATCCAGAAGTCGCTCGAAATATCCGAAGTTATGAGCCTTTGTGCCGAAGGTTTGCACGACGTGCTCGGCTTCGAACGGGTCAATATCCTGATGGCTGACCCGGAACGCGCACATCTTCACTTCCTCCTGGCTACCGGCAGCGAGGGCTTCGACCTCAACGAGGCAATCCTGCCCCTCGATCATCGCATCGGGGTCATTCATAAATGCTTCTCTGAACAGAAGCTCTACTTGATCGACGATATCGGCAAATGTTCACCGGATTATTATCTCCAGTCTCCCTATAACACTCTCAAGCCGCTTCGTTCCCGTTCCTTCGTGCTCTGTCCGATTGTGGTAAAGGGAGAGTCCGTTGGCCTGTTCGGTATCGACAACGCGTACAGCCGACGTCTGGCCAACGAGAGTGATGAGGACACCATCAAGCTGTTTGCCGATCAGGCTGCAGCGGCAATTGTCCGCATAGACCTTCTCAAGGCCATCGATACACTCACCTCGGAGCTGGACAATACCTTCAGCGGTTTTCTGCAGAAGCAGGAGCTGTTCTCTCATACCGTCTACAGTCTCAAGGCGGCAATTGATTCGCTGTTTGACGGCACTGCCCGCATTGCCCATGCTTCGGAGAGCGTCATGTCGTCGGTGGAGGAGACCAGTTCCGCCGTCGGTCAGATATCGATTTCCATTGACCAGGTAACCAGCAACCTCAACTTCCTCGCCGACGCCATCGAGAAATCGGTTTCCGCCATGGAGGAGATGCATGCCTCCATCAAAAATGTCGGGAAAAACGCCGCCGTATCCCATGAGGTTTCCCAGCAGGTACGGCTGCAGGCCGATGCGGGACGGGAAAAGGTCGGTGAGACCATTGCCGCCCTGGAAGAGATCCAGCGATCCGTGGATTTGTCCTTCGACGGGATTATGCGTCTTTCCGAAAACAGCGGTCGCATCGGCAATATTGTCAAAGTTATCAAGGATATAACGAAGAAGACCAATCTGTTGGCACTTAATGCGTCGATCATTGCCGCCCAGGCGGGTGAGTTCGGCAAGGACTTCGGGGTCGTGGCCGAAGAGATGCGGGCACTTTCCCACCAGACCGGCCAGATAACCGGTGAGATCGCGGTGATCATCTCCTACATTCTCAACGATTCCGACACTGCTGCGCGGAATATCACCTTTTCCAAGGAGCTGGTGCAGAAGGGGGTCGAAATCGGCAATGCTACCGGAGACACCCTCAAGATCATCCACCAGAGTGCGGTGCGTTCCATGCAGATGACCGAGGAGATCAAGACGGCGACCGAAGAGCAGGTCAGGGGGGTGCAGCTTGTCACCCACTCCATCGAAGACGTCAGTGCCATGGCTTCGCAGATTTATACCGCTTCCAAAGAGCAGTCCGGGGCAACGAAAAATATCATTCGCTCCATCGAGTCCATCAAGGATATGGCGATGGATGTGGTCAAGGCTACCGAGGCCCAGGTGCGTGACGGTTCCGAGATTGAAGAGTCGGTGGAATCCCACGTGCAGACCAGTGCCGAGATCTTTGAAAGCATGGAGCTGCGTCGGCAGCAGAGTGTTGCCGTTATGGAACAGTTGGAAGTACTCAAGGGTGTTTCAACGTAAATTACGCTGGTTTTTTTTTGCTCGCTATGATACAAAAATAACAAAACTTGAGAAGAGCCGAATAATCGGCCTTTAACTAGCTTATAAGAGCATAACCTTTATACCGCCTGGATTCAGTGTTGAACCGGGACGGAAGGCGATAGCCGGCCAACGACGACGATGCTTGCCTGAACTCGTTTCGTTACCCATACACGCCCTCCGTACCACGGAGGGCGTTTTTTATGGGGTCAGTAGTGAAACGCAAAAAGACAATCCTCGATATCCGCAAAATGAAGAGCGACGGCGAGAAAATCACCATGCTAACCTGCTATGATTACCCGACCGCACGAATTCTGGACCAAAGCGGAATCGACATCCTGCTGGTCGGTGATTCCGTCGGTGTCGTCTTCTCCGGTTACGACACGACGTTACCGGTCACCATGGACGAGATGATCTATCACTCCCGCGCCGTTGCCCGTGCCAAGCCGAGATCACTGCTGGTGACCGATCTGCCGTTCCTTTCCTACCAGACCGATATCCGCGACGCCCGCGTCAACGCCGGCCGGCTCATCAAAGACGGTTGCGCCGAGGCGGTGAAGCTGGAGGGTGGCGAAAACGTGGTGGAGAGTATCAAGGCCATCGTTGATATGGATATCCCGGTCATGGCCCATATCGGCCTCACTCCCCAGTCCATCCACCGGATGGGCGGATACAAGGTTCAGGGCAAGTCGGAACGGGCCGGAGATCGGTTACTGGCTGACGCCCTGGCTGTGCAGGCGGCCGGTGCTTTTGCTGTTGTTCTTGAGGGTATTCCGCTCAAGCTGGCAGAAAAGATTACCGCCGAACTGGAAATACCCACAATCGGTATCGGCGCCGGGCCACACTGTGACGGCCAGGTGCTGGTGATCCATGACATTCTCGGTCTGTGCGAGAAGTATTCACCCAAATTCGTGAAACATTTTGCCGATGTGGCTTCCATTATTTCCGATGCTGCCGGACGGTACATCGCCGAGGTCAAGGCCGGCGAGTTTCCGACAGACGATCATTCATTTCATTGATATGCATATTATTACTTCTGTAGTTGAAATGCAGGAGAGGGCTACAGCGGCTTTGGCCGCGGGAAAAACCATCTCATTTGTGCCGACCATGGGTTTCCTTCACCAGGGACATGCGTCCCTGCTGCGCGAGGGGCGAGCCCGGGGCGATCTACTGGTGCTGAGCATTTTCGTCAATCCCACCCAGTTCGGAGTCGGAGAGGATTTCGAATCCTATCCGCGCGACCTGCAGCGGGACAGCGAAACAGCCCGTGACAACGGTGTCGATATCATATTCGCACCGACCGCCGGCGAGATGTACCCGTCTGGATACCAGACCTATGTAAACGTGGAAAAAGTAACCCTCCCCCTGTGCGGCGCATCACGGCCGGGTCATTTCCGTGGTGTAACAACCGTTGTCGCGAAGCTGTTCAATATCGTCAAACCGACTTACGCCTTTTTCGGACAGAAGGACTTCCAGCAGCTGGTGGTGATCAGCCGGATGGTCCGTGATCTGAACATGGATGTAACGGTAGTCGGTCTGCCGACAGTGCGCGAAGATGACGGTCTTGCCATGAGCTCACGCAATGCCTACCTCTCGCCAGAAGAACGACTCGGCGCCCGCTGCCTGTCGCGCGCCCTGGCAGCGGTAAGCGAGCTTTATCATGCAGGCGAAGTTGTTGTTGAAAGGTTGCGTGCCGAGTTGCTGCGCATTCTCGACAGCGAACCGCTGGCGCGTATCGACTATGCGGAGTTTCGCGACGGAGACTCCCTGGAAGAGGTTGGTCTGGCCGACGACCGGACGGTGGTGGCCCTGGCGGTTCGCATCGGAACAACACGACTAATTGACAATATTATGATTGCAGGGGGTGTCACATGGAAAGAAAAATGCTGAAAAGCAAAATTCACCGGGCAACGCTGACCGGAGCGGATCTTCATTACGAAGGAAGCGTTACGATAGATCGTGACCTGATGGATGCTGCGGATATCCTTCCCTACGAGGCGGTCTGCATCTGGGATGTCAACAACGGCAACCGTTTTGAAACCTACGCCATCGAAGGCGAGCGGGGCTCCGGCGTGGTCTGTGTCAATGGCGCAGCGGCCCGACTTGTTGCTCCCCGTGACCTGGTGATTATTGCCAGTTTCTCGTCGATGAGCGATGCGGAAGCTCAAGCTCACGAGCCGAAGCTGGTGTTCGTGGATGAACGGAACAGGATGATTCCTTCGCGGAAGGAAATCGCCGGGCAGGGAACGCTGCGCAAGGTGAACTGGTAGTCGCGAAATCCGGTCCAATGGCCGCTTCGCTGGCTATGGTCGTTGCTTTTCCGCCATTCTCTGGTACAAAAACAGGGAGACTACATTTCCAGAGCAGGTGGCCCGGACATGACCATACATATTTACGCCGCATCACATCTTCTTCCTGTTTCTGCTCCGCCGATCGAAGGCGGAGCGCTGGCCGTTGCAAACGGCCGCATTCTGGCGGTCGGCACACTGGCCGAATTGACTACGGCTTTTACGGCGCCGGTCACCGAATTCCCCGGCTGTGTCATCATGCCCGGCCTGGTGAATGCCCACAGTCATCTAGAACTGACGCATTTCCCTTCCTGGAAGGTTCGCAAAGGCATCGACTATTCCCCCCGGACCTACGTCGACTGGATAATCCAGGTTATTAAAATCAGGCGCTCCCTTTCCCAGGAAGAACGTGAGCATTCGGTGCTCGAAGGGATCCGCATCTCACTGGAAGCCGGGACAACGGCGCTGGGCGAGATTCTGTCCGATCCCGGACTGCTCTCCCTGTATCTCCGTGCCCCCCTTTCCGGGCGGCTCTATCTCGAGGCAGTCGGACAGTCTCCGCAGCGAAGCGCCGGTCTGCTTGACGCCATAAACGGAAGTTTGCCGCTTTTTCTCGAAACGGCGCTGCTGCCGGGCATCTCGCCCCATGCGCCCCACACCCTTTCCGCCGATTTTTTCCGACAGTTGCGGGATCTTGCCGGGTCGAACTCGTTGCCGCTGATGATTCACCTGGCCGAGTCGCGTGAGGAACTGGACTTCCTGTTCGACTCCAGCGGACCGGTTGCCGAAAAGCTCTATCCTTTTGTCGACTGGCTCGAGTATCTGCCGCCGGCACGACGGACAACGCCGGTAGCCTACCTGGACTCTCTGGAGGTCTTGCGTCCGGGTACCACGGTTGTCCATTGCGTTCATATTACGCCGGCGGAAGCCGAACTGTTGCAGAAGCGGGGTGTCTCGGTGGTGCTCTGTCCGCGCAGCAACGACAAGCTGGATGTGGGCAGCGCCCCGGTCCATCTGCTGAAAAAGGTCGGCATACCGCTAGCACTGGGCACCGACTCGCTGGCCAGCAATGATTCCCTTTCCCTGTTCGACGAGGCGCGTTTCCTGCTTCGGCAGTTTCCTGGCGAATTCAGCCCGAGCGATGTGCTGCGGCTGATTACCCTTGCCGGAGCCGAGGCCATCGGCCGGAGTAATGCGATCGGCTCTCTCGAACAAGGAAAACGGGGCGATTTCCTGGTCCTTTCGCTTCGGGACAACCCTGTCGGCGATCTCTGCTCGGCGATAATCGAAGAGGGTAGAATCCGCGAGGTGTTCGTCAACGGTGAATCGCTGCACTTGCCGGTGTCTTCCGGCGCGGCTTAGCCGTGAAGTTTTTTACGTAGTAATAATTTTTCCGGTTTGGTATCATGAAGACAATGAGCGAAAAGATTATTTGCAACAACAAGAAAGCCTACCACAACTATTTCATCGAAGAGAAGTTCGAAGCGGGCATGGTGCTCACCGGCACCGAAGTGAAGTCGCTCAGGATGGGAAAAGCCAATCTCAACGATTCCTTTGCCCTGGTGAAAAACGGTGAAGCGTTCCTGAACAATCTCCACATCTCTCCTTACGACTTCGGCAACCGTGAAAATCACGATCCTGACCGGATGCGCAAGTTGCTGCTGCACAAGAAGGAGATCGCCAGGCTGTTCGGCAAGATCCGCGAGCAGGGCTACTCGGTGGTTCCTCTGCGGTTGTACTTCAAAAGCGGCATGGTAAAAGTGGAGATCGGCCTGGCAAAGGGCAAGAAACTGTACGACAAGCGCGAAGACATGAAGCAGAAAGATCACAAGCGTGATATGGCACAAGCGCTGAAACAGAAAAATAAATAAAAAACAGTTTTGGGTTTTTAGTTTTTGGTTTTTGGTTGGAAGGCAAAATTCAGTTCGAAGACTGATACTATGCATCTGACTTGAAAGTATTTTGGTTATAACTCAAAACTCAACACTAAAAACTAAAAACCGAATTTATGGGGGTGTCCTGGTTTCGACGGGGGTACAAAGCAAAGGTTGCATGCCGAGGTCCGGGTGGCTCGTTAAACAATCCGGGGCGAATTAAACGCCGACAATTATAATTACGCTTTAGCAGCTTAATAACCTGCTAACGATTTGCCGACCCTCTCCCACGGGGAAGGACAAATCGTCATTTTAGTGGGATAGCCGAGGGGGGTGCCTGTGACCCGAAGCGAAATTTAAGCAGGATCGCCAACTGAATATCCCGGCCAGTGGAGCTTCAGGCGGTTAAATTAAATACTGGTATAAGCATGTAGACGCCTTCTGTAGAAGATCTTCGGACGCGGGTTCGATTCCCGCCACCTCCACCAATTACCCTGTTTTTGCTGTATTCGTGGTAAGCTGAAAAAGCCTTTTAAATTCAATAGTTTCTCGAAAATGACAGAATCCTGCCATTTTCATTTCTATGTCCAAACGTTTGCTATGCGCAACAATATTAACTCATAAATGCACCGGTTTTTAGTAGAATCTTAGTTGAAAGGATAAAGTATGAATAATCTGGGTAGTGCTCTGCTGAAAAGTCGTACCCGCCTGGACCTCGGTGTCCGTGAGTTGTGTTCCCGGTCAGCTCGGAACGCTGGCATCTCGGAACCGATTTCTCCGGCCTACTACTCTCGTTTGGAACGAGGGATTGATGTCGACCCCGAAAAGTTGTCAATCGACAAGTGCTGGTCCCTGGGCCTTGTCCTCCAGGTTGACCCGCTGTATCTCTTTGTCCTGTCCAGGTCGGCCATTGATCGACGGTTCCTGGTGGCCGACGAGCGGGCCAAGATTTTTCCGATCGTGACTGTGGAGCCTACCACATTGTCGGACCTGCTCAGCAATCGTCGCCAGGAGATGTGTCTCGGGCTGCGGGAGCTTGCCGAGAAACTTAATAAGAATCCGATTGCGGCCTTTCCTTTGTCTCCGGGTTTCCTGTCGCAGATTGAGACGGACTTCCGAGGGGTTTCGTCGGTCGTGTCTGGTGATAAGCTCTGGGCGCTTGGGGTAATGTTGGAGGTGGATCCCCTTTTGCTGTACGTGGTGAGCCGTGGCCTGGATCCGACACTACTGGATCCTTCTCGACGACGAGCCCTTTTTGGTATCTGATCACCCTCAATCGCCGGCCTGGTCTGAGCCCAAGTGTTTTGGGCTCGGAGCAAACAGCTTTTAAGGTTTTAAAGGAGAAGGAGAAGGAGAAGGAGAAGGAGAAGGGGTTGCGTTTCTGTTGGGCTTCTGTTGGATTTCGGTTGAACTCATTTCCAACTGACTGTTGACTCGGTGTTCAATTTCCGTCAAAATAATGACGCATTTAGCCAAAACTGACAATTTTTGTCCTCGCGGCGCGGTTTTTTACTGGCTTGTGTTGTGAAATCTTCTGCAGAGTGTGGATGTTCCTTTTTTTTGGTAACTGGGTGTTGTTTTCTGTTGAGCTTGTGTTGAAATTACGTTGAACGGTCGTTGAACGGTCGTTGAACGGTCCGTTGACTGCTTGTTGAATTTTAGTTGAACGTTTAGTTGAAATGCCCGTTGCATCATTATGCCCGGGCATCTTTTTGTTCCCATGTGTTTGACTTGCGCAACAGTCTGTGTTAAAAATCTTCATGCTTAAAACTTGTACTGATCGGGATGAATCTTATCGTGATTTTGTTCGCAGTCATGGTTGCTTGCTCTGTGGCCGGCCTGCACAGTTTCACCATCAGCCGATACGGCACCATGGCTCAAAAGGTGCCAAGTGTTCGGACTATCGGGGGCTGCCTCTCTGTGTTGATCACCATGTCGGTGGAGGGACGGAGGCTCAACCTGGTTCGTATCATACAGTGGGCTGGCCGTTT
>JAQUHN010000208.1 GCA_028683555.1 Geobacteraceae bacterium | reverse complement strand
AGGTGCGGTGCCGCGAAAATCTAGTAAAATTGATAAAAAATGAATGGTGTCGGGCAATGATAAATCGACGTGCTAGGGAGAAAATCATTGTACGGGCATACCGTTGCAAGTAAGGCTTACATTTTAAACGGGAGATTATCGTTATGGATATCATGAAAATAGTTGCCATTATCAGGAACGAGGCTTTGGGAAAGGTAGAGGGCAGATTGGTTGATATGAGAGTGCACGGAATCAGCGTTACAAAAGTCACGGGGTACGGTGAGTACGCCAACTTTTTCAATCCCGACTGGCTTGTTACCCATGCGAGACTTGAAATATTTACCGAAGAGGGAAAGGTCGATGAAATAACCACAGCCATCATGGAGGTTGCCCACACAGGAATGGAAGGCGACGGGATTGTAGCTGTTATTCCAGTGCGAAAGCTCTATCGCATCAGGACGAAGTCGGAGGTTATTCCAGAGGATATCTGACTTGTTCTTGCAGAAAACAACGAGGATAAACAATGAAAGATCCAGTCTGTGGAATGTATGTTTCACCCGAGAAAGCCGCTGGCAAGAGTGAACATCAGGGGGAAACCTATTATTTTTGCTCCGTTCACTGTCTTCAAAAATTCAGAGAGAATCCCGATAAGTATCTTACCGGCAAGCCGCCCGGGACAGCAGAACAATCCGGCGAGCAGGAAGGCGAATATTTCTGTCCCATGTGCCCGGATGTACATGCTGACAAACCAGGACCCTGTCCGAAATGCGGAATGGCGCTCGAACCTGTAGGGGGAGCGGCATCTCTCCAACGCACGGAATGGACCTGTCCAATGCACCCGGAGGTAGTTCAGAACAAGCCGGGGAATTGCCCGAAATGCGGCATGGCATTGGAAGCACGGACGGTCGTCGAGGAGGAGGGAGAGAACCCGGAACTGACCGACATGAAAAGACGTTTTTGGGTGGCATTGGTGCTTTCGGTGCCGGTGTTCGGCATAGCCATGGGACACATGATTCCGGGTCGGCCGTTGGAACGGTTGTTGTCGGCACATTCGATGGGATGGATCGAAATGATATTTGCCACCCCGGTGGTCTTCTGGGCCGGCTGGCCGTTTTTTCAACGGTTCTGGACATCGCTCGCCAACCGCAGTCTGAACATGTTTACCCTCATTGGTCTTGGTGTTGGTGTCGCCTACTTCTACAGCGTGGTCGCAAAACTGTTTCCTCAAACATTTCCCGCGTCGTTCCGCTCGGAAACAGGCAAAGTTGCGGTTTACTTCGAGGCAGCGGCCATAATTACGACTCTGGTACTTCTGGGCCAGGTGCTGGAACTCAAGGCCCGCAGCCGAACCGGGGCCGCCATCAAGGCACTCCTTGGACTGGCGCCAAAGACGGCGCGTCGCATCAGGGCAGACGGCAGTGAGGAGGATGTTTCCCTCGGCGACGTACAGCCTGACGATAGGCTTCGTGTCAGGCCCGGAGAGAAGGTTCCGGTTGATGGTACGGTGCTTGAGGGGACAAGCCCGGTGGATGAATCGATGATCACCGGGGAACCTATACCCGTGGAAAAGGTTCCGGGAGATCGTCTGATTGGCGCCACCATCAACGGTACCGGTTCCCTGGTGATGCGTGCTGATAAAGTTGGAGCCGACACCCTGCTTGCCCAGATCGTGCGGATGGTTGCCGAGGCGCAGCGCAGCCGCGCCCCCATCCAGAAACTGGCGGACGTGGTGGCCGGCTGGTTTGTCCCGACCGTGGTCGCCATCTCCGTCATAACGTTCATCATCTGGGCCGTTGCGGGACCGGAACCCCGCATGGCTCATGCCGTCGTCAATGCCGTGGCGGTCCTCATCATCGCCTGTCCCTGCGCCCTCGGGCTGGCAACTCCCGTGTCGATCATGGTCGCCACCGGCAAAGGTGCCTCGTTTGGTGTTCTGTTCAAGGATGCCGAGGCCATCGAAGTGATGCGGAAGGTCGATACGCTGGTAGTGGATAAAACCGGGACTCTCACCGAAGGAAAACCGAAGCTGGTTACCGTTGACCCGGTGGATGGCATGGATGAAGCAACCTTGCTTCGCCTGGCAGGCAGCCTGGAAAAGGGTAGCGAGCACCCCCTGGCGGCGGCGATAGTTACGGGGGCGGAAGAGCGGGGCGTGAAGCTTATCAATGCCCACTCCTTCAAATATTCGACGGGCAAAGGGGTAACCGGTGAAGTAAGCGGTCGCGAAGTTGCTTTGGGGAACAGGCGCCTCCTTGAGGAAATCGGTATAGCGGCAAGCGAACTGGAAGCCGCTGCGGATTCCTTGCGCAAGGAAGGCCAAACGGTGATGCTCGTGGCCGTGGATGGGAAAGCTGCGGGCCTGCTCGGCGTGGCTGACCCCATCAAGGTCACCACGCCCGATGCCGTCGAGCGGCTCCACGCTGAGGGAATCCGCATCGTTATGCTCACCGGCGACAATCGCATCACCGCCGAAGCGGTGGCCCGCAAGTTGGGCATCGATGAAGTGGTCCCGGAGGTGCTTCCCGATCAGAAAGCTTCCGCGGTGAAGAAATTTCAGGGGGAGGGACGGATTGTTGCCATGGCCGGTGACGGCATAAACGACGCCCCGGCCCTGGCCCAGGCCCACGTCGGGATTGCCATGGGAACCGGCACTGATGTCGCAATGGAAAGTGCGGGAGTGACCCTGGTCAAGGGCGACCTGCGAGGCATTGTCCGGGCACGGCGACTGAGCCGCGCTACTTTGAAGAACATCAAGCAAAACCTGTTTTTCGCGTTCATTTACAATTCTCTGGGCATTCCCATCGCTGCCGGCCTTCTCTATCCCTGGTTCGGTATCCTGCTCAGCCCCATCATCGCTGCCGCAGCCATGAGCTTCAGTTCAGTATCGGTAGTCACCAATGCCCTGCGCCTGAGAAATAAAGACCTGTAGTTTGTGAGTAACTCACAATTGAAGACACCGCTCATGTCTGCGCTTTCTGCGGTGAGGCAACTGGTAATCGTCCGTATGTCCGGAACCCAGTTCGATCCGTTGGCAGTTGAAGCCTTTGTAGCCGAGGAATCGACTCTGCGGCTGTTGGTGCATTTGAAGTGTAGTGCCATCCCGTTCGATGTGGTCGAGATACAACAATGACAGCGCGGTTGGCATATTTCCGGGCAGTCATCACCAGGAAACGATCATTTCTTTTTAGCCTTTCTTTGTAATCAGTGTTTTTGCGAGGGGGGGCCATAATTTGCCATAATAAGTTCCGAGGTCCATGGGTAAATGCTTGACGGTTTACATGTTAATTGTACGTACCCCTCCGTGTTTGCTTCAGAATTCGATCGATAAATTTTTGTCGTTCGAGCAAGGGAGAAAGAATATGCGTATTGCGGGAATTGAAGATGAACAAGGCGGTCTTTTGCTTCGCATGTTTTTCCGGTTCATGCGTCTACGTCTTGGTGGTGTGCCACTCCCTCTGCGTATTTATGCCTATTGTCCTTCCATTATGTGGAGTTTCCTGCGCTTGGTGCGAGTGATCAGGCGAAAAGGAGCATTGCCGCCTCGCTTGAAAGGCTTAGCCATGTACTGGACGGCCAGGACAGTCGAGTGTTCTTTCTGAATCGAGCTTACGGACCGCCTTGCCCGTGCGGCAGGTATATCTCAAGAAGAACTTGCGTCACTGCCTGACTTTCGTACAAGTTTTTATTTCACCGAACTGGAAAAATCGGTGCTGGAATTTTGCGAGGCCATGTCACAAACACCGGCTTTTGTACCTGCAGAGCTCTTTCAACGATTGCTGCAAGGACTCGACGAAAAGCAGCTGGTTGAACTGGCCGCTACGGTGGCTCTGGAAAATTTCAGCGCCCGGTTCAATCGCGCCTTCGATATCGTGAAAATTTGACTGGATGTATATAGGTGCCTGATGAGAAGTAAATCGTTCTGAAGAATAATCTTTAGGGGTGTAGAATATTCTTTGTTTTCTTGGCATGAAGTTTTCTGATCAGTAAAAAGTCCTTTGTTTTAAGTGATTTTTAGTTCCAGTGTATTGGCACAATGCTTGTAAGGCCTGTTACGGCAAGCAACCTCGTGTCGCCATTTGACTTGCAGAATATGAATAAGATCAGATCACAACCAGATACGGAGTCTAGTCATGAAAATGAAGATAAAAGTTTCCTCCATGGGCAGAATGACCAGAGCCGGGATACTCAGTATCGTGACTTTCCTGCTTGTCATGTTTACGATCCCGGCGACCATTCGCGCCGATCAGGAACCGCGTCAGGAAAGCCTGCCGCGGCTCGTGGAGATTGCCCTTGCCGACAATCCCGAGGTGAAGGCTTCCGAAGCACGCTGGCAGGCGTTCAGCAACCGGATCGCCCAGGCACGCGCTTTTGAAGACCCGATGCTAATGCTCAAGATTCAAAATGGCATTGTTCGGGCGCCGCTCGATTTCAGCAGGGAGGCGATGACCTCAAAGGTTATCGGTATCAGCCAGCAGCTGCCGTTCTGGGGCAAAAGGGCATTAAAGGGGGAGATTGCGGAAAAAGAGGCGGAATCTTACAAATGGCTTCTGGCGGAACGGAAACTGGAACTGGCCCGGATGGTAAAGGAAACCTATTACCAGCTGTACTATATCGACAGGTCGCTGGAAATCGTCGACCGGAACCTTCGCATTCTCAATGATTTCATCACTCTTGCCGAAACCAAGTATTCCGTTGGGCAGGGGCTGCAGCAGGATGTTTTCAAGGCCCAGGTCGAGCGGTCCAAGCTGCTTGATGTGCGCATCTCCCTCGAGCAGCAGCGAAAATCAACGGTAGCGAACCTCAATGCGCTCCTGTCACGACCTGCTTCGACAACGGTGGGCCGCATTGCCAAGGCCGAAATGCAGCCTCTGTCATTGAATGCTGAACAGTTGGCCCTCATGGCCGATGAAAATCGCCCACTGCTGAAGAGTACTCGAGCCCGCATTGAAAAGGCGGGTGCCGGGTTGAAACTGGCCAAGCGGGATTATTTTCCCGATTTCACGGTCTCTTTTGAATATATGCAACGCGACCCGGCGATGGGGAGTGACGGATTCGATATGTATACTCTTGGGCTGACCTTCAATCTTCCGGTCCAGATCTCGCGCCGGCAGGCGGCAGCAGCAGAGTCGACTGCCGAGATCCGGATGGCCGATGAGGAGCTGAACAGCGTCAGGAACTCGATTCAGGCCGGAGTCGCTGATCTTGTCGCGCAGCTGGAGCGGCGGCAAAAATTAGCGGAGCTCTATAAAACCGGGATACTTCCCCAGTCGCGCCAGTCGCTGGAGTCGGCGGTAATCGGCTACCGAGTCGGCAAGGTTGATTTTCTTGCCCTGCTGGACAGCATGGTAACCTTGATCAACTACGAACGGGAATATTACGACTCTATTGCCGACTACCAGGTGAAGAGGGCCCAACTGGAAGCACTGGTTGGAAAAGAGTTGGAATAACCAGGGTGCAAGGCTGGGACAGAAGCGAAAGATTCATATTCAATACAAATATGGGGTGATGGAATGACTATCTCGAAAAGAACCGGAGTCCTGCTGGGCTTGGCAATTCTCTTAATCGCCGGAATCGGTGTCGGCTACCTGTGGTTTGACCGTCATCCGTCCCATGGGCCGGGTGAGCACGCGGATCATGGGCCAACCCAGTATACCTGTCCGATGCATCCATTCATCATAAAAGACAAGCCGGGCGCCTGCCCCATTTGCGGCATGTCGCTGGTCCCGATCCTGAAAGCTGACGACCAAGCGGGAAGCGGCCAGGATCAACAGATGCTTGCTCATCTCTCGCTTTCCCCGACCCAGCAGGTAATGGCCAATGTGGCCACAACCGCGGTAAAAAAAGAATCCTTTGCCAAAGAGGTCGCCGCCGTTGGCATCGTTGCCTATGATCAGGCACGCCAGGCAAAGGTCACTGCCTGGGTCGCCGGTCGGATCGACCGGCTTTATGTAAACCGGGTCGGCGATTGGGTCTCGCGGAACCGGCCAGTGGCGGAGCTGTATTCCCCGGACCTGGTGTCCGCGCAGCAGGAATACCTTCTGGCGCTGAAAAGCCGCGACAGTTTGAAAGATTCCCCGATCAACGCCATTTCCCAGGGTGGGGAGGGGCTGGTTGCTTCCGCCCGGCAAAGGTTGAAGTTAATGGGA
>JAQUHN010000207.1 GCA_028683555.1 Geobacteraceae bacterium | reverse complement strand
TTCACGGAAAGCCTCCAGTACCGAGCTTCATTTTATATCCCTGATCCAGTAGTGATATGACAACGAATTTCTGTAGAAACAAGATCACCAGCAGGACAATGAGTGGGGATAGGTCAAGCCCCCCCATGGCAGGGAGTCTCTTTCTAACTTGATAGAGGACCGGTTCCGTAATGCGGTACAGGAAATTTACGATAGGATTGTACGGGTCCGGGTTGACCCAGGAGATAAGCGCCCGGGCAATGATGACGTACATGTAGATGGTGAGGATGAGATCCAAAATTTTTCCAACTGCAATAAGAAAGTTGGCAGCGACAAACATTCCATCCTCCCGAAATAACATGTGTAAGAGACAGGAACTTTATACAGAAAACGATGGAGACTGTCAAGCCGGGTGGCTGATCGCGGTGTAGTGAAATAGCGCAGGTCGGCGATGCACGCGGGAAGGATTTTTTTAGTTGTCTCCTCGTGGAATATGGTTATACTGAACTTTCCCAGATGAAAGGAGTAGTCTATGTCCCTTGCGAAAACGTGGTATAGCGTGGCTGATGCTGAATCGAAATTTGGCGTCCCGAAGGCCTTGATTCTGAAATGGGTCGATGAGGGGCTGGTCCGTTGTGAACAGGAAGACGGAACAGTTGTTTCAGTTAATGGGGATGACCTTGAACTTAAGGTTGATGAGTATGTAAAGAAGGGGTGAGGGGTTTGTCACCAAGGTAACAGGTTACAATTCCGCACGTGTACACGGAATGGCTTACGTTTTCAAAGCCGGCCTCGATCAACATTTTCTTGAAAGCATCCTGGTCAGGAAACTCCAGAACCGAGTCGGGGAGGTAGCGGTACGCGCCCGAATCGGAAAATAAACCGCCAATCGCGGGTAGCAGGCGTCGGAAGTAAAAGTGGTAAACAGTTTTAACTATTTTCGATTGGGGGGTGGAGAATTCCAGAATGATTATTCTTCCTCCCGGCTGAAGTATCCTGAATATCTCCTCTAACCCGAGAAGCCTGTTGACGACATTCCTGATGCCAAAGGCGATGATGGCGGAATCATATACGTTATTTTGAAAGGGAAGGGCTTCGCATGAGGCAACGCCCAGCGCAACCCTGTCTCTCCATGGCGATGCAATGATTTTGTTGCGAGCGATGTCGACCATTGCCGGGCAGAAATCAACAGCGATGATAGTCACGGACGGATCTGTTGCTTTTGCTGCTTCCAGGGCCATATCCCCGGTTCCGGTAGCGATGTCGAGTACCCGGCCCGCGCAGCGGCTTCTGATGTTTTTTACGGCGTCCCGCCGCCAGTGCTTGTCTATCCCGAGGCTGAGCAGTCTGTTGAGAAAATCATACCGGGGCGCGATTTTCTTGAACATCTCCCTGATCTGATCGCTTTTTTTTGTCGGTTCCATCATCGTGCGAGCATTCCTCTCCCTGGATATATTTCGGCCTCGATATGATTCCATAGTGAAATCAACTGTTTTTGGCAGGGTGCGGCAATTTGTCCTGAAATATTCCGCAAATACGGTTATCATCTGCCTGTAGCTATTGGGTGAACCCTGCCGTGGTGAAATTCATGCCATAGTAGCATACCGTCGTTGAAAAAGTATTCCGTTTGTTTGTCTGGAAATGGCGGTTCTTCGCAGCGTGATGTTTCTTTGAGCCGTTGGCTGCCGATTTTTCTGAAAGTTCAGCCTGCTGGCCTGTCCGGGTGGTGTCGTTACATCAAGCAGGTATCATTCCGCACTTTTACCCTAGTCGAGGTTGTTCAGTGTTTTCTTTGATCCGCTGGCAGGATGTTGCCGATATCATAATCATGAGCTTTCTTGTCTACCAGCTCTATGGCTGGTTCAAGCACACGAAGGCTTTTCAGGTGGTTGTCGGGCTCGGGTCTCTCGGAGTTGTGTACCTGATTACCAAGAACCTCGGCTTTTTCATGACCAGTTGGATCCTTCAGGAGCTCGGAACGGTTATTTTCGTTCTGATCATCGTTATTTTTCAGGCTGAAATACGTCAGGCTCTCTACCGTATCAGTCCCCTGCGCAGCATCTTCGGGCGTCAGGAAGCCGGCCCCTCGTTCGATCTCGTCGAGCTTTGCCGTGGGATCTTTTCTCTCGCGGCCACGAGAACCGGTGCGATTATCGTTTTTCAGCGATCCGAGCCGATCGATGAGTACATTAGCAATGGCGTATCACTGGACAGTTCGGTAAGTGGTCACCTTCTCGGCTGTATTTTCAAGGACGGATCGCCTTTGCACGATGGCGCTCTGATTATCCGCAACGGCAGGTTTTTTAAAGCATCCAGTCACTTGCCGCTTTCTTCCCGTAGCGACATCCCCCAGCAGTTCGGCACGCGGCATCGGGCCGGTCTCGGGCTGACAGAGCGATCCGATTCCGCGGTGGTAATCGTATCGGAAGAGCGTGGCGAGGTTTCTCTGGCGCTTGCCGGTACGCTGGAGAAAATCGATTCGGCGGAAAAACTGTCCGCACAGCTTGACAGTCTTCTTTCTCTGCCGCTTCGTGAAGAGGTTCACCTTACCCTGTTGAGGAGGGTCTTCGGAAATTTCTGGCCGAAACTTGCAACCGTTGCGCTGGTATTCGTCTGCTGGTTCATTATCACCGCACGGCAGGGAGAAATTGTCACTATGACCGCCCCCGTACAGTTCCGCAGCCTGCCGGAAACGCTGCTGGTGAGGAATAGTTCGGTCGAAGAGGTGGAACTGCAGCTGAAAACCATTTCCAGCTTGATTCCGCTGCCGAAGGATGGTGAGTTGGTTGCGGAGGTCGATCTTTCCAAGGCCCGCCTGGGAGGTAACAAAATCCTCTTCAGGAAAGAGGATTTCAAGCTGCCTTCGGGGGTGATGATAACCAGGATCAACCCTGCTTCGTTCCGTGTTACCCTGGAGCGCAAGATACGAAAAATGGTGCAGGTGAAGCCCCGTTTGACCGGTCGGTTGCCGGCAGGCCTTGCCCTTAAGAAGGTCAAGGCGATTCCTGGCCAAGTCATGCTGGAGGGTCCCGATTCGGTCATGGCGCAGATCGATGCGGTCAGGACCGAAGAAATCAGGCTTTCTTCGGTTGACAAAAGTATGACGATAACGAAGAGACTCGAGGTTCCGGCCCATATTATTCCGGTTTCCGGAGATACGATTTCCGTACGGATCCTTATCGTTAAATAATCCGTTGTTAAAAAACCGCGAGAGAGCTGCCAACTGCGCTCTGCCGGCCATTCCGATTACGGTTTTGAGCCGCCTGAGAGTGCTTATGTTCCATTTGCGGTTGACAACTGTCCCATTTTTGATGTATAAAACCAAAAATTTATAATAGTGTTTTGTGTTATAGAACAAGGAAAGGAGGGCGCATGAAGAAAAGCTGCACCAGTATGGTAGGAATTGCAATTCTTTTGATAACCTTCCCCTCACTTGCCGTTGCTGCCAAGACCCACCTGATTAAAAAGAACGATACCCTTTATGCCCTTGCCAAAAAATATCATGTGTCAGTACAGGAAATAAAAGATGCCAACAATCTGGTCAACAGCAAACTGAGTCCTGGAGATAAGCTGGTAGTCCCTCCGCGAGCCGCTTCTGCCGCGGGAAGTCATGCCACTTCAAGAAAGCTCAAAGGTTCTGTATATAAGGTTCGAAAAGGTGACACTCTGTATGGAATTGCCAGGAAAGCCGGGCTGTCCGTCGATGATCTGAAACGGATGAACGGTATTTCCGGCAATGCATTGAAACCGGGTAAGACACTTGTTGTCCGGGAGAGTTCGCCTGTTGAAGTGGTCGCGAAGAAGCCGGTGAAGAGCTATACCGTCAGAAATGCCGAACTCTTCACCAATGATGAATATGATCGCACCCTTGCGGAACTGACTGATGCCGATCCGGAAAAGGTGGTTGATCTCGGCAAGGATCTGGAACTGACAACTGATGCGTCCAAACGACTCAAGAAAAGTGCCTTCAGTTTTCTCGGCACCCGCTATCGTTTTGGCGGTAATAGTCGCAATGGTCTTGATTGTTCCAGCTTTGTCCAGCACGTATTCAGGGAACTCGACATAAAGCTTCCACGAACCGCCCGTGAGCAGTTCAGGACTGGTGAGATGGTCACTTCCTATGAGCTGCAGAAGGGAGACCTGGTTTTCTTTCGCACCTATGCTTCATTTCCCTCCCATGTGGGCATTTATCTGGGTGACAATAAAATGATTCATGCTTCATCACGTGACCGCAAGGTGGTTATTTCTTCCATGAACACTCCCTACTACCGTGCCCGTTTTATCGGCGCGAAGAGATATCCTTCGCTGAATCCGGATACGTTGAGTCTGGACGACCTTTTCGTCGGTACAGAGATTGCCGAGGAGCATGATGAAGATGTGAGTACTAATGATACCCTTGGTTTGATGATGAACAACTGACGGGGAAAATGGTGGTTTTCGGGAAAAGTGTGAAGCCGGCGTCGTTATACGACAGCCGGCTTCGTTGCTTCGGGGTGGTGCAGTTCGTTGAAAGGATACTTGATGTCCTTGTTGTTGTTGTAGATTTCTTCGAAGACCGGAGACAGTGCGAGAAACGCTTCAAGCACTTTCGGGTCGAAATGTTCAGGCTTGGTTCTGCCATCCCCTTCTACCAGGATCTTATATACCATCTCATGACCTGCTGAATCCTTATAGGGCCTTTTGCTTCGCAATGCGTCATACTGATCCACCAGCATGACGATTCTTCCTTCCATGGGAATTTCTTCCCCCTTCAGACCTCTCGGATATCCGCTGCCATCCCATCTTTCATGATGGTTCAGGGCGATGGACGCTGCCATGTGTAGTACCGGATAGGCCGAACCTGACAGCATCTTTTCGCCGATAGTGGTATGGGCCTTCATGATCTCGAATTCTTCCTTGGTAAGGCTGCCGGGCTTCAGCAGAATATTGTCGGGGATACCGATCTTGCCGATGTCATGCATCGGGCTGGCAAAGGTGATGTTCTCGACGAAATCCTGCTGTAAGCCGAGGTGTTCGGCTATTTTTGAGGCATAGATGCCGATCCGGGCAATGTGTGAACCGGTGTCGGTATCTCTGAATTCGGCGACTGCCGTCAATCTTTCGATGACCTCGATACTGATGTCTTTTACCATCATCAGGGCATCGGCAAGTTCCCTTGTCTTCTTTTCCACCATATCCTTGAGCATGAACTTGTAATTCTTTTCCATCTGGATGAGGCGATTGTATTTCACGCCTTTTTCAATAGAGTGGAGAAGATAGGTCGGTTTGTAGGGTTTGATGATGAAATCGAAGGCGCCTTTTTTTATTGCCTCTACGGCAATGTCAAGTTCGGCATAGGCGGTCATGAGGATTACCGGGATGTCGGGGTTCAGGTTGTGAACGATTTCCAGCAGTTCGATACCGGACATGACGGGCATCTTGATATCCGTCAGGATAGCGTCGAACTCGCTGTTTTGAATTTTCTGGAGAGCTTCTTCACCGTTATGGCAGGGGATTACTGCATAACCGAACTGACTGAGCAGGGCAACAACCGATTCCAGTACGTACATATCGTCGTCGACGACAAGAACAGTCGTTGCTTTCGTCTCGTTCATCATGTGCGACCTTTCTATTTTATATGAGGCTGTATTGTAGAGAAGTTTTCGCTGTTGTCAATGTATTCGGCACGTGGTGTTGCGTGAAAGTCTTGTGCCGGTGCCCGGCTGCCTGGCGGGGTTCCATCCAGGCGCAACATTGACTATTTCCTGCGGCGCAGACCAAGAGCCTTGCGATAACCGCATTCGTCGTGAAGCCAGGTAAGTTCGCGCACGAGTTTTTCGGTAAGTTGCACGCAATCAGGATAGATATCGAAACGACGGGGATAAATTTTACATTCTCTGGTAACAACGTCAAGATATCTGCAGGGCGTTGAGGTGAAAAAGATGGTGCCGCTTTCATCTTCAATTTTTTCGAAACAACAAAGGCCGCATTTTTCGCAGAGATGTTCCCAATTTTCATTTTCGCTAGCTGAAATTTTCATGCTCAGAGAATACCGAAACTGTTCTTGTCCTGTCAATGAATTTAGGATGTGAAATATCATGAGTCAAGGTCACAAAATTTTTGCAAATTAGTAAAATCTTGCCTCAAATTACCATGAGTGGTTTAGTATGATTGAAAAATCACTGCGGTACGAGTACTATTTACT
>JAQUHN010000206.1 GCA_028683555.1 Geobacteraceae bacterium | reverse complement strand
TACTTCAGAAATGCTGGCGATCATCCCATTTATCAAGTTTATTGGGATTCCTTTGATTAGCCTCACTGAGCCGCATTAATTCCGAGGTGTTTTGGCTCCGGATTAGGCAACAAGACGCAGGCATAGCATTAAATCGCAACGTAGCCAGAGGCTAAAAGGATTGGAATCGAAGAAAGGAATTATCGGTGCGGGACACTAGATGATTTTATACCAGACGTTCATGCTCTCAAGTCTGCCGCCAATATTGGTATTGTTGGTGAGAGTGCCTCCATAACGATAACCGTTACGGGCAAACGTGATATTCATGCTGTAAGAGTACGCTCGGGCAATGGTAAAAAGCGAACGGATACCACGACCGCCGACAGCACCTTCCATGTGCTGCAACAGGTGAAGAGCAAAACCCTTCCCACGGTATGTATGGTGGGTTGCAAAATCGGTCATTTCGGCCGATGCTGAACAGGAATCCATTTCAGCTGAGGAAAGCGCAGCAATACGGTTGCCGTCCCAGACGCCGAAAAACTGTGTTGAGTCTTTCATAGCAGCCTGGAGAAAAGCCGGGTCATGAATGGGAAAGGGATAGCTGGCAAAGACCTCGCAGTATATGCTCGCCATCTCTTCCGCGTCTTCCGCCCTGGCACTTCGTATCGTGAAACCTTCCGGAAGGAGGAGATGAGTTGAATCAGCAGCCTTTTCCCGGGCCGCAACAAGAACATCGCGTACCAGCGCAGCCTCCTGTTCTTGGGACCGCGATTCGGCTAAATACTTTCCCATGAAACAGACATCGTCCCCCCCGGCATAGAAGCCCGGAATCCGGGCCTCCAAAACATAGCCATCAGCAAGAAAACTCTCCAAGGCCCACGAAGGAATCTTGGCAAAGATCTTAGAGTAGCCACGCGAACAGGCAAGCGCGGCAAGACTTCGGACAATTTCGTTGCGATCGTCCTCATGCAGCTTCATCAGGTAAACCCGGTCATTATATTCCCCATGATGGATAAGAGAACGGCCGATTGTCTCTAGCGAATCACGCATTGCCCCTCCGTTTCATTCGGTCATTGTCCTCCGGAGTGAGGGATATGGTGTCGTCGTGATCCGCCAGCAGGCGAAGGATACCGGTCACTTCATATTCGTCGTCTGCGCCTTCGAGATTCAACTGGAGCTTGCAGTCAGTGCAGTTCCGGTCGCAAAAGACCGGCTCATAGCTGTCCGGTTCCTGATAGGTGGTTATAACACCCTCATAATTTCTTAACACAACTTTGTTTGTCGCAAGGGTGATAAGATAGTTGGGCATCACCGGAATCTTGCCACCGCCTCCCGGTGCGTCGATAACATACGTGGGAACCGCAAAACCGCTGGTATGGCCGATCAGGCTTTCCATGATTTCCATTCCCTTGCCGACCGTCGTCCGAAAGTGCGACAAGCCCTCGGAAAGATCGCACTGGTAGAGATAATAGGGCCGCACTCTGTTTTCCACCAACTTTTGTACAAGCGCCTTGATGATAAGTGGGCAGTCATTGACTCCTGCCAGCAGAACAGTCTGATTTCCCAAGGGAATTCCGGCATTGGCAAGTTTTGCCAGAGCCGCCTTCGCCGATGGTGTTATTTCCCGAGGATGGTTGAAATGGGTATTGATCCAGAGCGGGTGGTGTTTCTTGAAGACTTCAACCAACTCGTCGGTAATTCGATAGGGAAGGACAACCGGCATTCTGGTTCCAATCCTGATCACCTGGATATGGGGAATTTTTCGCAACTCCGTCAGGATCCAGTCAATATAGTCATCGGGAAGCATCAGCGGATCACCGCCGGAAAGAAGAACATCGCGGATCACCGGGGTCTGGCGGATATATTCCAGGCCCAACTCAATTTCCTCACGACTAGGAATGGAATCCACATCCCCAACCTTGCGCTTTCTGGTGCAGTGACGGCAATACATCGAACAGATGTTGCTGACATGAAAAAGAACCCTGTCTGGGTAGCGGTGGGTTATCCCCGGCGCGGGACTGTCAGCCTCCTCGTGCAGAGGGTCTTCGTGATCACACTGACTGATTACAAGCTCTGCAGGAGAAGGGAATGATTGCCTGAAAACAGGATCGGTAGAATAGTTATTCTTATCAATGAGAGAGAGGTAGTACGGTGTTATTGACAGAGGAAATTTTTGAAGAGTTTTCTCAAGCCCAACAACATCTTTATCAGTGAATTTAATTCCAAGCAGATTCTCAAACGTTTTTATGTCTCTGACAGTATGTTTGACCTGCCACTTCCAATCGCGCCAGCTTGAAGTATTAGAATTATTCTCGATTTTATTTGCAATTTCCTTCTGCTCATTGGTATAAATACTCATCCATACTCCTTTTTTTCATGCAGTTTATTATCGCTAAAACAGCCAAATAGAATACATATTATAAGTAATACAGATCGATATGTCAAATTCCAGAGACATTAGATGCCTTGTCAAGCTCTGCTTTAACCAATGATATTAAGACTTTAAACACAGCACAGCACACAAAAAAAACACTGCCGCCAGCACCAAATCAACGCCTCCGCACGAATATGAAGGCAAAATTTGCATCTATTGGTTCTGTTGAAGGAAACGGCAAGAATTATCCAAGAAAAACCATACCACCAACCGACACCGGCTACCGGCAAAAGAACTTTCCTAGGGAATATCGGAAACAGCAGGTGGGAAAAGCCTTGCCGCAAGGGAATTGCGCGGCAGAGTGTCGACAAGCAATGCCAGTGAGAGGGAAACGAGGCGACATGTCCGAATTTTTACGTGCATCAACACTGCTTTTCATGCTTTTAAACCCATTTCTTTTGGTCGTATACCTGATAGATGTATTCGACAAGCTTCCCACATCAACCTTTCGCAAGGTTGTCCTCAGGGCGGCACTTATCAGCATCAGCGTATTTTCCGTTTCCGCCCTATTGGGAGATGTTTTGTTCAGGGACGTTTTGCAGGCCGAATTTGCATCTTTTCAGGTTTTCGGTGGCATTATCTTCCTCCTCATCGGAATTCGCTTTGTATTTGAAGGGAATTCGGCGATCAAGGGACTGCGGGGCGAATCGAGCCACATGGCCGGATCCATTGCCATGCCGATCATGATCGGACCGGGGACCATCGGTGGAAGCATTCTGATCGGCAAGCGACTCAACCCTATTGAAGCGCTACTTTCGATCCTGCTGGCAGTCTTGGCAAGTGCTGCCATCATGATCGCACTGAAACATCTCCATGATTACGTCAAAGCGCGAAACGAAGAACTTGTTCAGCGCTACATTGATATCGCCGGCAGGGTAACCGCGCTCGTGGTTGGCACCTTTGCAATGGAGATGATTATGCGCGGCCTTGCAACATGGATGGCGACAATTAAATAAAGCGGTAGCCTCGCGAAAAAATGCTGCAACCTGCCCCGTTCTCCGGACTTCCCCCCCAGTCCTTACCACCCCTGCCCCATCTGCATTATGCTAAAAACCGTATCAATGCCAACGGATTCCCCTTGTCCCGTGTTCTCGAGATATCCTGTAAAATATTTCAGCGTTCCCGGGAACGCTGAAATCCAGACACATTACAGAGCACCAAGAGGTTGCAAACCCGCCGCTCCGGTCACGAGGATAAAAAAAAACAGCGATGACCTGCCTGAGCAGATCGTCGCTGTTTGAGATATTATTATGCGGTTGAAATTTTACCCACGGCGGGTAAAAAAATCACCAACCTTCGCAGAAACTGCTAGACGAAGAAGAGCGCGGGGAGAAGAGAAATGGCATCTTCAATCTCTTTATGAAGACTGTAACGGATCTTGCCTCCCTCAATGCTCACCGAAGCAAAGAACGGGAAAAAATAAAGATACTCATTGTTCTTTACCTCAATCTTGCACTGGATGATTTCCCGAATCGATTCGGCGACCGACTCAACATTGTCAATTTCACCCAGAGACAAAACAGCATCAACCGGGGTTTCATATTTCTGCTGAGGACCGTGCTGTGCCAGCATTTCACTAACATTGCCGAAAAGGACCCTGAAACATGCCAGGGCTGCCGGAGAAAGCCTGGTTTTGAATGAAGAAAAATCTGCCGAATTCTTAGCGTTCATGGTGACCTCCGGAAAATTGTGGAGAGCCAGTATATAACATGGCCACAAACAAAGGCAAATATTTATTAAGCCAAAACTGCCCCTGCTGCGCAGTGCTGCTCAGAAGCCAAATGGTTCCGATTCGAACTGCTTTCCTGAGGAACAGAACTCGAAGCATCAGCGGCACGATATTGTTTCATGATTCCAAGAAAACTCCTCGTCAACTCGGGATTGAAGCGAGTTCCTGCGCCATCCGCCAACAATGCCGCAACCTTGTCATGAGACACCGGACCACGATAGGCCCGCTTGGTCCGCAAGGCGTCGAAAAAGTCGGAAATTGCCGTCATCTGACTGCACACATTTTGCTGCCAGGTACCGGCAGGAACAGGATACCCCGCTCCGTCATATCTCATATGGTGCTCAAAGGCACAAACGACTGCAAGCTTCGGCACCCCCGGAGTCTCGAGAAGGTAGTGAGCACCTTGTATCGGGTGCCGGCTGACAATCTCCCGTTCCGCCTCACTCAGGGCTTCGGGCTTGGCGAGAATTTCTCGAGGAACAAACAACTTGCCGATATCATGGAGAAATCCCGCAATACCGATATCATGCAAGAGACGCCCTTGAATCCCCAGCATCATGGCCTGACTCAGATTCAAGGCACAAACATTTGTCGAATGGGTAAATGTGTACGTATCCAAGGCCAGAAGCGGCGAAAGATAGGGAAAAAGAACCGGCTCTTTTCGAAAGGCAAGGATGCAGGAAAAGACAATCTCCTCGACACCGTCCATACAGAACGTTTCATTTTTGCCGATACTATCCTGAATTTCCCTAAAAACCCCACGTTCACGAACAGCAATTTCCTCCAAGGACAGTCCTGATTCCTCGCTGCCCCCCTGATTACAAAACTCCTCCTGTCGCGCCAGCCTTTTCAGGCTGATATGCCTCATGGTTCGAACTTCAGACAGATCCTGCCCCTGTCCGGCCAATGCTTCTATCAGCAGTCGCAGCTCCGCCACCTCGACAGTTCGAGAAATTTTCAGGTGCTCAATTCCTTTTGTCACAAAGAACTGGATAAACCTGCTTATATACATACTTCTGTCAAGCGGCACAGTGTCAAAAATAAGTTCGTTCTCAATCACCATAAGAATAATTTCATCCCGCTTCGCAAATGTTCCCAGCAGACTTGCAAACGCCTCGTCACATTGTCGAAGGACATGCCTGTGCCCCGGTGAATACAAACTGGTACTGGAAACCGCCGACACGAAATATCGAATGAACTGTTGAACCTGTTCTAACCTACCAGTATTCATACACCCTCTCCCACAGCAGCACGATAGGCAGCCAACGCCAAGGATGACAATTCAGTATCCGAAGACTTTTTCATTTTCTGCAAAAGACCCAGAGCCAGTGGATCACGATACAATCCAAGAGTACTTACAATTTCTTTTTTTATTGCTTTGTGCACAGAACCGCGGAAGAAACGCCGGGCCAACAGGACCGACTCAAGCACCGGCAGGGCTCGCTTGTTACCAATTCTCGCAAGTGCCCGTACCGCAGCTTTTTTCTCCAGCACATCGGATGCTGAAAGTCTTTTTCCCCGCACGATATCCAGCAGCGCTTCCGATACCTCCCGAGCAACGCTTTTCTCAGCCAATTGAATCGCCTGGAAACGAATTTCATGCTCGGCTGATGCCAGGTCACGAACAAGCAGACGATCTCCGTCAGCAGAGCGGAAAAACAAGAGTGTTTCTATTACCATATAGCGCACCTTCGGATGGGGGAAAGACGCAACCCAGCTTACCTCCTTGACGACAAGAGGATCCCCTGCATATTGGAGAATAGTCAGCAAGTTTCTCAGAAAATACCAACGCGAATCTCCCAATCGAGCCAGCACGGCCCCCTTTGCAAGCTCTGCCAACAATGTCAACTGACTCAGATAATAACGTCTCAGCGTGATGCTCTCCACCTCGCTGAGCCTCTCAAGCAGCGGGTCGACAAAGGGTTTCCTGATCTTTTGTATCAAGTCGCCTATTTCACTGAACTTCGGCTTGCCCCAGATATCGAGGCCATCAAGCACGTCCTCGACAAAACTGTTTACCTCAAACGCATCAAGGATG
>JAQUHN010000205.1 GCA_028683555.1 Geobacteraceae bacterium | reverse complement strand
TACCCCAACGAGCGGGAGATCGTCGTGGTTGATAATAATCTGGAGGTCCGGCGATGCAAACAGTAAAAATAAACGATCTGGCCTGCAACGACCTTCCCTGGAAGGTTATTTACGACACCGAGCGCTTCACCCTGTGCGGTTTCTGTGTCGCGGCCTGCACCTTTGGCGCCATTAAACCGAAAGTCGAGAGGCGTCGTAAATCTTTCTCCGATACGGAAACTCCGGAACCGAAGATCAAGTTCACGGCGACCCCGGTGATTACCCAGTTGAATATCTTGAAGCACTTCTGCCGCGGATGCGGTGTCTGCGAGAGGGTTTGTCCGAATAATGCGATCCGCTCGGAGCGCAATCCGGATTCCCGCTTCAACGTGGTATATCAGGCAAGTACTGCCTCCGGCCCCAAGCGTGGCGGCAGGAACAACCTGGATGTTCAGGTGAGAACCCTCGACACTCTGCGTGTCGGCCGCATCTCCCAGATGACCGACCCGAGTCTCGATGCCCAACGCCACACCTTTGACTGCCTTGCCCCTTTGGGCCGTATCCTTCCGGCCGCCAAACTTCCCCTTTCGCTCGGTGACGACGGAAAGTTGATAAAGGCTGGCCAGGTGCCGCCGGTTCGCTGGATCTACCCGGTCATTATCGGCGACATGTCCATCGGCGCACTCTCCTGGAGGATGTGGGAAGCTGTTTCCATGGCTGTGGCATACCTCAATGAGGAATGCGGCCTGCCGGTGCGCATGTGTTCCGGCGAGGGCGGTATGCCGGTACGTCTTCTGAAGAGCAAATACCTGAAATATATGATCCTGCAGATCGCTTCCGGCCATTTCGGCTGGAACCGCATCATCAAGGCCATGCCTCATATGGTGGAAGACCCGGCCGGCGTACTCATCAAGATCGGTCAGGGCGCCAAGCCGGGTGATGGCGGCCTGCTCATGGCAGCCAAGGTTGCCTCGCATATTCAGGCAATCCGTGGCGTGCCCAAGGCCGACCTGCTGTCACCTCCCAATCACCAGGGTCTGTACTCCATCGAGGAGAGCGTGCAGAAGATGTTCCTTTCCTTCAATGCGGCCTTCAAGTTCCGGGTGCCGGTTGCCATCAAGGTGGCTGCCAGTGCTACTTCGGTATCGGTCTTCAATAACCTGGTGCGCGACCCGTACAATATCGTCGGCGGCTTCTTCCTCGACGGCATCGATGGCGGTACCGGCGCGGCCCACGACATATCCCTCGACCATACCGGGCATCCGGTGGTCAGCAAACTGCGTGACTGTTACCTGGCCGCCGTTGCCCAGGGACGCCAGGGTCAGATTCCGCTGTGGGCGGCCGGTGGTCTCGGCAAGACCGGCAATCTGGCAGCCGATGCCTTCAAGATGTTGTGCCTCGGTGCCAATGGCGTTTTTACCGGGAAGCTCATCCTGCAGCTCGCCGGATGTCTCGGCAACGAACACAGCCGCTGCAATGCCTGCAACACCGGCCTCTGTCCGGCGGGTATCACAACCCAGGAACCTGCGCTGGTTCGGCGACTCAACCCCGATCGCGTGGCGGAAAACATCGTCAACTACTTCTTGGGAATGGATCAGGAACTGCGCAAGCTCATGGCGCCCATCGGGAACTCTTCGCTGCCGATCGGCCGCTCCGACTGTCTGGTCGCAACCGACAAAGCCGTAGCGGACCGTCTGCAGGTCCAGTACGTCTGCTAAGGAGGAATACACAACATGGCAGCCTTTATATCAGGCTTTGATGAACAGAATAAACGAATCTCGACGCAGCAGCTGCTGCAGAAGATATATGCCTCTCTGGAACAGGGTGAAACCGAATTCGAAATCCTGGCCTCCGGACATCATGACATTGGCGGTCCTCTCTGGACAGCGGACGGTTCGCCCCTCAAGTTTACGGTAAAAAACCCCGGCCAGCGTGTCGGCGCCTTCGGTCTCGAAGGAACCGAAATTATCGTCGAGGGTTCCGCGCCGGCCGATGTGGGCTGGCTTAACGCCGGGGCCACGCTGACCCTTAAAGGGGATGGCGGCGACACCACCGCACATTGTGCCGCCAGCGGCAAAATCTATGTCGGCGGCCGCGCCGGTACCCGTACCGGTTCGCTGATGAAGCACGACCCTTCCTACGAGCCGCCCGAGCTGTGGGTACTGAAGAATACCGGTTCCTTTTCTTTTGAGTTCATGGGCGGCGGCATCGCCGTGGTCTGCGGTTATGACTCGGAACAGTTCGCATCGGTACTCGGCGACCGCGCCTGTGTCGGTATGGTTGGTGGAACCATCTATGTACGCGGTCCGGTCAAGGGGCTGACCCACCTGGTCTGGCAGTTGGATCTGGATGAAGCCGACCGCGAGTTCCTGCAGGGCAGCATGCCGGTGTTTCTGGAAAAAATCGGCCGCCCCCAGCTTCTTACCGAACTGACCGATTTCTCCCAGTGGAAAAAAATCGTTGCCATGACCTGGGAAGAGCGGCAACGGCAGGAACGGATTTCCATGAAGGAATTCCGTACCGGTAAGTGGGTCGAAGGTGGCATTTTCGGCGATGTTGTCAGTGATGATTACGATCGGGTTGTCGGGTTTGTCAATACCGGCGACGACCGGCTGAAGATTCCCCATTGGCAGAACAAGGCGTATGGCGCACCCTGTCAGACTGCCTGTCCCACCGGCATTCCCACCCAGGATCGCATCAACCTGCTGCGTCAGGGCAAGGTGAAGGAAGCGCTGGAACTGGTGCTTACCTATTCGCCGTTCCCGGCCAGCGTCTGTGGTCAAGTGTGCCCCAACCTCTGTAAGGATGCCTGTAGCCGCCAGTTCATCGATCATCCGGTGGCAATGCAGGAGCTGGGCAGGTTGTCCCAGGATGCCGCGCCGCCGGAAAAGAAGCCGGAAACGGGCAAGAAAGTGGCCATTATCGGTGGCGGCCCGGGCGGCCTGTCCGCAGCCTGGCAGCTGAGCCTGCTCGGCCATAGCGTAACCCTTTTTGAAGGGGACAAGGAAGTGGGCGGCAAGCTTCGCCAGGCTATTCCCATGGATCGCCTGCCCCGCGAAATCCTCGATAGCGAGATCAATCGCATCAAGGAAATGGGGGCGGACATCCGCACTTCGCAGCAAATCGACAAAGAAAAGTTCGCGGCGATGCAGTCCGAATTTGACGCGCTGGTTGTTGCCAGCGGCGCCCACAACCCGGTCGTGATTCCTTTCCCCGGCCACGAGCGGCTGGTAAAGGGACTCGATTTCCTGAAAAGCATCAATAATGGTGAAAACCCGAAGGTGGGCAGAAGAGTCGTGGTTATCGGTGCCGGTAATGCCGGTATGGACGTGGCGCTCGGCGCCTATGCCATGGGTGCCGAAAAGGTTACCGCCATCGACGTGCAGCGTCCCGCTGCCTACCAGAAAGAGATCGACCATTTCACGGCCCTTGGCGGTGATATCCAGTGGCCGGTCTTCACCGAACGGATTGACGCGGACGGACTTCACACCAAGGACGGTCGGCTTATTGAGGCCGACACAGTGATCATCTCCATCGGCGAGCGTCCCGACCTCTCCTATGTGCCGCGGGAATGGCTTACCGATCGCGGCATGATGGATGCCACTGACTGCTGGCAGTCCAACCATGCGGAGAAAGTCTTCGCCATCGGCGACACCATCAAGCCGGGTCTCCTGACCAACGCCATTGCCAGCGGCCGGGAAGTTGCCGAATATATCGACGCATATCTTAACGGTTGGGAACTGGTCGCCAAGAAGAAACCGGAGATGATTCCCCAGGAAAATCTGAACCGTGAGCTGTTCATGCCGCAGAATCGCGGCCGCTTCCGGGTTACGGATGCGAAGAACGAAGTGAGCCGTTGTATCTCCTGCGGTACCTGCCGTGATTGTTCCATGTGCCTGGAGACTTGCCCGGAAGGAGCCATCGTTCGGACCGAGAAGGAAGACGGAACGGTGGAATACCACTCCGAGGACAAATACTGCATCGGCTGCGGCATCTGTGCCGGTATCTGCCCTTGCGGTGTCTGGGCCATGGAAAAAATCATTCCATAGCATTCCGCGAACAAGCCGCTACGGATAGTATTCTGCAGCGGGGTGACATAACGTGGTACGATCGGGGTGGAACAATTGGTTCCACCCCGATTTTTTTATGGATTCGGTGTGCCTTCGGTCCGTTGTGATATGGCGGCATGCTGGTAGAATGAACCGGGAAAGATGTTTTCCGGATTTCGTTTTGAACCAACGTCGTGAAGGCGGGTGCCGACCATGCGCAACTACCGCGGCAAGCGGAAAGACAATCCCTACGAGTCAGATCTACTGGTTTCCCAGTACTGCGAGTTTCATTACGGGGACCGGTATTTCGGTGTCGAAAATTTCCCCGCCAGCTGTGCGCATGCCTGTCTGGAAATGATGGCAGGGCAGAAAACGGGGGCTGCGCTGGATATTGGCTGTGCCGTTGGGCGGACGACCTTCGAATTGGCCCGAGGGTTTGCCTCGGTTACCGGGGTCGATTCTTCACGGCAATTCATTGCCACTGCCACTACCATGCGGGAAACGGGCAGAATTGCCTATGACATTCCCGTCGAAGGGGAACTGGTTGCCCGGATGGAACGGAGCCTGGTCGATTTCGACCTTGATGACGTTCGCTGCCGGGTAACGTTTGCCCAGGCGGATGCCCTGTCCTTGCCATCGAGCCTTGCCGGCTATGACCTGGTCTTTGCCGGTAATCTTATCGATCGCCTGAAAAACCCCCGTCTCTTTCTTGCCTCGCTCCATCAGCGTATCAATCCGGGTGGGCTGCTGGTCCTTACCTCGCCCTATACATGGCTTGCCGAATTCACTCCCCGGCGGGAGTGGCTTGGCGGGTTTTCGGCGGGCGGCAGGGACGTCTCGACCCTGGAAGGACTGAAAACTGCCCTGCACCCCTGCTTCACGATGGCCCGGGAGCCCTGTGATATTCCCTTTGTCATTCGTGAGACTGCCCGCAAATATCAACACAGCATCGCCCAGTTGACGGTATGGGTAAGAGGTTGCTAGCCGGTTACCGTTTCGCTGCTTTCCCGTCAATCATGCCTTTCCGCTGCTGTTTCCAGTACGTCCGTACAAAATAATTTTAGTAATACTAAAAATTGGTTGACATAATATTTCTTGTGTCGTATATAAAGTGTGCTACGATTTTGAAAAACGTACCACACTTGTTTGGCGGGTTGCTCCGTCAGGGAAAGGATATTTCTCATGCATATGGCTGATGCACTCTTGTCACCCGCTGTTGGTGGAACCATGTGGGCGGTTTCTGCAGGAGCGATCGCGTTCTGTTCGACAAAGGTCCGTGCCGAGCTGGATGACCGCAAAGTGCCGCTGATGGGGGTTCTCGGGGCCTTCATCTTCGCCGCGCAGATGATCAACTTCACCATTCCGGGTACCGGTTCCAGCGGGCACTTGGGAGGTGGGCTGCTGCTGGCGGTGTTGCTCGGACCTCATGCCGCATTTCTCACCATCGCCTCGGTGCTGGTGGTGCAGGCGCTGTTTTTTGCCGATGGAGGCCTGCTGGCCTTGGGCTGCAATATTTTCAATCTCGGTTTTTTCCCTGCCTTCATCGCATATCCATTTATTTACAAAAAAATCGCCGGAGCTCAGCCGGGCCGGGTGAGGCTGGCTGGTGCGGCAATTGTCGCCGCTGTGGCGGGATTGCAGATGGGGGCATTCGGCGTGGTGCTGGAGACTGCCCTGTCCGGGATATCCTCCCTGCCATTCTCAACCTTTCTCCTTCTCATGCAGCCGATTCACCTCGCCATTGGAATTGTCGAAGGGCTCGTTACGGCAGCCGTTCTGTCGTTTGTCTACCAGGCGAGGCCGGAGATGCTGACCGAAACTGGCGAACCTTCCCGTCGTACACTCCGTCCGACGGGAGTCCTGCTGCTCGGTTTCCTTGCCGTTACCTTGTTGACGGCCGGAATCCTTTCCTGGTATGCATCGGCGCACCCGGACGGTCTGGAGTGGGCAATCGCCAAGGTGACGGGCACCGAGGAGCTGGCCGAACCGGCGAGCGGCATTTTTCCGGCCCTGGCCTCCGTGCAGCAAAAAACTTCCCTGTTTCCTGACTACACCCTGGCGGGACCGGCCGAGTTGCCTGCCGATGAAACCGTTGTCCATGGTGGCGGGAACAGCGCGGTAGCCGGTGACTTGGGAACCAGTGTGGCGGGAATT
>JAQUHN010000204.1 GCA_028683555.1 Geobacteraceae bacterium | reverse complement strand
TTCCGATCTGATAGGTCTGGTCAAACAGCTGGGCATAAAGCTCTACCTTGTCGTTGTGGGGGGTGAGGTTACCAGTGAAGTGCGCCAAGCTCTTGAGGGGCCCGCAGGAGAATCCTCCTCAGGTTACATATTTTACATGCCCCGCTCCTTGGACAGAACACAGATTACCGCGGTGTACGACCAAATCAATAAAATGGAGAAAAACAGACTGCTGGTAAAATTGGAAAAGCGGAAAAAGAATACCAGAGGGCCGCTTGCACTGGCAGCTGCCGGCATTTTAGCTGCCTACTGTCTTTTGCGGATTCTCCCCGCCACGAGAAAGATCTAGACCATGAAAATGAAAACCTGGATAGGCATAACTTTTATCATTCTTTTGTCTGTCGCTTTCCTGGTGCTGGGCATCTACAGTACCCGAGAGTACCGAGCTGTAACTGACCAGGAAGCGCGCAGCAGGCATCTGCAGCAGGAGCTGCTACAAGCGGACGCAATAGCCGATGACAGTGCCGCCGTTGCAGCCTACAAAAAACTGTCCCCGGCGCTCCCCGAAATCCAGTTGCGCATTGTGCAACGACAATGGCGCATTGCCCTGGAACTCCTGCAAAACATGCAGCGAGCCCGGGCCAATATTGAACTGGCAAACGAGACCGACGCGTACAGCGCCCGGCTCAAAACCCTTCTTGATGAGATGATCGAGCGGTGCGGCAGCACACTTGCTGAGGCTACGACGCTACGCCCCGATATCGTGTGGCAGTTTTACAATGCAGCAGGGTCGGCCAAGATACTCAGCGCGTTTGTGATGCTCGAAACCGATCAGAATGTGGATAAAGTGCAGAGCGTTATGCGTGAGGCACTGACAGACTACAAGGCGGCGATAGAAGCTGTGGACAAAGCCGGCGGGTTGCCATCACAGAAGAATATACCCCGCTGGAACCTTGAAGTGCTTAACGGAGAGGGGAGCGTTCAACAATTCGAGGTTTCCATGACTGATATGGAAAAAAATCAGGCTCTGAAAGAAAACCTTGAAACGCTGATACCCGAAATCGGCGGGTATGGCCCTGGCGAGCCCATCGAAACCATAATCAAAAAATAAAGGCTGCTTTGCCATGAATCTGGAAAATAGCGGCTATTTATGGCTGCTGCTTGCCATCCCATGTCTCCTTTGCTATTCACTCATTTCCTATAGGGAGGCGAGCACGTGGCTGTACCGGTTTGCCCATGTCAAAAAGCGTCCCGTCCCCTACGTTGTTTCGACTCTTTTCTTCAGTCTTGCGCTGGGCGCGGTCATTTTTTCTCTGGCCGAGCCCAGCATACAATATACCAAAGTCGTGTTTAATCGTCACGGCATTGACATAGCGATCGGCATCGATGTATCGAAGTCGATGCTGGCGGAAGATGAAACCATTCCCGAAGAGGGGAAAAAACTCTTTGCCATACCTAACCGCTTGAACCGCGCACGCTATTACGCCCTTAACATCATTGCTGCGCTGCGGGGGGAGCGCGCCGGTGTCTTCATGTTTGCCAACAAAGGCATTTCAATTGTTCCGCTGACCACCGACTATGGCTACTGCCAGTACATCTTGAAGCACGTCAATGACGCAACCATAACCATTCCCGGCAGCGATCTGGGCCAGGCGATTGCGACCGGTATCTCCCTGTTCGAAGGGAATTCCCGCAAAACCGTTAAAGCCATCATTCTGATTTCAGACGGTGAGGACATCAGTGACGACAAATCCCCGATCCATGAAGCCGCACAACGTGCGGCAACCCAGGGAATTGTCATCTACACGGTCGGTATCGGCATGGGGCAAGGTGTCCTGATCCCGATCAGGGATTCCAGCGCCAACATAGCGGGCTATTACCAGGATGAAGACGGGTCCTACCTGAAGACACGGCTGGAACAGGACATTCTGCAAAGCATTTCCGAGAGTACCGGAGGAAGTTACTTTCGCGCCCGCGATGAGCACAGCGAGGAGAGTCTGGTTGATGCCATACTGAAACGAGCCCGAACCATCGAATACACCAGGGCCACGGAGCCCGCATGGTTCTCGCTATCCCCATTGCTGCTCTGCGCAGCCTTGCTGTTTTTATTACTGGGCATAATCGTCGGGCGCTGATGCTGCCGGTATTTTAGTACCGGGAAAAGGCACTCACGTTGTTTTCATCTCCCGATCCACACAAAAACCCTGTCTATGCTCAATTTTCCCGTAAAACAAACGTAACGGGAATCACTACCCGCGAAACAACCGGCTTCCCGTCCTTTTGCGCCGGGGATAAAATCGACTTTTTCAATGCCTGTATGGCCGCTTCGGTAAAGCCGAACCCAGCCTTTACAATAATCTCGATATCTTTTTGCCCACCTCTTTCATCAAGAGTCAGCCGGAGAACCACATTCCCCTCCTTCCCAAGTTTTCGCGCCAGGAAAGGATAAACCGGCTCTTCTCTATGGATAAAACGCGGTGCTCCCGCATCTCCCAGTGACATCTCCGCCATTCCTTCGGTGCCCTGCGGGAAAGTCGTCGCAGATTGGCTTGTTGTGCCTTCGCGCAGAAACCGGGACGTTGCCAAAGCTGCTGGAGCGGCAGTCGTCATTGTGCCGGTTTCGGCCGACCCGGGTGCCGTCGAAGTCAGCGCGAAAGCAGGGAGCGCTCTTTTCCGGGAATTAGCCGAAGGCATATCATTAACCGTTGCGGATGCTGGCACTTTATGGTTTTGCCCCGACAGAGAGCGCGCAACTTCTGGGCCACGGCGTCCTGTTGTCACCGTGACGACAGGATGCATGGGTTGCCCCGTGCCACGCATCGAAACAGCCGAGGGCACAATAAGGAATGTTTCCATTGCCGGCATATCGACCTGTGACACAGTTACAGCACGAGCGAGGAGGATAAGCATCAGGACATGCAGAAAAAATGAGCCCATCATGTACCGCCAGATTCCGTTTTTCAGCATGCATCACTCCCTCAGGTTATGTTTGCCAGCAAGGGATCGTTGATCTTTTTCGCCACATTCTCAGAGGCTTCTTGGGGCCTGGAATTAGACCCATGCCCGGTATGCATGAGGAAAAATCGTCAAGCTGGCGGCCTTGAAAGGATCCGTTTTCTTCCCGGAGTCGGTGGTCTGCTCACGATACGGTCCGGGTTCCCTTGCCGCGTCATTACCACCACATCAGACTTGAATTCAGATGCTGTCAATAGGTCACCTTGACACCGCCATACACGGCCAGGCCAGGTGTGCCGTACCCGGCGACCTCCTCGTAAGACTTGTCCAACAGGTTATCAATTCTGACAAAAAGGGCCAGATTCTTATGCAGTACATACGAACCTTTCAGGTTCACAATCGAATAGGAAGATATGTCTCGCTGCAATGAACTGTCGTAGCGCTTCGAGACATACTGGTATTCGCCGATAACCGTTAGTTTCGCTATGGTGTAAACCAGGGATGAGGTGAATTTGTTTCTGGGGCGAAGCGGGAGAAACGCGCCGGTATCCTTATTGACAGCGTCAAGCCAGGTATAGGCGGCGCTTACTCTCAGGTTTTCAAGCGGTTGTGCCGACACGTTTACTTCCACTCCGTCCGTCTGGGCGTTTCCGATATTATCCGCGCTATACGTCGCGAAATTGGTCTGGATCAGGTTGCGGTAGCGTTGCGAAAACCAGGTGGCGCCGAGGACCAGCTTTTTGTCGAACAGCTCCTTTTCAAGGCCGACGTCGTAGCCGGTGCTTTTTTCGGCTTTCAGGTCGAGGTTTCCGTAATATGGGTAGTAAAGCTCATTCAGAGAAGGCGCCCGAAACCCGCTGCCGAGATTTGCCTTGAACCT
This sequence comes from Geobacteraceae bacterium, assembly GCA_028683555.1. Classification (GTDB taxonomy): domain Bacteria; phylum Desulfobacterota; class Desulfuromonadia; order Geobacterales; family Geobacteraceae; genus RPRC01. The sequence goes on along the minus strand of JAQUHN010000204.1, from coordinate 2,379 downwards.
GATACCAAGCGGTTTAAGATAATAGAGCACCCCCGTCCGGTAGGTGATGGCATCGCCGAAGGTTGCATGGTTATCGTAGCGCAACCCGGCGTTAAGGATCAGCGCATCATCCAGCAAGGCAAGCTTGGCATTAAGATAACCGGCTTTATTATCTACGGATTTATCGAATGACCCGACATTATTGACCGACTCGTAGCGATAGGCGAAGCCTCCTGTAACGGTCAGCGGCTGCAGCTCAAGGGTGTGTTGCCAGTCCAGAAGTTCGGTGGTCGATCTGGTTCGGAAGTTATTGTATGCGGTAACGGGGTCCGTGGAGTTGAGATCGTCCCGGAGAAAGGAGAGCGTCAGACTCTGTTCGTAGTTTTTCCACGGGAAGATTTTTCCCGTGGCGGCCAGGAGATAATTTTCACGATTCTGGACATAATTCAGGGTATCAACCGGCCCAACACCGAATTCGTAATTGTCCAACTGCGTCTTGTCCGTCCCGTAGCGCAGGTTGAGTTCTATGGCTGAGCGGTCGGTCGGGTTCGCACCGAGCCGGGCTGATATTGACGTATTGGTATTGCCGTTTGGCACCGAGCCGTTTTTGGCTATCGGAATCCCATCCGTGTCGAACCAGGTGGCGGACAACCGGTAATTAGTTCTTTCTGTTCCGCCGGAAACAGACCCTGCTGTCTTGACGGTGGCAAAGGAACCTCCCTCTACGCTCAGATCGGCCTTCAGCTTGCCTGCTCCTTTTTTTGTGATGATATTCACCACCCCGGCCATGGCTTCTGAGCCGTAAAGGGTGCTTTGTGGACCTTTAATGACCTCGATTCGCTCTATATCTGTGGTCAGCAACCCGGACAGGTCTGCGGAACCGGTGGCGGGGCTGTTGAATTTGATTCCGTCAACCATCACCAGCACCTGATTACCACCGCCGCCGCGCATGAGCAGGGTTGCATTGGTACCCGGCCCGCCATTTTGCACGACCTGAAGATCCGGCTGCAGGCGCAGTAGATCGGTTACGAAGGGAACACCTTTTTTTTCGATCTCGGAACGGGTAATGACCACCATATCCTGCGGGACACTTTCTGCAGGCTCTTCCCAACGGGACGCGGTAACGACGAGCTCCGGCATGGTAATATCGGGAGGGGCGGCAAAAGCAGGGGTTGAAAGCACCAGTACGCACACAAGATTTACGAATCGTTTCAACATGGCATTCCTTCCTGAAAGCTATCGAATGGATTTGAATTCCGTATCAGGAGCGGCTGCTTATCCGGATTCCCGCGATTTTTTCACCTGGCGTAATTGCCCCGTCCGGCAAGCAGGCTATCATTCCCAATACGCTTACGGAGCAGCGGGAGATGTGCACACCTCTTCCCTTTCACTTTGTTCGAAATCAATACTGTTTTCGGCAGATGGAGCTATCAATCGCGCGTGCAAGGTGTCGGACTGCAAACTGCGCTAAAGGCATAAAAAAAGTCCGCATGTGCCGAAGCATCATACGGACTTTCCGTATTCAAGGTCCTTGAATCCTCATTCCACGCTCCCAAGCACCGGGGAGTTAATTGTGGTTGGGATCAATGGCAGGTTTTCTGGCTCGCGAATCACCCTCCAGGCGCCTTCCCAGTCAACCGACCAGTGGCATACTGCCTTTTGTCATCGCTTACAGCGGCGGGTCCGCGGGGGATTTGCACCCCTCTTCCCTATCAAGCCCTTTCAGGCACCGTTGATCCAATATTCAGTTTTCATAGACAGCAGATACTCTGTTACGCTCTTTTATGTAAGTACCACAAAACCAGCGTGTGTCAATCATTCACAGGGAGTCTTCATAGGCGCATGGTTGGCATGAACCGGCTGTTATCGCACTTTGGCGACGGGATAATCGGTTTCCCGCTACCCGTTCATCCATCTATTTTTCAACGCTTCCGTCGCAACGATGTTGTCCCCGCCACGCTGCTACTCTCAGGCAGAGAAAGCGGTACTCTTCTCCGAATCAATCATCGTCATACCCATAGTGAAAAATTTGGAACGCCCGCCAGATGAACAAACCGTGAGTTGGCAGCTGTTGTTCGTGTCAGAATGCCTTGGTAATATTAAGGCTGCTCATGATGCCTTCGGTACGATCCACGGCACCGAATTCAATGTTGGTCCGCATTTCGATCAAGGTTTTCCACTGTGGAATGACGAACCTGATCTCCGGCCCAACGGCAAAAACCTGGTCATGGACCTTATCCCAGGTAGCGTCTTGTCCCCGGTCATCAGTGACCTGAAACTGGGCATAGCCCACCACGCCCACTTCAAAAGCCTTGAGCGGTCCGATTCCCATGGTAGCGGGAAGCGCCTTTCCTATGCCCCATTCAAAATGGAAATCATCGCCGAGCCGCACATCATGAC
>JAQUHN010000035.1 GCA_028683555.1 Geobacteraceae bacterium | reverse complement strand
GTCGAAGATCCGGTGGAATATCTGCACAAGGACAAGAAGAGCATCATCAGCCAGCGGGAGATCGGTTTCGACACCCTTACCTTCGGCAATGCGCTGAAGAGCGCTCTCCGTCAGGACCCTGACGTCATCCTGGTGGGCGAGATGCGCGACCTGGAGACGATCGAGACGGCGCTGACCGCGGCCGAGACCGGTCACCTGGTCATGTCGACCCTTCACACCCTTGACGCCGCCGAAACGATCAACCGTATCATCTCGGTGTTTCCCCCCTACCACCAGCGGCAGGTGAGGATGCAGATATCCAACGTCATCAAGGGGGTCATTTCCCAGCGACTGGTACCGCGGGCCGACGGCAAAGGCCGTGTCCCGGCGGTCGAGGTAATGATCGGCACGGCCAGGGTCCGCGAATGTATCGACGACAAGGAAAAGACCAAGCAGATTACCGATGCGATTGCCCAGGGAGTTACCGCCTATGGAATGCAGACCTTCGACCAGTCCCTGATGAGCTTGTACACCAGAAAACTGATCACCTACGAAGAGGCGATGCGCCAGTCGAGCAACCCGGACGACTTCGCACTGAAGATTTCCGGAATCACCTCCACCTCGGACCTTACCTGGGATCAGTTCGATCACCAGGACAAGCCGGCCGAGAACGGTGAAGAAGAAGGAAAGTTAACCATCGACAAGTACGGAGATGCCTGAAACACGAAAAGCAGTCGCTCTGTCCCTGAATATCCTGTCACGACGCGATCACAGCGAGGCGGAACTAAGGCGGAAACTATCCGCGAAGGGCTTTGCGGCGGAAATTCTGGACGAGGTAACGAACCGCTTGAAGGACGCGGGATACCTCAATGACCGACGTTTCGCCCACAGCTTTGCCGAATCATCGATCCGCAACGGCAGGGGCTACGGATTTCGCCTGCGCCTCGAGCTGTCCCGCAGGGGAATCCCGGCAGAGATCATCGAAGATACCCTCGCAGCGCTGGACGCCGAGTATGACGAGATCGCCACGCTCTCGGGGTTGATGGCACGAAAGTTCGAGGGTTTTGACCCGCAACAGGCGGATGCGCGCCAAAAGCGAAGGGTCTTCAGCTACTTTCAACGCCGCGGATTCTCACTCGCGGCAATCGTCCGGGTCTTCCGCGACACGGAGAGTAGCTGACACACCCTTTTCTTGTTTGCAAACCAACCAGCACGATGACCGGCTAAAGCCCGGCGGGAATCGGGCGATTCGATTTTTTTGCACGTGATCAATGAGTATCCAATTTTCTATAATGCAGGAGAAACAATGACTGGAAAAGAAGTCCGGGAAAGATTCCTGAAATATTTTGCCGACCGGGGACACACCATCGTCTCCAGCTCGAACCTTATTCCGAAGAACGACCCGACGCTGCTGTTCACCAATGCCGGCATGAACCAGTTCAAGGACCTGTTCCTGGGACTGGAAAAACGGGACTACATCCGCGCCTGCAGTTCACAGAAGTGCGTTCGGGCCGGGGGCAAGCACAACGACCTGGAGAACGTCGGCCGTACCGCTCGCCATCATACCTTTTTCGAGATGCTGGGCAATTTCTCCTTTGGCGACTACTTCAAGAAGGAAGCAATTGCTTTTGCCTGGGAATTCCTCACCCAGGAGCTGAAGCTGGACAAGAACCGGCTCTACGTAAGCGTCTACAAGGACGACGACGAAGCCGCGGCAATCTGGCACGAACAGGAAGGGGTGCCGCTGGACCGGATCTACCGCTTTGACGAGGACAACTTCTGGTCCATGGGCGACACCGGCCCCTGCGGTCCCTGCACCGAGATCTTCTGGGACAACGGCCCCGCGACCGGCTGCGGCAGCGCCGACTGCGCCGTGGGATGCGACTGCGACCGCTACATGGAGATCTGGAACAACGTCTTCATGCAGTTCAACCGTGACGAGCAAGGTGTCATGACCCCGCTGCCGAAGCCCTCGGTAGACACCGGCATGGGACTGGAAAGGATCTCCACGGTCATGCAGGGGGTCACCTCCAACTACGACACCGACCTGATCCAGGGGATCATCCGCCACGTGGAGAAGCTTTCCGGCAAACAATACCGTGCGGAGGAAAAAGACGACGTCTCCATGCGCGTCATAGCCGACCACAGTCGCGCGATTACCTTCCTGATCTGTGACGGGGTTCTTCCCAGTAACGAGGGCCGTGGCTACGTACTGCGCCGCATCATGCGCCGTGCCGCTCGCCATGCCAAAATGCTCGGCTTTTCCGAACCGGTGCTCTACCGGATCGTCGATGCGGTTATTTCCGTCATGGCAGAGGCCTATCCGGACCTCCTCCAGCGGGAAGAATATATCAAGAAGGTCGTCAGGGCCGAGGAGGAACGTTTCGCCGAAACACTGGACAACGGTCTCAGGATACTGAACGACGAAGTAACCGCCCTGAAGAACCGGGGGGCGAAGGTTCTCCCCGGCGAAGTGGTCTTCAAGCTCTACGACACCTACGGCTTCCCCATGGACCTCACCGCCGACATCGTCAGCAACGAAGGTTTCACCGTGGACGAAGCAGGCTTCGAGGCCTGCATGGAAAAACAGCGGGAGCAGGCGCGCGAACACTGGAAGGGTTCGGGCGAAGAACGGGTTTCCACCGTGTACAAGAATCTCCACGGCCAGGGACTCCGGACCTCCTTCACCGGCTACGATGAACGGACCGCCTACTCGGTCATAACCGCGCTGCTGCAGGACGGTAATCCGGTCGAATCCGCGGCAGCCGGGGCAGAGGTGGACGTCATCACCGAGACAACCCCCTTCTACGGCGAAAGCGGCGGGCAGGCCGGCGATACCGGTGAAATCTCCACCGGCAACGCCCACCTGGAAGTCATCGCCACGCTGAAACCCCTCGCCGACCTGATCGTCCACCGGGCACGGGTCAGGGAAGGAATCGTCAAAGTCGGCGACGCCGTGGACCTGAAAGTGGCCGGCAGCAGACGGACCGCAACGGCCCGCAACCACACCGCCACCCATCTGCTGCAGGCAGCGCTGCGCCAGGTTCTCGGCGACCACGTGAAACAGGCCGGCTCCCAGGTGGACAATGAACGGTTGCGCTTCGACTTCACCCACTTTTCCGCCATGACCCAAGAAGAGCTGGAGCGGGTGGAAGAACTGGTAAACACCTACATCATGGACAACACCGATGTAGCGGCCCGCGAAATGGAACTGGACAAGGCCATGGAGAGCGGTGCAACGGCACTTTTCGACGAAAAATATGGCGATACGGTCCGTGTTGTCAGGGTCGGCGAGGTAAGCTGCGAGCTCTGCGGCGGAACCCACGTGCGTGCCTCAGGCGACATCGGGCTGTTCAAACTGCTCTCCGAAGCAGGCATCGCCGCCGGGGTGCGGCGTATCGAGGCACTTACCGGGATGGAAGCCCTCCACTATGCCCGCCGCCTGGAAGAGGACCAGAAAAAGATCGCCTCGCTGGTAAAAGCCGAAGGCGGCGATGCCGTCGACAGGATTCAACGGATCATGGCACGCCAGAAGGAACTGCAGCGGGAGATCGAAACCCTCCAGGGGCGCCTCAACGCCTCCGCGTCGGCAGACCTCCTGGCCGGCGTCCGGGAAATCGGCGGGATCAAGACGCTCGCTGTCAAGGTGGACATGGACGACCCCAAAGGTCTGCGCGAATTCGCGGACAGCCTGAAGGACCGGATCGGCTCCGGCGTCATCGCCATCGGCACCGAAAAGGACGGCAAGGCAACCCTGCTGGTGGCGGTCACCAAGGACCTCACCAGCCGCTTCAAGGCCGGCGATCTCATCAAGCAACTGGCGCCGATCATCGGCGGCAGCGGCGGCGGCAAACCGGAACTGGCCCAGGCGGGCGGCAGCATACCGGACAAGCTGGGCGAGGCGTTGGAAAAGTTGTACGAACTGGTTGGGTAAATGCAATGAGCGTAGGGGCAGACCCGTGTGTCTGCCCACTGTAGGGTTCTGTTTTCCGCCCTTTTCCAGAACCGGAAGATCAGGGCGAACACATGGGTTCGCCCCTACATGACAACCTGTTGCGACCGACAGGAAATGTGGAGAATATTGTGCAAAAACTGATCGAAAAAGCCCATACCCTGCTGGAGGCCCTGCCCTACATCCGACGCTTCAGCGGCAAGACCATCGTCATCAAGTACGGCGGCCACGCAATGTCCGACGAGGCGCTGAAAAAATCCTTCGCCCTGGACATCATCCTCCTCAAGTACATCGGCATCAACCCGGTAATCGTCCACGGCGGCGGCCCGCAGATCAACGAGACGCTGAAGCGCTACGGCATCGTGTCCGAGTTCGTCCGCGGCATGCGGGTCACCGATGCAGCCACCATGTCGGTGGTTGAAATGGTCCTGACCGGTCAGGTCAACCGCGAGGTGGTCGGCTACCTGAACCAGCACGGCGGCAAGGCGGTCGGCTTGTCCGGTAAGGATGGCGGCCTGCTGCTCTGCAAAAAGCATCTCCAGGAAGTCACCGGGGAAGACGGGAAGACCGAGCAGATCGATATGGGTTTCGTCGGTGAGATCATCAAGGTGGATCCCTCGATCATCGAAACGCTGGAAAAAGAACGTTTTATCCCGGTAATCGCCCCTATCGGGGTCGGTCCCGACGGCGAAAGCTACAACATCAACGCCGACCTGGTGGCCGGCAAGATCGCCGGTGCGCTCAAAGCCGAGAAGCTGATCCTCCTCACCGACGTGGCCGGAGTGAAGGGCAAGGACGGCAACCTGCTCACCAGCATCCCCTTCGCCCAGGTTACCCGACTGATCGATGACAACGTCATCGTCGGTGGTATGATTCCCAAGGTAACCTGCTGCCTCGATGCCTTGGAAGAGGGTGCCGGAAAGGCCCATATCATCGATGGCCGGGTGGAGCATGCGGTACTGCTGGAAATCTTCACCGACGTCGGCATCGGAACGGAAATCAGATCGTAGGCGATTTGCCTTTTCGGGTTTCTGTAGGGGCAGACCCGTGTGTCTGCCCGGCATAAAGGCGAACTCACAGGTTCGCCCCTACACATTTTTTCGAAAGAACAGGAAAACCTATGAACTCCAAGCAATGGATCGAGAAGGGCGACAAATACATCATCAAAACATATGGCAGGTATCCGCTGGTGCCAGTCAGGGGAGAAGGGTGTTACCTCTGGGACGCGGACGGTAAGCGATACCTGGATTTCCTCGCCGGCGTGGCGGTCAATAACCTCGGTCACTGCCATCCCCGTGTTGTCGCTGCCCTGCAGAAGCAGGCCGGAGAGTTGATCCACTGCTCCAACTTCTACCATATCCCGCAGCAGATCGAACTGGCGGAGCTGCTCTGCTCCAACTCCTTCGCCGATCGGGCCTTTTTCTGCAACAGCGGCGCCGAAGCAAACGAAGCGGCCATCAAGCTGGCCAGAAAATACAGTCGTGAGAAGTTCGGGCCGGAGCGGTTCGAGATCATCACCGCGATTTCTTCCTTCCACGGCCGCACCATGGCCACCGTCTCGGCCACCGGCCAGGAAAAGGTGCAGCGCTTTTTCGATCCGCTGCTGCACGGCTTCAAGCACGTGCCGTTCAATGATGCCGAAGCCTTGCGTGCCGCAGTGACGCCGGCCACCTGTGCCATCATGCTGGAACCGATCCAGGGTGAAGGCGGCGTGGTCATTCCGTCCGCCGAATACTTCCGCGAAGTGCGCCGCATCTGCGACGAAAACAATCTGATCCTCATTTTCGACGAAGTGCAGACCGGTATCGGTCGAACCGGCAAGCTGTTTGCCCACGAACACTTCGATATCGCCCCGGACATCATGACCCTGGCCAAAGCCCTTGCCGGCGGCGCGCCGATCGGCACCATGCTCGCCAGGGAAGCAATCGCCGAGTCGTTCGGCCCCGGCACCCACGGCTCCACCTTCGGCGGCAACCCGCTGGTAACGGCAGCCGCACTCGCCGCGGTACGCACGATTCTCGAGGAAGATATCCTGGAAAACACCCTGAAGATGGGAACCTATCTTTGCCAGCGGTTGACAGACCTGCAGGGAAAATTCCCCTTCATCACCGACGTGCGCGGCATCGGCCTGATCATCGGCGCCGAGCTCGCCATACCCGGCGCCGAGATCGTCCGCAAGGCTCTGGAAAAAGGACTGCTCATCAACGTGGCCCAGGACCGGGTGCTTCGTTTTGTGCCGCCGCTCACCGTCGGGACACAAGAAATTGATGCGATGCTCGCCATCCTGGAAGAAGTTTTGACGGAACTACCAGCTGCTCCGTAGGGGCAAACGACCAGTCGAAAACCGATGTCACCTGTACTGTCGAGGGCGCACCGCACGCGCCCCTACCTTGGAGGAAACTACTATGAAAAAGCATTTCCTGGCCCTTCACGATTATTCCAAGAAGGAGCTCGATGATCTCTTCGAGCTGGCCCTGAGCCTGAAAAAGAAGCTGAAAGATGGAGACAAGCACCGTCTTTTAAAGGGGAAGACCCTGGCAATGATCTTCGAGAAGTCCTCCACCCGGACCAGGGTTTCCTTCGAAGTGGGTATCTATCAGTTGGGCGGCCACGGCCTCTTCATCTCCTCCGGCACGTCGCAAATGGGCCGCGGGGAGCCGATCAAGGACACCGCCCGGACCTTGTCCCGCTACTGCAACGGAATCATGGTCCGCACCTACGGCCAGGAAGTCGTCGAGGAACTGGCGCAGTATGCAACGATCCCGGTAATCAACGGCCTGACCGACCTCTTTCACCCCTGTCAGATCATGGCCGATCTCATGACCGTCATCGAACACAAGGGTGGCTACCAGGGGCTGAAGTTCGCCTGGATCGGCGACGGCAACAATATGGCCAACACCTGGATCGAGGCGGCGGCAATTTTCGGTTTCGACCTGACCCTTGCCTGCCCGGCCGGCTACCAGCCGGATCCGAAGGTGCTCGACTGGGCGCTTGCCAACGGCACATCGTCCATCGTGCTGACAGACGATCCGAAGGCAGCGGTGAAGGATGCCGACGTCCTCAACACCGACGTCTGGGCCAGCATGGGACAGGAAGAGGAACAGCAAGCCCGGGAAAAAGCATTTGCCGGTTACCAACTCAATGCCGAAACCCTGAAACTGGCCAAACCGGACTGCATCGTAATGCATTGTCTCCCGGCCCACCGGGACGAGGAAATTACCGATGAGGTCATCGAAGGCCCCAACTCGGTTGTCTGGGACGAAGCAGAAAACCGGCTGCATATTCAAAAAGCGATCATGGCCAGTCTGATGGGCTAACAGCCTGTCGGAAATCGACCATGTTACCGTATCTATACACCTGTAAAGGAGAGCCTCATGGCCAAGAAAGAAATCAAAAAAATAGTCCTCGCCTATTCCGGCGGTCTCGATACCTCGATCATCCTCAAGTGGCTGAAAAACGAATACGGCTGCAAGGTCATCGCTTTTGCCGCCGACCTCGGCCAGGGCGACGAGCTGGCCCCGGTCCGTGACAAGGCCATTGCCACCGGTGCCGACAAGGTCTATATCGACGACCTGCGCGAAGAATTCGTCAAAGATTTCGTGTTCCCGATGTTCCGGGCCAACGCCATCTACGAAGGATCCTACCTGCTCGGCACCTCCATTGCCCGGCCGCTGATCGCCAAACGGCAGATGGAGATCGCCAAAATCGAAAAGGCCGACGCCGTGGCCCATGGCGCCACCGGCAAGGGCAACGACCAGGTCCGCTTCGAACTGGCCTGCTACCATTTCAACCCGGCCATTAAAATTATCGCCCCATGGCGCACCTGGGACCTGAACAGCCGCCAATCGCTGCTGGAGTATGCCAAGAAGAACGGCATCCCGGTCCCGGTCACCAAGAAGCGCCCCTGGTCTTCGGACCGCAACCTGCTGCACATCTCCTTTGAAGGCGGCATCCTCGAAGATCCCTATGCCGAGGCACCGGAAGAGATGTACGTCCTGACCAAGTCGCCGGAAAAGGCTCCCAACAAGCCGCAGTACGTGGAGATCGAATTCAAGAACGGTAACGCAGTGGCCGTTGACGGGGAAAAGATGTCCCCGGCCCAGTTGCTGGCCCACCTCAACTTCCTTGGCGGCCAGCATGGCATCGGCCGCGTCGACCTGATGGAAAACCGCTACGTGGGCATGAAGTCGCGCGGCGTCTATGAGACCCCGGGCGGGACAATCCTCCGCGAGGCCCACATGGCCGTGGAGCAGATCACCATGGATCGCGAAGTAATGCACATCCGCGACACCCTGATCCCCCGTTATGCCGAGATGGTCTACTACGGCTACTGGTTCGCCCCGGAGCGGGAAATGCTCCAGGCGCTGATCGACGAATCACAGAAGACCGTCAACGGCATCGCCCGGGTGAAGCTCTACAAGGGTCTCTGCCGCATCGTCGGCCGCAAGTCGGACACCGATTCCCTCTTCAACCCGGAAATCGCCACTTTTGAGGCTGACGATGTCTACAACCAGCAGGATGCCGAGGGCTTTATCCGGCTCAATTCCCTCCGGTTGCGGATTCGTTCCCAGATGATGGCAAGCAAGAAGAAATAAATACAGGGACCGAGGAACGAGGATAGAATCAGGTCAGGATTTAACCCCGTTCCTCGATCCTTTTTCCTCAATCCTTTTCTACAGCAGGAGATTTGCATGTCCAAGGACAAACTCTGGGGAGGCCGTTTCTCCCAGCCCACCGATGCATTCGTCGAGGAGTTCACCGCCTCCATCGATTTCGATAAACGCCTCTACCGCCAGGACATTCGCGGCTCGATCGCCCACGCCCGGATGCTCGGCCGCCAAGGGATCATTCCCCAGGCCGATGTGGATGCCATTGTAACCGGCCTGGAAGAGATCCTCGCCCGCATCGAGGCCGGCAACTTCGATTTTTCCGTGTCCCTGGAAGACATCCACATGAATATCGAAGCACGCCTGTCGGCGGCTATCGGCGAAGCAGGCAAACGTCTCCACACCGGGCGCTCCCGCAACGATCAGGTGGCGGTCGATATCCGCCTCTACCTGCGGGAAGAAATCGGCGAAGTGACACGATACCTGGATCTGCTCATGGACTCGCTGCTCTTTCAAGCGGAAAAGAATCTTGGCGTGATCATGCCCGGCTATACCCACCTGCAGGTGGCCCAGCCGATTCTCTTTTCCCACCATATGCTGGCCTATATGGAGATGTTCCGCCGCGACAAGGGCCGCATGGAGGATTGCGCGAAGCGACTCAACTTCCTGCCGCTCGGCGCCGGCGCCCTGGCGGGGACCACGTTCCCCATCGACCGGGAATATGTGGCGCAAGAGCTGGGATTTGCCGGGCCGACCCGGAACTCCCTCGACTCCGTTTCCGACCGGGACTTCGCCCTGGAGTTCATCTCCGCTTCGTCGATCCTGATGATGCACCTGTCCCGTTTCTCCGAAGAACTGATCCTCTGGTCCACCAGCGAATTCGACTTCGTCGAACTTACCGATTCCTTCTGTACCGGCTCGTCCATAATGCCGCAGAAGAAAAACCCCGACGTTCCGGAACTGGTGCGGGGCAAGACCGGCCGCGTCTACGGCAACCTGATGGCGCTGTTGACCGTGATGAAGGCCCTGCCGCTGGCCTACAACAAGGACATGCAGGAAGACAAGGAGCCGCTCTTCGATACCATCGACACGGTTAAAGGCAGCCTTAAAATCTTCGCCGACATGATACGTGAGATGAAGATCAATGCAGACGTGATGCTTCAGGCAGCAGCAGAGGGTTTCTCCAACGCCACAGACGTGGCCGATTATCTGGTCCGGACCGGTATGCCTTTCCGCGAAGCCCATGAGGTAGTGGGAAAATCGGTTCGCTACTGCATCGAACAGGGCAAGAAACTGGAAGAGCTGACGCCAGCAGAATGGCAAGGATTTTCCGCCAAGATCGGCAACGACATCTACCAGGCCATTACCCTGGAAGCGAGCGTCAATGCCCGCAGCGCCACTGGCGGCACTGCTCTCGAAAGGGTCAAGGCGGAGATTGAGCGGATCAAAAAGGAACAATAAAAACCGTTCAAGGTTCAAGGTTCAAGGTTCAATGTTCAAAAATCCGCTGCGAATCTATAGTGAAGGACACTTGATCGTGTAGGGCATTTTCCCTTATTCCGAAGAAAGTCCTCCTCTTGTTTCCAGCATCTGAAGGCTTTTTGGCAAAATTTCGTTCTTCGCTGGAACAATTTTCTAGAGCAACAACATTGAATTTTGAACGTGCTTCTCAAACCAGGAAGGTGTCCTCGCTATGAAAAAGTTTTGTATCTGGATCGGAATAGCCCTGCTCTTCACCGCCTGCGGCAAACGTGGTCCCCTGGTAGCGCCTGAGGCCCTGGTACCCGCAAGCATCAATGATCTTCGTATCGAGCAGAAAGGGAACCGGTTCCTGGTCTGCTGGTCCAAGCCCAGCAAAGAGGAATGGGGCGGGCCGCTGGAAAACCTGGCCGGTTTCCGGGTCTTCCGGCGCGATGTGCTGCCGCCCGATCAGGACTGCGAAACCTGCCCGAAAGCCTATCGCCAGGTAAAGCTCGTTGACCCGGAGTATCTGCAGGATGTCCATCAGCTCGGCTCCAACTTCTGCTTCTTCGACAGTGATCTTTTCAATGCTAAGACCTACCAGTATAAGGTTGTTTCCTTTAAAACAGACGGCGTTTCCAGCAAAGATTCCAATAAAGTCCGCAGGACGAAAGCTGTTCCGCCCGCACCAGCGGAAATCACCGCGATTCCCACCCCGGATGGCATAACCCTCCAGTGGAAGACCCCCGGGCCGGTTCCCGGCAGCACCTTGGAAGGTTTTGCCATTTACCGGAAAGAGCCGAAGGAAGTGATGCCCCTCTCCCCCATCGCCATGGTCAAGTCGGACGTCACCAGTTTTGCCGATCCGCACATGGAACACGGCATGCTGTATCATTATGCCGTGCGCACCGTGGTAAAAATCGGCGCCGAACTGGTGGAAAGCGATCTCTCCAACGTGGTGGAAGGCAAATTCCTCCTCTCCGAGTAACGGCCGGTCACCGGCAATTTCGGTGATAACCGCCCAAATCGGAATCAGTTCAAGGAGGGGATCGCCATCGACTCCACTTTTCCCGAAAACATTTACAGAACAGGCCTTTTTGACTTTTTTCATCCCATGTGGTACAAAAGAAGTCTTTCATAAAGACGGCAGCCTGTGCCGAACCATTTACATCGGAGGGCGGTATGCACCATTTTCAGTACAAAGGAAACGAACTGTACGCCGAGGAGGTCGCGGTAAAGGATATCGTGACATCAGTCGGCTCACCGGTCTATATCTATTCTCATTCGACCCTGGAACGACACTATACGGTAATGGACGAAGCTTTTGCCGCCGTTCCCCATACCATCTGTTATTCCATGAAGGCAAATTCCAACCTGGCGGTCCTGAAGACTTTCTTCAACCTGGGCGGCGGAGTCGACATCGTGTCGGGCGGCGAACTCTACCGCGCCTTGGCAGCGGGAGTCGACCCGAAAAAGGTCGTCTACTCCGGTGTCGGCAAGAAAGATGACGAAATCGAGTACGCCCTGAACACCGGCATTCTGCTCTTCAACGTGGAATCGGAAGAAGAACTGGACCGCATCGACATGGTCGCCGGACGCCTCGGCAAGAAAGCGGGCATCGCCATCAGGGTTAACCCGGACGTGGATCCCGAGACCCACCCGTACATCACCACCGGTTTGAAAAAAGCCAAGTTCGGCATCAATATCGAGCGTTCCCTGGAGCAGTACAAGCGCGCCGCAAAGATGGCCAACCTCGAGGTGATCGGCATCGACTGCCATATCGGCAGCCAACTCACCAAGGTTTCGCCGTTCGTCGACACGGTCAGGAAACTGAAACGCCTGATCAATGGTCTGAAAGAGTCCGGCATCACCCTCAGCTATTTCGACCTGGGAGGCGGCCTCGGCATCACTTACAGCGACGAAGCTCCGCCGCTGCCCGCGGAATACGGCGCCGCCATTGTCGCGGAAACCAAGGACATGGGCCTCCACCTGCTGTTCGAACCGGGGCGGAACCTGGTGGGGAACGCCGGCATCATGGTCGCCAAGTGCCTCTACACCAAACAGGGTGATGAGAAGAACTTCGTCATCGTCGACGCCGCCATGAACGACCTGGCCCGTCCCTCCCTGTACGGCTCCTACCATGGAGTGCAGGCGGTATGCACCAACCAGGACGGCGTCATCATCGCCGATATCGTCGGCCCCATCTGCGAATCCGGCGACTTCCTTGCCAAGGACCGCGAAATGCCGAACTTCAGACAGGGAGACCTGATCGCGTTCATGTCGGCCGGTGCCTACGGTTTCACCATGAGCAGCAACTACAACAGCCGCCCCCGGGCCGCGGAAGTGATGGTGAAAGGCAGTTCCTTTACCGTTGTGCGCGAGCGGGAAACCGTTGAAGAGCTGATCCGGGGCGAAAAAATCCCGTCATTCCTGTAACACTTCCGACGTTCCGAAAAGTTTTTAATAACGAGGAGGCAGGTCATGACCTGCCTCCTACACAGCAACACTGAGGAAGGAGAACACCATGTTCAAGGGGAGTATCGTCGCCATCGTCACCCCGTTCAAAAACGGCGAAATCGATGAAGAAAGCCTGCGGCAACTGGTCGAGTTCCAGATCGAAAACGGCACGGACGGCATTGTCCCGTGCGGCACCACCGGCGAGGCATCCACCCTCGACTATGAAGAGCACGACCGGGTTATCGAGATCGTTGTTCATCAGGCCAAGAAACGGGTTCCCATTATCGCCGGCACCGGTTCCAACTCCACCAAGGAAGCCATCGAAATAACCGAACATGCCAAAAGAGTCGGTGCGGATGGAGCGCTGCTCGTAACCCCCTACTACAATAAACCTTCCCAGGAAGGTCTCTACCGCCATTACAAGACGGTGGCCGAAGCTGTCGCCCTGCCCCAGGTTCTCTACAATGTTCCGGGGCGCACCGGCGTCAATATGCTACCGGAAACAGTGGCCCGACTTGCGGATATTGCCAATATTGTCGGCATCAAGGAGGCAACCGGCTCCCTGCAGCAGGCATCCGAGATCATTGCCCTCTGCGGTGACAGGATCGACGTGCTGTCGGGAGACGATTTCACAACTTTTCCGATGATGGCCTGCGGCGGCGCGGGAGTCATCTCGGTAACCGCCAACATCATGCCGAAGGAAGTCGCCGCCATGGTCGATTTTTTCAACGCCGGAGACCTGGAAGCGGCTCGCCTTATTCACCTGAACCTCCTCAAGATCAGCAACGCAATGTTTATCGAAACCAACCCGGTACCGGTGAAGACAGCCCTCGGGCTGATGGGTAAATGCTCCGACCATGTGCGCCTGCCCCTGGCGCCCATGTCCGAGGCAAACACCGCGAAACTCGCCGGCATCATGAAGCAATATAATCTGATATAATTACTTAGCCACGGGCAACAACAGGATATTGCCCCAACATAGACACGAGGTTTATCATGATTAAAGTAGCTGTCAGCGGAGCAGCCGGACGCATGGGCGGCCGGGTCATCACGGCGGTCGCGGAAGACCCGGGACTGCAGTTGTCCGGTGCACTGGAACGGCCGGGGCATTCCCAGCTCGGCATGGACGCCGGCCTCATCGCGGGCTGCGGCGTTCTGAATGTGCCCATCATCGACAATCTGAACGAATTGGTAAAGGGTTGCGATGTTCTGATCGACTTCTCGGCCCCGACCGTGTCGCTGAAGAACCTTGAAGTCTGCGGACTGAACGGCAAGGCCATGGTCATCGGCTCGACCGGTTTCAGCCCCGAAGAACGCGCCCTGGCCGTGGAACTGGCCCGCACGATTCCGGTGGTCCTCGCCCCGAACATGTCGGTGGGCGTAAACGTGGTGTTCAAAGTCCTGAAAGACGTTGCCGCCATTCTCGGCGACGACTTTGACGTGGAAATCGTCGAGGCCCACCACAAGATGAAAAAAGACTCTCCCTCCGGCACCGCCGTGCGCATGGGCGAAGTGGTGGCCCAGGCCCTCGGCCGGGACTACCAGAAAGTGGCGAATTTCCACCGCGAAGGTATCTGCGGCGAGCGCACCAAGGAAGAGATCGGCATGCAGACCATCCGCGGCGGCGACATCGTCGGTGACCACACGGTCTACTTCATCGGCATGGGCGAACGAATCGAAGTCACCCACCGCGCCCATACCCGGGACATGTTCTCCCGCGGCGCGGCCCGCGCCACCAAGTGGGTGGTCAACCAGCAGCCGGGACTCTATGACATGCAGGACGTCCTTGGTCTGCGTTAAAAAGAGCGCTATTTTCCGGCACGCTCAACAGTGAGAATCAGTCTACCCGGTGCGGAGTGGCGCTGCTGCGCCGCACCGGTTGACGCTCCTTCGCTTCAAGTCTGCCTGAGAGCAACGTTCTCCTGTTCCACCTCACTTGCTATGCCGCTACCGCGGCATTTCCTTTATCACATACAATACAATTGGAGGTTTTATTTATGACCCTTGTCAACGAACACTACCTGAAACTCAAAGCGGGATACCTTTTTCCGGAGATCGGCCGGCGGGTACGATCATTCACCGAAGCGAACCCCGCGGCCAAGGTGATCCGCCTCGGCATCGGCGACGTTACCAGCCCCCTGCCACCGGCAATCGTCAAGGCGTTCCATGACGCGGTGGAAGAAATGGCCAACGAACAGTCCTTCATGGGCTACGGCCCGGAACAGGGCTACGAGTTTCTTATCAATACCATCATCGAGAAGTCTTACAACCCGCTCGGCGTGGAATTGAAAACCTCGGAAGTATTCATTTCCGACGGCTCCAAGTGCGACTGCGCCAATATCCTCGATATTTTTGCCCTGGAAAACGTGGTGGCCATCGGCGATCCGGTCTACCCGGTCTACAATGACACCAACGTCATGATCGGCCGCACCGGCGAGGCCAATGAGATGGGCTACTACAAGGGTCTGGTCTACCTGCCGTGCACCGAGGAAAACGGCTTCAACCCGGCCTTCCCGGACCAGGAAGTGGACATCATCTATCTCTGCTTCCCCAACAACCCGACCGGAGCGGTTGCCACCAGGGAACAGCTGAAAGGCTGGGTGGACTACGCCCTGAAGCACAACGCCGTGATCTTCTTCGACGCCGCCTACGAGGCGTTCATCACCGACCCGACGATTCCGCACTCCATCTATGAGATCGAAGGGGCAAAGAAGTGTGCCATCGAGTTCCGCTCCTTCTCCAAGACCGCCGGCTTCACCGGGGTCCGTTGCGCGCTGACCGTGGTACCGGAAGAACTCACTGCGCACACTGCGGCCGGCGAACCGATCGCGCTCAACAGACTCTGGAACCGCCGCCAGTCCACCAAGTTCAACGGCGTTTCCTACCCGGTACAGAAAGCAGCCGCGGCAGTTTACTCCGACGAAGGCTGGCCCCAGGTCAAGGAAATCATCGACTACTACATGGAAAACGCCCGGATCATCCGCACCGGTCTGGCCGAAGCCGGCCTTACCGTCTATGGCGGCGTCAATGCTCCTTATATCTGGCTCAAGACGCCGGGCAACATGAGCTCATGGGACTTTTTCGACAAACTGCTGACCGAATGCAACGTGGTGGGTACCCCCGGCAGCGGCTTCGGGCCGAGCGGCGAAGGGTTCTTCCGGCTCTCCGCTTTCGGTAACCGCGACAACGTCATCGAAGCGGTGGAAAGAATCAAGAAGAACCTGAAGTAAGATGTGAGATGTAAGAAGTAAGAAGTGAGGCGGCCTTTCGGCCGCCTTCTTCGTTTCATGGGGGTGACGCAGTCAACTGCAGCGGACTGAATTCGTTACACCTTTCAGACATTCAGCGCCGGATACCAGAGCAAGCCAAGCCGGTAGCATGGGGAAGGGTAAATATGCTATGATACCTGCTCAATTAAACTTTTCAGGCTCACCCTGGGCAACAGCCTTGAACCGAACGAACGGAGTCACCATGACAATCCAAGAAAGCTTTTCCACTGTACTGAAAACCCTTTTGCTATCGGTCCTGATGCTCAGTCTTTCCGCCTGCGCCACTGCCCCGCAACCGGTACCGAGCGCCAAACCCGGAAAGCAGGTGGAAACCCTGCAGTCGGAGGTTTCTCTGTCAGTGCGTTCAGGCGACAAAAGTATCGGCGGACGGGGTTACCTGATATTCAAGCAGCCCGACCGTTTCCACCTGGCAGTGTTTTCGCCGTTCGGCTTCACCCTGATGGACCTGTTCGTGGCCGATGACCGGATCACCTGCCTGATTCCCGCCAAACAGACTGTCTACCAGGGACTCATCTCCGAGATACCGGCCAGTAACGCCTTGAAAGGGTGGGGAATGATGCGCTGGGTTGTGGATTCACCTCCGGCACCCGAGGATGGCAAAGCCGCATCACGGGAGTATACCGCTCCTGACGGAAAGAAAGAGGTCCTCTGCTATGATGACCGGGGACTGCTTGCCAGCAAGACGAACGAAGACGGCGACCGGGTCGTCTACCAGGATTATCATGACCGGAACGGTGTCGCCTTCCCCTCCTCCATTGAAATCAGCAACGCCCAGGGGGATTCGGTACGGATCCTGTTTGACGAGCCGGAACTGAACCAACCGGTCGAGGAAGCCGTGCTGACCCCGAGCCTGGAAGGAATGGAAGTCTTTCCCCTCACCGCCTTCCGGGGGTTGTAAGCGATCATGGCGCATCTTTTTCGCGGTAGGCTGACCGCCCTCGTCCAGCGGGGCATCCAATGTCACCTGGAGTGGCTGTTCCGGATCACGACCCGGCGTCCGGCACTGGTGTTTTTCGTTGCCTTTTTTCTCCTGGTGCCGGCGTCCCTCTCCATTCTCTCGACGCGCTTCGAGTCGGATATTTTCAAGCTGTTTCCGGCGGAAAAGGGCTCGCTCAAGCTGTTTCTCGACTCGCTGGAATGGACCGGCGGTTCCCGCCAGGCCTTTTTCCTCCTCGAAGGCGACCAGCAGATTCTGATCCCCGAGGCTGACGCCTTCGCAGCGCGGCTGAAAGCCGTGGAGGTTGACGGCAAGCCTGCTTTCACCCGGATAACCTACCGGGTTTTCGATACCGCGGAAGCAGAGCCATTCGCCCGCTTCATCGGCTATGCGGTAACCCACCCGCAGCTGTTTCTCGACCGTTCGGCAACGGCCGACTTCAGCAACAGGCTGACCCCCGGCGCCATCGAAACAGCGCTGCTGCGCACCCGGACGGAACTGGCAAGCCAGATGGGAATGGGCATGCGCGACCTGGCGGTCGCCGACCCTCTGTCGCTGCGCGACCTGGTGCTGCCCCGCCTGAAGGCGGCCAGCCAGGCGCTGAATCTCGATCCGGACTCACCCTACTTTCTCTCCCGCGACGGCAAGGTCATGATCATGATCGCCGAGCCGGCCAAACCGGTCAACGACATGGCCTTCGCCCGCAAGCTGGTGGCGGGCATCAACGAAGCGCGCCGCGACGCCCGGGTCAATATCTCCTGCACTGGCGCCCACCTGAGCGCCGTGATCGACGAATCGGTGATGAAGCGGAATATCATCGCCTGCATCATTTCTTCGCTGTTCGTGGTATTGGGGCTGTTCTATCTCACCTACCGCCGCTTCCTGCCGACCATGCTGATTCCGCTGATCCTGCTCTACGGGGTTACCCTGGCGCTGGGAACGGCCGGAGTGTTCCTGCCGTCGATCCATATCATTTCCTTCGCCTTTACCGCCCTGATTATCGGTCTCGGCACCGACTACTCGATCCATCTCTACGACAGGTTCTACTCGGAACGAAGCAACGGGCAGGAAACGACGGAAGCACTGCGGCGTGCGGTTACCGATACCGGCCACGGCTTGTTCACCGCGGCCGTCACCACCGCTTTGCCGTTCCTGGCCCTGGTCATCTCCGATGTCCGCGCTCTGTCGGAACTGGGCCTCCTGGTGGGACTCGGCGTACTGTTCTCCCTCTATGCCACCTTCCTGTTTCTGCCGCCGCTGCTGGTCTTTGCCGAGCGGCGTTTCCCGGCAACCGCCTACAAACCGCTGCCCGGATTCGGTCTCGGCCGGATCTGGAGTTTCAGCCGTCGCTACCGCCGGGCCATGATTCCCCTCTCCTTTCTGCTGGTGGCGGCTTTCCTGGCAGCCTCGTGGTTCATCAGCTTCGAAGGGGAACTGAAAAACCTCCAGCCGCGCAGCTCCGAAGCCTTCCTCACCCAGGAAAAGCTGGAAAAACACCTGAGTATCAGCCCGAAACAGCTGCTGGTTGCCGTGGAAGGGAACGACCTGGAAAAAGTCATGGGGCGGGGTAGCCGCATCGCCACGCTGGCGGAGCGGTATCAGCGGAAAGGGCAGATTGTCTCGTGGTCATCTCTCGACCAGGTGGTAAACAGCCCGGCAGCACAGCGGGAAATACTGGCCGACCTGGCGCAAAGCGCCGGTGCGGAACGGTGGGAGCAAGAAGTGGCCGGGGCACTGGCAAGGAACGACTTCGCCGTCGAACCGTTTCAGCCCTTTCTGCACGGCCTGTCCCGGCTGAAGGGCGCCGGACCGACGCCGGCCGCCGAGGGGATCGAACAGCTTGCCGCCTCTCCGCTGCGCGGCGTTGTGCAACGGCACCTGGTAAAGGATGGCAACGGCTGGCATCTGCTGGTCTATCTGTACTACTCGGGAAAGGAATTCGCCCAACAGGAGTTCCTCCGCGAGCTTGCCGCCCTCGACCCGGCGGCGCGGGCCACCAGCGTCGACCTGGTGAGCAGCCAGCTGGCGGAATCGGTTAAGAGCAGCTTCCTGTGGGGCTTCCTGCTCGGCGGGGCGCTGGTGCTCTGCCTCCTGCTGGCCCACTTCGAATCACTGTTCGGTATCTTCGCGTCCCTCTTTCCGGTCATTAGCGGGGTAATCGTCATGACCGGCATGATGGCGGTGACCGGCATGGGTCTCAATTTCATGAATGCCATGGTGTTGGTGACCATTCTCGGCATGGGCAGCGATTACGGGCTGCATGTCGCCCACCGGGTCGGCGGAGCGCGAAAGGACGGCCAGAAAACCGAGTACGTCCAGGCCGGTCGCGCCGTGCTGCTTTCCGCCCTGACAACCATCGCGGGGTTCGGTTCGCTGGCCTTCACCGACTACGGCGCCATGTCCTCCATCGGCTGGGCCACCAACTACGGGATCGGCGCTACAGCCCTGTTCGCGCTGGTTTTCCTGCCGGCCTTTTTCCCCCGCCGGTCCGACTGACCCGGACAAGCAGGGGCGACAGCCGGCCTGTTGCAGGGTGAAAACTAGCGCTTCCAGATAAACCGGTCGATGGACCACCGGCCGCTGCCGGTGACAACCAGGGCCAGGGCCATACCGAGCAGCGCCAGGTTGTATTCGATACCGTGGCCCTTGCCGGCGGCACAGGTACTATTCAGGAAAAACCCGTTCACCCAGTGGACCTTGTACATGGCCACCGCCATGGTCACCGCAATGCCGCAGGCGGAAAGGCGGGTAAAAAATCCGCACAGCACACCGAGCCCGCCACCGAACTCGGCAATAATGGCCAGCAGCGCAAGAAGGGGAGGAATCCCCAAATGAACCTCGAAATTTCGCAGGGTGGCGGTAAGGCCCGGGCCGCCGAACAGGCCCAGCAGCTTCTGGGAACCATGGGCGAAAAAGATCACCCCGAGGGGCAGGCGAATCAGCAGTAGTGCAAGGGAATCCATTGTTGCCGCGGAAAAGTTCTTTGCCATGTTTCTCCTCCAATTGACATGGGTAATGCTTGTGAGCAAACAGAAACGGTGAAATTAACTGGATATTCAGGATAATAACATCATTGTAAGGATTAAGCGGTATGGGGCACGTCGAACCCTCTAGTTTTCTATCTCAAAGAACGCGAAATGGAGTCTTTATCTTAGAGTAGACCTGCCAGGTTTTCAAAAACCTGGCAGGTCTTGTCATACGTCATATCCACCGGATTAAGGAAGACAGGTCCTGAAGAAAGTAAAATCAGTTCCACCGTGCCAGTCTCAGCAAGAATCGGCGGCATCTTCCGTTTCGCCATACAACCGCCCCATCTCCGCCACGATGCTCTTCAGTTCGGCACGCAGTTCCGGCGGCTCGAGAATCTCGGCATGGCAGCCATAGGAAAGAACCCAGGATACGATTTCCATGGTTCCGCCGGCCTCGAACGAAAGAATTATACCGCCATCGTCCAACTCCTCAACCCGTTGGCTGGAATGCCAGATGCGATCCCTGACGGCATGGGCGACGGACGCGGAAAACCGTACCCGGACCGCAACCGCCGATTCTTCCACAATGCCGAAGGCATTCCGCAGCTGCTCCTGGGGACAATACTCGGCCGGCAATTCGAAGCGTTGCTCTTCCTTGATAACCCGGCTGATCCGCTCAAGGGCAAAGGTGCGAATCGCCCGGCGGTTATGGGCATAACCGAGCAGGTAGAGCCCGCCCCGGTGGAAAATCAGCGTGTACGGATCGACCGGATAGGATGACGGCCGATCCTTTCCCGGCACCTGGTAGTCGATGGTCACCCGGTACTGGTAGATGAGGGCATCGCGGAGAATCCGCAGTGGTTCCCCGGCCCGACGGTAATCCCGCCGTCCCTGCAGCAGGGGCAGGGAAACTCCCGCGATCCGCTCCATATGGGCGGCGTAGCGGGGCGGCAGTACGGAATTCACCTTCCGGTAAATGGATTCCATATCGTCGTGAAAGGGAGTGCCTTCGAGAAAATCCAGCTGGGAGCGGAGGAAGCAGAGGGTCATCAGTTCCTGCAGCGTAAAGCTGATCGGCGGAACATCCTTGAACCGGGTCAGAAAGCGGTAGACCTTGCTGCCCTGTATCCACTCGGAAATCAACGGATAGCCCGCTTCATGAATGGCGTTCAGGTCGCGGTGGATGGTGCGGCGGGTCACCCCGGCCTCTTCGGCCAGTTCTTCGATGGTAATCCCGTGGCGGGCCTCGATGAGGCGGATGATGTCATGCACCCGTCCCGCCTGGGAATACTTTTTTGCCGGTTTTCCCCTTTGCACGCCATCACCCTCCGCAGGAAGCTGTCTGCCGGTTGATGCAGACCGCAACGGATGCAAATAGTAGCGTAAGTCAGGAAAAGTTGGAAGATAAATTCGCTAGTGCCCCATGCGGTTAGTTTGCCGCACCGGTCACTATGGAGCTGACATGCATTTCGATACCATCGTACTTCTCGGCCCCACCGCCTCCGGCAAAACACGCCTCGGGGTCGCCCTTGCCCGTGAACTGAACGGCGAGATCATCTCCGCCGACTCCCGCCAGGTGTACCGGGGCATGGATATCGGCACCGGCAAGGATCTGGCCGAGTACGGCGACGTTCCCTACCACCTGATCGACATCCTCGAACCGGGAGAGGATTTCAACGTCTTCCTCTTCCAGAAGCTCTGTTTTGCCGCCATGGACGAGATTCGCGCCCGCAACCGGCTGCCGGTCATTGTCGGCGGCACCGGCCTCTACCTGGACGCGGTGCTGCGCAAATACCGCATGGTGGAAGTGCCGGACAATCCGGAGCTGCGCCGGGAGCTGGCCGACCTCTCGCCGGAGGAGCTTGCCGCCCGGCTCCTGGCGGTCAATCCCCGCCTCCACAACACCACCGACCTCCTGGACCGGGACCGTCTGCTGCGAGCCATCGAAATCGCCGAGTACGAACAGAGCCACGAGCCGGAGCCGCTGCCCGAGATCCGGCCTATCGTGTTCGGTGTCCGGTGGGAGCGAAGCGTCCTGCGCCAGCGGATCACTACCCGCCTGAAAGAGCGTCTCGCCGCCGGACTCATCGAGGAAGTGGCGGAACTGCACCGGCAGGGGGTGCCGTACGAGACCCTGGAATTCTATGGCCTTGAATACCGCTTTGTCGCCCGCCACCTCAAGGGGGAGTTGAACCGGAACGATCTGTTCCAGAAACTCAACAGCGCCATCCACGATTTTGCCAAGCGCCAGGACACTTGGTTTCGCCGCATGGAGCGGCAGGGAACAGAGATTCATTGGTTGGATGGAGCCGGAAGGCCACCGCAGGAAGCGCTGGAAATAGTGGGGAAATAAAACGGGAAAGGATTATTGATCCTCTTCCGAGGCAGGACAACAGCCTACCATTAGAAACATTGACACAGGGCGTTACGCTGCGGTAATAAATACTGGCTCATGGTTGTTAATGAAAAGTGTGCCGGAGGGATGCAGTGCCGCGCGTCGCTGGAGTCTAGGAGAATCAGAGAAAGCCGCTTTTCTCGGCAGGATGCCGAGGGGAGCGGCTTTTGTTTTGCGCAGACGCATACAGGAAATGGTGCGAATATGAATAACACACGTCTTAAGCACATGAAAACCCACACCAGCCTCAAGCCCGGCCAGAAAGGGACAAAACGGCTTGTGGAGCAATACGGCAAGGCGTTGCTCTGCGTACGCTACCGGCTCGACACAATTCGTGGTGTCCGCCTGAAAACCGTCGAGCTTGTTGTTGAGGAAAAGCCGTACCGTCCGTACATGCGGTATCGTGACGAGGATTTCGTTTCCGTCATCGTGTCGTATACCGAGACCGATCTTCGGGACAGACTGAAGAGGGCCGGTGGCAGATGGAACCCGGAAGAAAAGTTGTGGCGCGTGCCGTTCGGAGCCATCCGGGGAGATGCGGAGCTGGAGGAAAGAATTCTGAAGGAATGAAGCTCACGGGGATGGTAAGAGGGTTTCTTATACCGGGAACAAGTTCCCTATATCAGCAACTCGAAGGATAAGTGGAAAAATCGTGAAAGTTCCCAATATCAGGAACATATGCCGTTCCTAGTATCGGTAACATGTTCCTTGTATTGGGAACCGGTTACCGATATAGGGAACTATCCCTAACTGGTCAATAAGTAGTTGAACGGAAAAACCAATGGAAAACAGCCAAGTAAAAATAAAAGAAGTGATTTGGGATATGAAAACTGTTGAGGCCGTCAAAACAGCGCGACTCCCTGCTCTTGTTTTTTCAATCTTTGGCGCTTTCATCTGGGCAGTCATTACAATATCAACAGTATTCGGACATAAAAACATTTACGGTTATTCAGGTTTCATTTACGTGGCCCTTTTTGCCACAATTTCTTTTGGACTATTCAAAATGCGCCGCGAGGCAGCAATTGCCTACTTCATTGTTTCTGTCGTGGCTGTAGTTTTTGCGTGGGGAAATACCACCAAGCAAATATCAGCTTTCGCAGGCGTACTTGTCGCTCTTCTGTCCGTTCGCGCAACCCTTTGTTATGCACGTCTTTGCGGTAAGAAGGAAAAAGAGCAAGCGTTCAACCAGGAAGATACACCTGACCAAAAACCCGTCAGGTGATCTCCCACGACGTTGACCACAAATTAAAGGATGACGTATGACGCCAATTGAAAAAGCAGATAAGGTTTTAACAATACTCGAATTAGTTGACGGCAATGTTAGACATGCTTACAAGCTATGTTCTTATTTTTGTCGAGCTGCCTATAAAAACGATGTCAAAAATAGTTTTGATCAAAGTAAGGCTGCGCCTGGTTACAATCAAGTCGTAGAATCTTTATATTTTGAACTCATTATGACGTTAGTCCGTTTATTTGACAATCTCCAGGAAGAGAAATGTTCTAAAAATACGGCATCGATTCCTGAACTTATGTCACTACTTTCGGAACCCGAAGTTGTAGCTGAGCTTCAGCTGAGGTCAGAACAGCGTAAAACACCAACTGGTAATCTTGAAAAGGAACTAAAATCTTCTGATTTAGGTTTTCTTGAAAAGCTAAAAGTTAAAGCAAAACAATCTGCCTGTATAGAAACGTTTCAATTTAAAAAACTATTTCAAGATTTTGAAAAACTCAAAGAAAGTCACTTTCTGAGCAGGTTACGCACTGTCAGAAATGAACTCTTTGCACATACGGCTATAGAGCGGAACAGAAACAATCCTGCTCGATATGGTGATGCTGAAAAACTTCTTGAAATGACGGCTCAATTAGTTGCTAATCTTAATTCAGCAATTAGAAGCCTCCATGATGATTACAAAGGTGCAATAAAGACATGGCAAGAACATGCGAATTATTTTTGGGAGAAAATTGACGGGGTGAACGCAGTGCAATAGGGTCTATCTCAATTTTCTACTTTTTAAAAATTGAGGTGGTGAGAGAGGTTCCCAACCGCGACTGATCATCGCCTTGCGACTTGAGCATGAACGCCGACCCAATCGGGCGGGTCACCCGCGGGGGCCGTTATACCAATATAAAAAGAGGAGCTGAAAATGGGAATTTTTGACAAGATTGCGAATTCTGTATTTAATGCAACCAACAAAGTTGACATTTATTACTCCAATTTAGCTCAAAATGTATTCGACCATATTATTTTCAGAGAAATCACCGAGTCGTTTGAATCTGCTGGATACGACAAAAACATCAATATCACACAGTTATTAATATTTTGCGCTGCCTTAAATCTTGCAACTTACAGAGTTTACAACAGAAAATGTTTAGATAATGTTAGAAGCAAAAATATTTTGACTGCAATAAATATCTTGTCAATTAACAATGTGTTTGAAAAAGTAAGAAACAATTTCAATTCTCGTGGTGAAGCCGCTGACTATTATCAATATCGTGTTGAAGAGTATTGTTGCTGCTTTGATTCTGGTAACCTTCCCCTATTGATAATGATGTTTCTTGAAAATGTTCTTATTGATAAATCGGATGCCTTTTCCGAAACAGATTTAAGAAACAACCTTTTAAATTCAATCGAGCAAATAACCAACAAATGTATTCACTACTACACTTTCGGTAAATTTGTATAAGAACGCACTTGCGTCCTTTATGAGAGAATAAAATGACACCAGAATAAACCATCATTCATCTCGAAAAATACCGCACTGGGCAGAAGAGGGGGACGCCCATGGAGATCGGAGAGTGTCAGGGCTACACAT
Organism: Geobacteraceae bacterium; assembly: GCA_028683555.1. Taxonomy (GTDB): domain Bacteria; phylum Desulfobacterota; class Desulfuromonadia; order Geobacterales; family Geobacteraceae; genus RPRC01. The sequence continues at coordinate 1,384 of JAQUHN010000035.1, read as the reverse complement.
TTGACAAAAAGCAGAAGGTTAAAAATGCGAAGTCCCAACCAGGCAGAAGCAGCGGCCTAAAACCACCGCTGTTCTCCCGATCCGTTATACGGAAGAAATAAATGAAGACACAAAACATACTGAAATTCTTATCTATTTGCTTCATTTTTGGGTATTCCATATTTTGCGCTTCCATTTTTGCTTTCTCGAAAGAAGCCACATACAGCTCTGAACTGGCTTACTATTTTTGGGTAGCAATGAGATTGTTTTTCTTTATTGGCATAGGAACAATTTGGGCGGTGCTGAATATGGCGATATTTAAAGACAAGCCTGCTGCTGCACATATCCTATCAGCAATTATCTACATTTATTGCATTTTGGTTGGGGGAGTGTTTGCTGGTGTTGGCATGTAACAAAAGCTTCCTGACCGTCGCTGAACACCGCGGTCTGCTATTTCATTGACTGATTGTCGGCGCGAGTGACGCATACCGTTATACAGCAGGAGAAAGACCAAAATGGCAAATGCAGAAATAATCGATGCTGCATTAAGGTGTTGCGCAGAACAGCTAGATGTTTGCGCGGAGATGATTCGAGATGCCAACCTCGAACCAGTAAAGAAGAATGTTGAGAGAATCGGATATGCTCTGACTTACATTTTTGAAATTCAGCACGAGATTTATAAAACTCACCCCGAATTACAACCAGACGAGCTTAAGAACCCAAGATTAGATTCACGAAACAAAGTTTTTGGCAACCTTCTACTGGAAGTTTGGGCGCTGTGTGATGAAGGAAGACCACAAGTTGCTCTCGAAAAGCTGGGAGCATTCATCGTCAGCCAGCCTGGTGTGGAGTTTGAAGAAATGGCCAAAAGTCAGATATTGTCAATAAGAGAGCGATTTGACGTATAACCAGGCGGCGGCACACAGACGCTGACGCGCTGGTGCGCCCCCTTGACGTTGGACTTGTTCTGGCTCTGAGGAGTTACAGAAAAAGGATCAATCATGAAAACACGACTGCTGACGGCGATGTTTTTTCTGATACTCGGCGCAACGACCTGCCACGCCTCGTGGCTCATCTATCACAAACCCGAATTCAAGGGAAAGGTCGTCGATCTCGATACGGGCGAGCCCATCGAAGGGGCGGTGGTGGTGGCAATCTATAAGAAGAAAACGCTAAACCCGCCGGTTGAGGACTACGTCAGTTCTATCCATGCCAAGGAGACCCTGACCGACCAAAACGGCGAATTCAGAATTTCTTCATACACAACAATGATCAACCCGTTTTCCAGTAGTTACGATGTCGAATTCATCATTTTCAAACCGGGCTATGTCTGGGAACGGCCGGTTCACCTGGAGAGAACCTTGTCAGGGCAGGGAACCAGTGATTTCGATATGCCTACACGGTG
>JAQUHN010000203.1 GCA_028683555.1 Geobacteraceae bacterium | reverse complement strand
ACGTGTCGCTCGGTACCCATTTCCTCAACGAATTGATCGAAATGGACATGCTCTACCTGGCCTTGTTCCCCAAAAAGGGTGACAATTACCTGGCTGACGATTTCTTTGAAGTGAATCCGAACCGCCTGGTGGACCACATTCCGGAAGCGGAGCAGTGGACCGATGTTATCAAGGTAATTCATGCTGACGACGTGGCCGGTGCAGAGGAAGGCATCAGTCTTGCCGCCGATGCATTCAAGCAGAAGGTAGTCTGCTACCGGGTAGAGGTAGAGTGAGCGGCGAGCCTGCCGATTGATGATTCGCACCTTGCCGGCTCAAGTAATGCCGCATGCTGCCGAAAAGAAAACAACGGGCTGCATGGGGGAGGTGCAGTATGGAAATACGTTCATTGGCAAGTCAGGCGCTGCTCGCACAGGAGCAGATGAGCCAAACCCTGCTGAGTATAGCCGCCGTAAAACAAGCAAGTGAAGCGCAGAAGCAGGTGGCGGACATGCTCTCCAGGAATGCAACAGCAGTTCCACCCGCTGGTAATACGCAGCAGGGCGGGTTTTCGACGTATGCGTAATCAGGTAACACTCTTGGCAGCATGAAGCATTTTGTGGCAGTCTGAAGAAAAAACCATGCCTGTGCGTCCGGAAGGGCCGACGTTTCGTTCGACGTCGGCCCTTTGTTCTTTCAGATGTGCTGATCGTTGCCGTTGCCGGCAAGAGCCGCTATACTCTGAATTGTTCTTTCCTCCGAACGGTAGCCGGAGGGAATGGCAGCGGTTGGTTGCGGCAGTGTTTGCGCCGGATCGAAGGACAGGAGAATGTTCTGCCTTCCGGTGGCGGGAGGGTGAAGTGGAACGGATAACCATCAGGATGGGCGACATAACCACCTTGGCGGTGGATGCCATTGTCAATGCCGCCAACAGCACCCTCCTGGGCGGCGCCGGAGTGGACGGCATGATACACTGGGCGGCCGGTTCCGGTCTCCTTGAAGAGTGTCGCGCAATCGGCTGGTGTCCGCCGGGAGAGGCGCGAATAACGGCAGGATATCGTCTGCCGGCCCGCTTCGTGATCCATACGGTGGGCCCGGTCTACGGTGTGGACAGGGAACGTGCCCCGCAGCTGCTTGCTGCCTGTTATGAAAACAGCCTTGCCCTGGCCGCGCGGCATGCTATCCAAACCCTTGCCTTTCCCGCCATCAGTTGCGGAGCCTACGGCTACCCGGTCGACGAGGCCTGCAAAATTGCCCTGGACACGACCATTTCTTTCCTGGCGCATAATGAACTTCCGCAGCAAGTGATCTTTGTGCTCTATTCCTGTCGTGACTATAACGCCTATTGCGAGTATTATGCAGCGAAGATGGCACATGGTTGATTGCTGAACCGTCCGCGCGTGGCTCCTTCCCTCGGCAAAAACCGGTGCCGGGCCTGGCGTTGAGCGGCAGAAGTTTTATCCAGGGTTGTTTTTAAATACCATCAGGCGGAGCAGATCAGGGAACAAAATCCGCGGTGAGACTGTCAAGTATGATACGGACTAAAAAGCGCACGTTACCGGACGAGGACGCCGAACTCGTGGCTTCCTGCCGCGCGGGGGACCTGGATGCTTTCGAGTCGCTGGTCAGGAAACATCAGACGCGGATGTTTACCCTGGCTTTTCGGGTCCTCGGGAATTATGAGGATGCGGGCGAAATCGTGCAGGATGCTTTTGTCTCCGCTTACCGAAATTTGGGAAAATTCCGTGGTGATGCGGCCTTTACCACCTGGCTTACGACCATCACCGTCAACCTGGCTCGTAACCGTTTGCAGCAGATGGTGAGCCGCAGGTCGCGCGAGGTCTGTTCCCTGGACGATCCGGTCCCGGGCTGTGGAGAGTGCAGCAAAAGCCACGATCCGCCTTCCGACCGGCCCTCTGCCCACGAACTGCTGGAGAGGGAAGAACTTCGTCAGCGCGTTCAGGGTTGCATCAACGGTCTTGAACCCGGGTTTCGGGAAGCGCTGGTGCTGCGGGATGTGGAGGAATATTCCTATGGCGAGATTGGTACGATGTTGCGCCTGGCTGAAGGGACCGTAAAGTCCCGTATTGCCAGGGCGCGTGAAGCAATCAGGGACTGCCTGAAGAGAGTGGTGGGGGAATTCTGATGGACCATGATTCCATACGTCATAAGTTGTCGGCATACCTGGACGGGGCCGTTACTGCCGCGGAGAAGTCGCTGATTGAGAGGCATCTCGAGGAGTGCAGCGACTGCCGAAACACTCTCCATGAACTGGAAAAAACCATTCACCATGTACGGAGCCTGGGGGAGGTTGAGCCACCTCCGTGGCTGGCGGTGAAGGTCATGGCGCGGATCAGGGAGGAGGCCGGTCGAAAGCGGGGCGTGCTGCTCCGTCTGCTGCAGCTGCCGTTGCGCTGGAGAATTCCGGTTGAAGCGGCCGCCCTGGTATTTCTCAGCGTGACCGGCTATCTGGTCTACCGCAACGTTTCTTCCGATATGACGCAGGTTGTTCCATTGTCAGGCGAATTCCGGGAAGAATATGCACCCCCGGTTCCACCGCCGGCAGCGTCACCAAAGGCTTCGGTAAAGAGCTCCCCGGAACCGGGCAAACCATCCTCCGTGCCGATGAAAGAAAAGCGCGCGGCGGAGCCGGCTCCGCCCGCCCATTCAGTCGCGCCTCTGCCCTCTTCCGTGCGCGAAGATGCTTCACCGGTGCCATCGCCTCCGGCGGGAGCTCCTGTTATGGCAGAGGAAAAGGGGCAGAATTTCCGATTGCAGGACCGGGACGATGCCAAATCGGCATTTTCTGCAGACCGCATGTCACTTCCGGAGCAGGAGGAGGCCCCTTCGTGGACTATGCGGAGCAAGTCCCTGCCCACAGCGGTACCGGAGGTGTTGGGAATCGAGCTTATCGTTGCTGATCCTGAGTCGGCAGTGGCGGACATTGAGCGTGCGACTGAACGGTCTGGTGGCGTAATTCTGCGAAAGGAAATGCAGGGGGGGAGGGTGAGGTTCTTTAGCGTTCGACTGCAGCGCGAGGCGGTTCAAGGGTACCTTGAACGGTTGGAGTCCCTGGGAGATGTTCGCGGCGCGCAGTCGATCATCCCGGACACGGCGGCTGCCGTGGAAATACGGGTTACCATCAGCGGCCGGCAGTAGCAGGAGCAGTCTCCGTCAGGCCACCGGTTGCCGTTTTCGGGGCATCCGCTACGTGCAGCGAACGGCCCCGCATGGTTTGACGTCAGGAGTTCTATTCGTACCTGATCTCGATTATTTCATATTCCTTCAGGCCGGAGGGCACCTTTACCCGCACGGTGTCATCCAGTTTGTGGCCGATCAAGGCCTTTCCCACCGGGGATGTGCAGGACATCTTACCCAGTTTGATGTCCGCTTCGTCCTCTCCCACGATTCGGTAGGTTACTTCATCTTCCAGCACCGTATCGAACAGGGTGACCGTTGCGCCAAAAACCACTTTATCCGGTTTCAGGTTTGAAAGATCAACGACGTAGGCGCGGGCCAGCTTGTCCTTGAGTTCCTGGATCCGTCCTTCGATAAAACCCTGCCGGTTTTTGGCGGCATCGTATTCGGCATTTTCCGAAAGGTCTCCGTGGGCACGCGCTTCGGCAATATCCTGAATGACTTTCGGGCGCTCCTCCCTGATGAGGCGTTTTAATTCCTCTTGGAGGGCTTCGTAACTTTCCCTGGTCATGGGCACTGAATGGGACATTGTGGTGCAATCCTCCTGACACGGTGTTAAAACGGCGTGGCGAACCGGCTGGTTGGCTGTTTGATTCGGACAGTGCTCTTCACGCGCCGTGCATCAATTATTTTTGCGAACTATTTTCGCCGTGTAAAACGTGAGGGGCAGCCGAACCGGCCGCCCCAGATTGGTGTTTCAGTATATTGTTCGAAGTCGCCCTGTTGCAGACCAGAGCTTTTGCCGCTACTGCTAGTAGAGGTACTCCTGAAGAGGTTTCGCGTCCAGATCCTTGCGCAGCATGGCAAGAATACCGTCAACGGCTGCCTTGGCCCCGGAGGTTGTCGTGAAATAGGCGATGTTGCTGACCAGCGTACTCCTGCGAATGGAAAAGGAGTCGGCAACCGCTTGTGCCCCCTGCGTGGTATTGATCACCATGCAGATTTCGTTGTTTTTAATCGAGTCAACGATATGGGGGCGACCTTCTACCACCTTGTTCACGACCTTGACCGGAATACCCTGTTGCTGCAGGTATGACGCGGTTCCACGGGTGGCGACCAGTTCAAAGCCGTTATCATACAATTTTTTTGCAGGACTGACAATATGTTTCTTGTCGCTGTCACGCACGCTGAGGAACACCGATCCCGACAGGGGAAGTCTGACCCCGGCACCCAGCTGCGCCTTGGCAAAGGCGCGGGCAAAGTCGTCGTCGATGCCCATGACCTCTCCGGTCGACTTCATTTCCGGGCCGAGAATGGTATCGACGCCGGGAAACTTGACGAACGGGAAGACCGATTCCTTGACTGCGATATGTTTCGGTTCAATCTCCGTTTTGATCCCCAGTTCCTGCAGGGTCTTGCCCGCCATGACGCGTGCCGCCAGTTTTGCCAAGGGACGGCCGGTGGCCTTTGAAACAAAGGGCACGGTGCGGGATGCGCGCGGATTTACCTCCAGGATGAAGATATCGCCATCCTTTACCGCAAACTGCACGTTCATCAGACCCTTGACGCCGAGTTCCAGGGCCATCAGTTTCGTTTGGCGCTTGATTTCCTCCGACGTCTCACGGGAAATCGAATAGGGCGGCAGCGAGCAGGCTGAATCTCCGGAATGGATGCCGGCTTCTTCGATATGCTCCATGATCCCGCCGATGACCACCTCTCGGCCGTCACAGAGGGCGTCAACATCGATTTCGATGGCTTCATCGAGGAATTTGTCGATGAGGATCGGGTGCTCGGGAGATGCCTGGACGGCGGTGTGCATGTAGCGGCGCAGTCCTTCCACATCATAGACGATTTCCATCGCCCGTCCGCCGAGAACATAGGAGGGGCGAACTACCACCGGATAGCTGATCCGTTCCGCGATCTTTTCCGCTTCTTCGAAGGAGCGTGCCGTGCCGTTTTCCGGTTGCCGCAGATGGAGCTTGTGGAGCATCACCTGGAAGCGCTCACGGTCTTCGGCCCGGTCGATGGCGTCGGGGGAGGTGCCGATGATGGGTACTCCGGCCTTTTCCAGGGATACCGCCAGCTTGAGCGGTGTCTGCCCACCGAACTGGACAATGACGCCGACCGGCTTTTCCTTTTCCACGATGTTGAGAACATCCTCGTAGGTGAGCGGTTCAAAATAGAGGCGGTCCGAGGTATCATAGTCGGTGGAAACCGTTTCCGGGTTGCAGTTGACCATGATTGTTTCGTAGCCGTCTTCAGTCAGGGCAAAAACGCCGTGCACGCAGCAGTAATCGAATTCGATACCCTGGCCGATGCGGTTTGGGCCGCCGCCGAGGATCATAATCTTCTTGCGGTCGGTGGGGTCGGCCTCGCACTCTTCTTCGTAGGTGGAATAGAGGTACGGAGTGTAGGCAACGAATTCGGCTGCGCAAGTATCGACCCGCTTGAAAACCGGCAGGATGTTGAGGGCTACCCGGCTGGCGCGGATGTTCTCTTCGGTTGTCTGCCACAGCCGGGCGATGAAACAGTCGGAAAAACCGTATTGCTTGGCGTCCTTGAGCACTTCGCGGAGCTCCGGGAGATTTTTTTCGTAGATGTGCCGCGCGGCCTTCAGTTCTTCTTCCATCTCGATAATCTGGCGGATGTTGACCAGAAACCAGGGATCAATGCCGGTAAGGGAGTAGAGTTCCTCCACCTTCATGCCGCTGCGGAAGGCATCGCCCAGGTACCAGACCCGTTCCCAGTTGGCGGTGCGCAGTTTTTCCAGCAGAGTGGCCTGTTCGGCGGCGCTCAGGGCACGACGGGTTTCTTCGGTCAGATCGAAGAAGCGCGATTCCAAGCCGCTGGAGCCGATCTCCAGGGAGCGCAATGATTTCTGGAAAGATTCCTTGAAGGTGCGGCCGATTGACATGACTTCGCCCACCGACTTCATCTGGGTGGTCAGCGTGGCATCGGCGGCCGGGAATTTCTCGAAGGTGAAACGCGGGAACTTGGTAACTACGTAGTCGATGGTCGGCTCGAAGCAGGCCGGCGTTTCACGGGTGATGTCGTTCCTGATCTCGTCCAGGTAATAGCCGACCGCCAATTTGGCGGCAATCTTGGCAATGGGGAAGCCGGTTGCCTTCGATGCCAGGGCCGAACTGCGAGAAACACGCGGGTTCATCTCGATGATCACCAGCCGGCCGTTGTCGGGATTG
>JAQUHN010000202.1 GCA_028683555.1 Geobacteraceae bacterium | reverse complement strand
TTCCCCACAACGTGCTGAATGCCAAGCATCATGAGAAGGAGGCGTAAATCGTCGCTCAGGCCGGCCGCAAGGGAATGGTAACCATCGCCACCAACATGGCGGGCCGCGGTACCGATATTCTGCTCGGCGGTAATGCCGAGGGTCTTGCCAGAAAATGGCAGGCCGCACATCCTGAATCGTCCGAAGAGGAATACGCGGCAATGCTGGAGAAGTGCCGGCAACAGTGTGCCGTTGAACATGATGAAGTGGTTGCCTTGGGAGGCCTTCATATCCTCGGCACCGAACGGCATGAATCGCGCCGCATCGATAATCAGTTGCGTGGCCGCTCCGGTCGCCAGGGCGACCCGGGTTCCTCGAAATTCTACCTGTCTCTCGAGGACGACCTGCTGCGGATTTTCGGCTCCGAGCGGGTTGCGAAGATCATGGACATGCTGAAAATCGACGAGGGCGAAGCCATTACCCATGGACTTATCTCCCGGGCGATCGAGAATGCCCAGAAGAAGGTGGAAGCCCACAACTTCGAAATCCGCAAGCACCTGATCGAATACGATGATGTCATGAACAAGCAGCGTGAGGTTATTTATACCCAGCGCCGCGAGATTCTTTCCGGCACCGACCTGCGTGAAAGTTTCCTCGAAATGATGGACGAGACGGTCGAGGACCTGGTGGAAGCATTTGCCATTGAGAAGGTGCCCGCCGAGGAGTGGGATTGGCAGGGAATTACCCAGACCGCTCATCAGTCGTTTGGCTTCCAGTTCGAGATTCCCGACGAAACGATGGAGCGGTTGACCCCGGAGAATTTTCGGGAACTGCTCCTCGAGCAGGTCCGCGAGGTGTTTCAGGAGCGTCTCGAGGCTTTCGGCGAAGAGCTGATGGATCACTTGGTCAAGGTAATTATGCTGCAGACCATCGATGCCCAGTGGAAGGACCATCTTCTTTCCATCGACCACCTGAAGGAAGGAATCGGGCTGCGCGGCTATGGCCAGAAGGATCCCAAGCAGGAGTACAAAAAAGAAGCCTATCAGCTGTTCATGGACATGATCACCCGCATCCGCCAGGAAGTGGTGGAGAAGATCTTCTGGGTCCAGATTGCCCGCGAAGAAGATGTGGAGCAGATGGAGCAGCAGCAACGCAAAAAGCGGCTGGTGTTGAACCTTTCCGATGATGCTCCGCAGCAGCCGGCGAAGAGTACCAAAGTGGGACGCAATGACCCCTGCCCATGCGGCAGCGGGAAGAAATACAAAAAGTGCTGCGGTGCACGGTAGGCCGACAGCCGGCTTTTTTACCTGACCGGCAAGGCTGCAAGGAAGATCCTTATAAGCCGTCCCTGCAGTATCTTGCCAGCTGCATTGCATTGCTGATACCAGTCATACCCTGTTCAGGAGAGATATATGGAAATAAAGGGGTTTGCTTTTTCCGCCGTTGAGGCGGCAATCAAGAAACCGGGCCGCCTTGACCTGGCGCTCATCATGTCGGAAGTCCCGGCAGCAGTTGCAGCGGTTTTTACCACGAATCGGGTGAAGGCTGCGCCTGTTCTGCTCTCCATGGAGCGTGTCACCAATGGGGTTGCACGAGCCATGGTGGTGAACAGCGGCAACGCCAATGCCTGTACCGGCAGCCAGGGGATGGCCGATGCCCGTGAAACTGCGCGGTTGGTAGCCGAACGGGCCGGGGTCGCGGAAGAGCTGGTGCTTGTGGCGTCTACCGGCGTAATCGGCAAGCCGCTTCCCATGGAAAGAATCCGTCCGGCTGTTCCCGGACTTTTCGAGACTGCCGCTGTTACTGATCTGGACGGTCTTGCCCGGTCCATCATGACAACCGATACTTTTCCGAAGGTTGCATCCTCGACTAGTGAGGCGGAAGGGGTCCGCTACACGATCGCTGGTGTTGCCAAGGGGGCGGGGATGATCATGCCGAATATGGCCACCATGCTCTCCTTTGTGGTGACCGATGCCGCGGTCGACCCTGCGTACCTCGACATGGTTTTCCGGAATGCCGTCGACTCTTCATTCAACATCATTTCCATTGACGGCGATACCTCGACCAATGATACGGCATTAGTCATGGCTAACGGCATGGCAGCAAATCCTACGATCCAAGCCGGAACACCCGAGGCTGACCGGTTCGAAAAACTGCTGCGGGAAGTTCTTTTGTCCTTGGCCCGCCAGATTGTCCGGGATGGGGAGGGGGCAACCAAATTCGTCGAGATCCGGGTCACCGGCGCCCTGTCCGACGCCGATGCGAAAAAGGCCGCCATGGCCATTGCCAATTCGCTGCTCGTCAAGACCGCCTTTTTCGGTCAGGATGCCAACTGGGGCCGTATCCTGGCAGCTGTCGGCTATTCCGGCGCCGAGATCGATCAGGACCTGGTCGCACTGTCGTTTGACAATGTCCTGATGGTTCGTAATGGTGTTTTCGTTGGTGGTGATGCCGAGGCAAGGGGAACCGAGGTGCTTCGCAAAAACGAGTTTTCCGTCACCGTGGACCTCGCCCTGGCCGGGGGCAGTGCCACGGTGTATACCAGCGATCTTTCCCACGACTACGTGAGTATCAATGCCGATTATCGCACCTGAAATTCTGCTGGGAACGCATGACGTTTCCCTTTGAGTTTCACTAGTGTGATTTGCTGGAGGTTCCATGAGGTGTCTCGGTTTTTCTCTGCTGCTTTTGGCTGCCGTCCTTGTTCTGCCCTGGTCGGTCTTTGCCCAGGATGGGGCACTTACCGTTACGGAAATTGCCATAACGACTCGCATCGTACGGGGCAATCCGGTTGATGCAGTGCGACGGATATCGTCCTCGACGGTTAGGGACCTGTACTGCTTCACCAAGATTACTGCCACGGACGATGCGGAACGGCAGATTATCCATGTCTGGTACCATGAAGATGAAGTTGTGGCACGCTGTGTTCTGCCGGTGCGTGGCACTTCATGGCGGACCTACAGTAAAAAAACTATTGCCAGCGGTATGGAAGGAAACTGGCGGGTTGAGGTGCTCGATACCGAAGGGAATCTATTGAAAACGATAAAATTCAGGTGGAACTAAGAGCTTATCCACAAAAAATTACATGCTCGCATCCCGTCTTTACACCATTTTTGCCGGTGCCTCACTCACAAAATTCTCGACCTAGTCTTGTGGTTATATTCACGTAGTTGCGCTAAATCCGGCAAACATCCGGGCGCGAACTGTTGTGCCGATAGATACGGTCACGCTCTACCTGGAGGGTAACACCCGCCGGATTTTGAGGGAATCTGAAAGTGTCTCTACGATATCTCCTGGTTTTGGCAGTTCTGCTCCTTTCCGTGCCAGCCTTTGGCCAAGATGGAGAAGAGCTGGGAAATCCCGTGCGGGGCGATGCTATAGATTGTGTCGTGCGGGAAGCTATCGCATCCGGACTCATCAATGGCGCGGTTGTCTTTGTCGGCAACAGTTCCGATGCTCTCTTCCTGCATTCATACGGCAGTCTTTCTCCTTCAGTTAATGCTCCGAACACGGAAGCGGATACCATTTTCGACCTTGCCTCTCTCACCAAGGTTCTTGCCACGGCGCCGTCGGTAATGAAGCTGGTGGAAGAGGAAAGGGTGGGGCTTTACGACCCGGTTACCAAATGGTTCCCCGAGTTTGTCGGCAAAGATAAAGACAATCTGCTGATTTTTCATCTTCTCACCCACACCTCGGGGCTTGTCGATTTCCCGCTGGCGGAAGGAACGACAATGCAGCAGGTTGTTGCGCGGGCGTCACTTCTGGACCTCCGGGCGCGTCCGGGAGACAGGTTCAAATATGCCGATATCAATTTCATCCTCTTGGGAGAACTGGTCGGAAGGGTAGCCGGGGTGCCGCTGGACAGGTATGCCGCGGAAAATTTCTTTGCCCCCCTCGGCATGATCGACACCCGCTTCAATCCTCCCGAAGAGGTGCGGAGCAGGTGCGCCGCAACCCGTATCGAAGAAGACTGTCTGTTGTACGGAGCGGTCCAGGATCCCAATGCCCGTATGCTTGGCGGTGTCGCGGGACATGCCGGCCTTTTCGGCACGGCAACCGATCTGTCCCGTTTCTGTCGGATGATCCTGCGTGGCGGTGAGTTGGGTGGCAAAAGGCTATTGGCAGAACGCACTGTTCGCCGGATGGCTTCACCCAACTTCTTTCATGATGGAAAGGTTGTCCGGGGGCTTGGCTGGGACATTGTTTCACCGTATTCATCCCCCCGCGGGAAACTGTTTTCCTGCGCATCGTTCGGCCATACCGGCTACTCGGGATGTTCCCTCTGGATAGATCCCGATTCCGACCTGTTCGTGGGCATTCTGGTGTCGCGCAGGGACTATCGAAAGAACGGAGATCTCAATCGCTTGCGCGGAACTGTTTCAACCCTTGCCGCGACACTCTTTTTCAAGCCAACTCATCGAAAATGCCGGGAAAACTCCGCGGAAGAGACCCGGTAAAAAACTTGACACTCCTGGGGCTTTATGCTAGGTTTTTCGCGATTTACGCGTATCCAGCCCTTTATCGCACCAGGTGCTTCAGTCGTTTTCACCTTTCTCGCCGGAGGACGTTCCATGGGCATTACATTGCTTCTTGCCGATGACAGTATCACCATCCAGAAGGTGGTTGGAATCATTTTCGCCAACGAGGACTATGAACTGATCGTCGTTGACAATGGAAATTCCGCCCTTGAAAAGGCGAGAGAAATCAAGCCCAAAGTCATGCTCGTCGATGCCCTGATGCCGGGCAAAAGCGGCTATGAGGTGTGCGAAGAGGTCCGGCAGGATCAACTCCTTAAGGATATACCGATTCTGCTCCTGGTCGGGGCGTTCGAGCCGTTTGATGAAGAAAAGGCGCGGCAGAGCGGGGCGGATGATCACATCACCAAACCCTTTGAATCGCAGAGCCTGCTTGATAAGGTCAAAGACCTTGTCGAGCTTGCCTCTTCACGGGCAGCGGCAGTTGCTTCCGTTCAGGAAGATATGCCGGTGTCTGAACCTGTGGCGACTCCCGAACAGATAATTCCCGAAGTTTCCGTGGCCGAACCTTGCCAAGAGCCCTCCCTTGATTCAGATGACGGCTCTGCCAGGCTGTTCGAGTCATTCCGTGGCTTTGTCCACCTTGGCGCTGATGCGGCAGGGCAGAGACAGCCGGCCGAGGCCGACACAAGTACTGTTGAGGCTGAGCAACTGAAGCCTGCCGCCCAGTCAGAACCGGAAGCCGTTATCCTCCTTTCGTCGGTGGATATCGTTGAAGCCATGCCGGAAGATGACCCGTGGGGAACCTTTTCGGAAGCGGTGGAAGAAGGCGAGGCCATCCAGCTTGGTGAAGTATTCGATGAAACTGAAGCGGATTCCTTTGAGGCCTCTGCTACGGTTGAGGAGATAGAGCCTTTTGCCCTTATGGAAGAGGAGTTTTCCGCCGTTGCCTTTGCGCCGCTTTCGTCGCCGGATGAGCCGGTTGCCACGGAAGAACAGGTTGCTGCAGAAGATTCTGCTGTTTCGGATGACCCGTTTGTTGCAGAAGAGTTTGCTGGTGCGGAACAACCGGACGTTTTCCCGGAGGAAGAAATTGTTTTAGCGGATGAGGCTGATTTCAGTGCGGTAGAGGAATCTGTCGAATCTGTAGAACCTCTGGCGCCGCCCCGCAGTGATAGTATTTCTCTTGGTGATTTTTCACCGGTCCAGGAACCGGAGACCGTTGCCGCTCCCGTTATGGTCCCGCCTCAGGAAGAACAGCCTGCGGAAACTTTCGCTTTGCCCGCTGATTCTGCCGAATTGCCCTTTGCTCGGGAGGAAGAATATATTCCGGCTGCGGAAGCATTCATTGCTCCTGAAGCGGTGCCGGCTGCACCGTGCCCGGAAGACTCCGTTACCTTTACCGAGGAACAGCTTGCTGCTGCGATATCCCGTGTTTCCCGCGAAATCATCGAAAAGATAGCCTGGGAGGTCGTGCCCGACCTGGCAGAGACTATCATCAAGGAAGAGATCCGAAAGATTAAAGAAGGTTTGGGACGATAACGACAATGCCCGCTGCTGCAGGGGGCTCTGTGCGTGTTTCAATGGGGATGATACATCCCCATTTTCTTTTTCGCAGCTCCGGTCTCCGCAGCTGTTGATCCGCAACAAATAGCTATTGTCTTGTTTCGATACGAAGAAATCAGCTTTGATAGAGGTATGACGATATGGTGATGAAAGAATTGGCCAAGGCATATGAACCAAAAGTGGTTGAGGAGAGGTGGTATCGGCAGTGGGAGGCTGATGGCAGTTTCCATGCCCGAGTTCCTTCCGAAGACAAGTCCTACAGTATTGTCATTCCGCCGCCGAATATCACCGGAGTGCTCCACATGG
>JAQUHN010000034.1 GCA_028683555.1 Geobacteraceae bacterium | reverse complement strand
TTTCATAGCGGCCCAGCCACGAAAGGCTCCAGGTCTTCTCCTTATCCGGATAATAGGTACCGCCAACGTCGAACTGCCCGGTCCAGTAGCCTTTACCCGCCCCGCCCGGATGGTTGGGGTCATAATGTCCGACCGGCAGCCACGCCATCAGGCCGATAACCGCATCCCATTGTTGCCCATGCCAGGAAATTGCGATGGGCTCCACAACACAATCCCCCAGAGAAACACGTGAATCAGTCAGGCTGCCGGCCCTGAAATCGTTATAGACAACAGGAATGACCACATTCGGCAACCAATCCCCACCCAGAATTTTGATATTGGTTACCCATATGGGCCGATGAACCTGCGCGTAGACAAACACGTCCAGGTCCGCAGCCGAGATTTTTTTCCCGTCACGATCTGTCAGGGTGTCGGTTGTATAGAAGAAATTGTATAACCGGTAATAAAAACCCGGCGGGCCAACGGTAGCCACCTTGATGCCTTCACCGCCATTGGTGAAATGGTTGCCGGTTGGACCTGCCAGTGTCGTCCCTGTCCACATCAGCACGCAAACCAGGCAAAGCAGCGCTGCATATACCCTCTGTTTCATAAAGTCTCCTCATCCCATACCAGACATTGAATGAAATACGTTGCCGATGATGAGGGGGATTCCCCCCATCATTTCTCGGAACCGGTTGCGGCAGGTCAGAAAGGCTAAGCCTCTGCCAGCTTCAGAGCCGTAAGATCGAAGACCTGCCACGCACTGGAAATGTCAGGATCAATAAGCTTTCTCCAGAATCGCCAAAACATCCTCCTTGGAAGGGTCCCGGGGATTAAAAAGGGTGGAGATTTCCTGCAAAGCATCTTCTGCAAGGCGGTCAAACATATCCTTGGTAACGCCACAATCCTTCAGAGTGGGGATTTCAAGCTCTTTATTGAAGTTCTTCACCAGTTCAACGGCAGCCTGCGCAGCAGCGGCATCGCTCATCCCGGTAACATCGATGCCCATTGCCGCCGCAATCTCCTTGAATCTGGCCGGCGCCGTCTGCGCATTATATTCCATAACATAGGGGAGGCCGATGGCATTGGCGACGCCGTGCGGCAGGTGGAAGTGGGCACTCAGCGGGTGGGCTATGGAGTGAACCAACCCGAGCACCGCGGAGTTGAAGGCAAATCCGGCCATCATGCTGCCGAGCAGCATAGCGGAACGGGCTTCAACATTTGAACCGTCTTTTGTCGCGGTAACAATGTTATTGCAAATCAGCGAGACAGCCCTGAGAGCCATAACATCCGTGGGAATCATCGCTGCTTTCGAAACGTAGGCTTCAATGGCATGGGTCAAGGCATCCAGCCCGGTGGAGGCGGTAATCTTCGGCGGCATTCCCACGGTGAGCAGGGGATCCGCAAGCGCTATGGTTGCACCGACAAACTGTCCGCCGATTACCATTTTTTTCGTCTGGGCCGTGTCGGTAACGATACTGAATGCCGTGACTTCACTGGCGGTGCCGGCGGTGGTCGGAATCGCGATAAGAGGTTTACCGGGCACTTTCACCATGTTGAGGCCAGCATACTGGTTGATTGGTGACGGGTTGGTAAGGAGAATGTTGATGGCTTTCGCCGAGTCGATGGAACTGCCGCCGCCAACTGCAACGATGATATCGATATTAGCTGCCCGGGCAATTGCCGCCGCCTCTTCGACCTGGGTATCGGGGGGATTGGGAAGCACGCCGTCATATTCGATTGATTCGATACCGGCAGCTTTTACTCCTTTGTCGTACACCACGAAGGCCTTTTTGGCCCCCATCCCCAATGCCATCTCGCCCAGTTTTTTTGAAGCACCTTCACCAAAATGCACAAAGCTCGGAATGCCAAACATGAATTCCATGAAGTTCTCCTTTTGATCGTTTGGATATTTGCTGTTGCCGGATTACAGGACTGTCCGCAAAAAGAGTGTATCGTGCCCCCTTTCATCGTGGTATATGGTTCATTTTTTTAATTAATTTTACTGACGCCACTATCATTAGCAAAGGCAATGCCAGCCCCGAAAAAATGACCGGATGCAGAAAAAAAACTTTTCACCACAGCAGCAACAAAGCTTATTTTCCTTATAATTAAGCATGTTAGCAGACGGACAGCTAGCAGTGCGATCTCCCTAGTGGATGCTTGACATATTGGTGAAGACAATCATGAAGTACCAGAATGTAAAAAATCGACTGTTGTTTAGCGTTTTTCGGGATACATATATCCCCTCGGTTTTTTTCGGCAAGTATCTCGTCAATCCAGATGCGGGTACGGACACCAACAGAGAAGTTCGCAGACTGCCTGCATTCAGTTTCGCGCTGTGCCGACGTATGAAAGCTCCGCTGAAAAAAATGATTGCCGTTGCGAAGAGAACAACGGTATACCAGTATCGTGAAAGCAGTTCCTGGTTCGCCTGGTTCTGAAACCTGATCCATTTTCTGACATACCTGCAGCCACTCCCGTCACGGCATGACAAATGCGAGCAATGAACAATTCTAACCTTTACGAATCCAATTACAAGGCAAAAGCCAGCAACATCGAGATCTGGCGGCACTGCCTGAACACGGTCTGCCGGCGCAAAGACTTGCTGTTGTACCTGGTGCGACGCGATTTCCTGTCCGATTTCAAGCGTTCATTCATAAGTGCCGGATGGATACTGATAACGCCGGCCTTGGCGGTTGTTTCGTGGCTTATCATCAACCATACCAGCATCCTGAATCCCGGCCGCCTGCCGATTCCCTACCCTGCCTACGTGTTGATAAGCACCATGATCTGGCGACTTTTCATCGGCATTTACCAAGCCGGATCCAATTTGATTTTCGAGAGCGCATCGTTCGGAATCGACGTAAAGTTCCATCGGGAAGTACTGCTGGTAAAGCAGATCATTCTCCAGGCATTAAACTTCGCCGCGGGGTTGCTTATCATTGAAGTTGTTCTGCTCTATTACCGGATATTCCCCAGCTGGAAAATCCTCACCCTGCCTGTTACGCTCCTCCCCTTGATCCTGATGGGAGCCGGGATCGGCCTGCTTGCCTCGATTTACTCGGTGGTACTGCCGGACTCCAAGAAATGGCTGGACTACGGGATGCAACTGCTGATGTTCGTCACCCCCGTTATTTACTCTCCCCAGGTAGACAATGAGCTGATCAGAAAAATCATCCGCCTGAACCCGCTATCCTACCTGCTAGACTGGAGCCGCGCCTCCCTTGCCAACGGGTCATTCGACAATCCGTATGGATTCCTGCTGAGTTCGGGCGGCGCGCTGGTGATCTTCCTGCTGGGCTTGAGACTCCTCTACCTGGCGGAGGACAAGGTGATCGAAAAATTATGACGGAAAGCACATGCACATGATCGACCAGAGTCCCGCCATTTCCTTTCAGACGGTTGGCAAGAAGTTCTGCCGCAACCTCAAGCGCAGCCTTTTCTACGGCACCCTGGATGTTTCGCGGATTTTCGTCGGGGTTCCGCCCGATACCGGCAGGCTGAGAAAGGATGAGTTCTGGGCATTAGCCGATCTCTCGTTCGAGGTGCACAAGGGGGATTCGCTCGGCATTATCGGCGCCAACGGCTCCGGCAAGTCGACAATGCTCAGGCTGGTGTCCGGCATATACACCCCGGATCGGGGAAAAATCATCGTCAACGGTACCGTCGGATCGCTCATTACCCTGGGCGCCGGCTTTCATCCCCACTTTACCGGCGGCGACAACATTTTTTTCAACGGCACGCTGCTGGGGTTGACCAGAAGCGAGATCAGGGAGCGGTACGAGGATATCGTGCGGTTCGCCGACCTTGGCAAATTCATCGATGCCCCGGTATCCTCCTATTCCACCGGCATGAGGATGCGTCTCGGTTTTGCAATCGCCATCCATACAAAACCGGATATCCTGCTCATCGATGAGATCCTAGCGGTAGGCGATGTGAATTTCATCAAGAACAGCTACGACAGGATAGAAGCCATGGTGGCTGAAGAGGGTGTAACCGCGGTCGTGGTATCCCATAACATCGGCATGATTCAACGGCTTTGCCGGAAGACGCTTGTGCTCGACAGGGGCCGGATGGTTTTTTACGGCGACACGCAGGAAGCCATCTCGAACTATTACGCGTTGTCGCTGCAGCATAAACTCGGTTCCGCAGCAGCCAGCACCACGGACAAGTTCATCCATCACCATGATTGCCCGATGCAGATCTATATAGAAGATTTTTCCATACGGCCCGAGTCGTCGAAAAATGCCAGCGAGATAACCACACCCAGTACCGTGAGGTTTCAAACCACCATCTTTAATACGCTCGACAAGCCTGTCGAGCTTCCCACGGTAAGCATTCTTATTCTTGATCCGGGCATGGTAGAGCTGTACGCAAGCATTCAAAGCCATGGCCAGCACTGCGCAAGCGCGTTGATTCCGGGACAGGGGAGCATACTGGTACAGTGCGAGGCGCCCTATCTGAATCTGGCGCCGGGGGAATACCGGATTATCGTCAAGCTGGGGGGAGCCAAAGAGGGGATTTTCTACGATTCGGTCCTCGTGACCAGGCCGCTGAAAGTTTCGTGGTCGGTCGAGTTCCTCGAAAAGGTCTCGTCCGTCTACCGGGAGTGCAAGCTTTTCGTCCCTTCCCGGTGGACGGTTGACTAGCGGCCGCCTAACCGGAAACTCCGGATTGAACAGCATAGGCTGCCCGCAGGGCGAGACCTGGCCGAATTAAAAAGGATCGTTTCCGGATGGAAACCAGACAAGACAGGGCACCGGTCAGATACCCTTTTCCTCAATCAGGCCGAGCTGTTTCATGCCGATAATAAACCGCGCAATGTCCGACTTGACGGCTTCCTCGTCCGTTACCCTCCAGCGCACCTTTATTCCGGCCAGAGCTTTTTCCGGATCTTCTCGATTGATAAACAGCGATTCACACAGATAGGCGGCGGTAGCATTCAAAGGCGTGACGATGCCTGTTGCATGGTTGTATATCAGGGCGCCGTCGGCTTCTTTTCTGTATACCACGCTATCGCCCAGCACAAAATTGGTCATGAGTTGTATCTCCGTTTGCCTGTCAGGTAATTGAAGTTGATTGCCGCATAGAAAACGAGGTTACGCCGCAAGGTCCTTCACATGAAAACAGCGAGTCCGCTTAAAGCAGACGGGTCTCCGGGAAAAAGCCGAGACGGTATGCCTCGCCGCAAAAGAGGTCACCGTCCAGCAGGCTCCCGGTACGGTGATAGGTATTGGCTATGCACCGACCCATGCAGGTCTTTTTGAATATGCAGCGACGACACACCCCGCCGAGATTGCCGGGCAACCCCGCCCGTATTATCCGGAGTGTCTCATTGTCCTTCCACACAGACGCCAGCGAATGGCTCCGAACATTTCCCAACAACAGTTCTTTTTCAATATTTCCAATGCCACAGATGGAAATGTCGCCGTTCGACAAAACGCCAAGGATATTCCTGATGCCACAGGTCCTGGCATTCTCATTCCTGACCAGGGTGGAGATGCTGTGAAACGCCGGGGGAATGTCGAACAGGACTTTGAAATCATCACGCGATTTTGCGCAGAAGGCATGGTACATGTCGACAAACTCCTGTACGGAAAGGCGCTCGTTTGCCATGCCCTGCGCCCGCCCCATGTCCGATATGAAGTTGATCTTGATGCTGGCTGCGCCCAGGTCCCTTGCCAGATTGACGGTTTCATCCAGATCATGTCGGTTTGCCTTGTGCAGGCAGAAAATCACCTGGGGCCGGATGCTGTTTCTCACCAGTTTCTGCACGCCGGCTACGGCCTGGTCGAATGACTCGGGATTCCCGCGCAGCATGGCATGCGTCTCAGCACTGGAGCCGTCCAGGGAAATGGAAACGAAAGGGTTCGCTTCAGCAAGCCTTGCGGCAATGTCGTCGTCGATAAGGGTCCCGTTCGTTTCGATCAGGATCTTGAGCTGTTCGACGATCAGAAAATCAATGAATTGACGAATATACGGCAGCAGCAATGGTTCGCCGCCGAGCAGCTTGACACTGTCCAGACCCAGCGCCTGCCCCTGGAAGACGAGCTCCCTGACCTCGGCGAACGCCAGGTCCTCGCTGCCCTTTTCATTGAATCCAGGCTCGATCCAGCAATGTCGACAGCGCAGATTGCAGTTCCGGTTATAAAAATACAGCGTTCGCAGAGGTGGATAGTCCATGACCTAAACCTTTTCCGGTTGTTTCATCCAGAGCTTAATGCAGAACAGCTTTCTGTTGGCCATGCCGCCCGGGATGAAATAGGGACTGCAGCGGTGCCCGGTATAGCACACATAGCGATACTCGCAGGAAATGCACCCGGCGACATCTTTTCCGGCAAGGTTGAAGGCCGTTCGAAATTCATCCAGGGTACCGGAGTTGTCCCAGATTTCCTTGAACGGTTGTTGCAGGACATTTCCCGATGGCGTATTCCACAGCAGTACGCACGGCAAAACTTCCCCATCCGGTCTGATGGCGCACTGATTGACCGCCGCGCCACAGGGCTCGACCGGGATTTCGAGGCTGTTCAGGTTTGGCGGCAATCCATCAACCGTTATTGAGCGAACGGATTCCATCAATTGCAGCAGCGATCCGGACACAAAGCTGCCATATTCTCTTTTCAGATCCTCGAACGTATCGTACAGGTACAAATAGTGTTCCGGCTGAAGGGCTATGTCGTCCAGATAGCATTCGGCATTATTTATAAAAAAAACGGTATTGATCCGCACCCCCATGACTCCCAGTTCCTTGCCGAGAGCGGCTATCGCGCCGAGGTCACGATAATTCTGCGACATGACGGTGGTCGACAGCAGAATTCTGCTGTCGTACTTTTTCAGCGCCCGAATCCCTCTCAGGCTCTGATCGAACACCCCGTGCCCCCGGATCCGGTCCACTGTCTCCGCCGACGAGCCATCCAGGCTTACTACGTAAGAGATTTTGTACTTGCTGAGCCGTGCCGCCAGGTCATCGTCTATCAGGGTAGCATTGGTATTGATTGTGATGCCGATCGGAAAACGTGCAAGGAACTCCACAATTTCCAGGACATCTTTTCTGGTGAAGGGTTCTCCGCCGAACAGGGAAACAAAAAAGACCTTTTCCATTGCCAGCTCCTCAATAATTTTGAAGAGATCATGGCGGGAAAGGTCTTCGCAGGTTTGATCCGATTTGGCCAGGCAGTGCCGACATGCCAGGTTACAGTTCGAGGTGATGGACAGGCAGACTTTGGTTGGCGCGGACAGCTTCTTCGGTTTTTCTGTCACTTCATCCTTCTTTTCCGGGCAGAACTGGGTTGCAGCCGGAGATTAACGCGCACGTGCGGGTCGGGGCGTTCCCGCCACAGGCCGCAACGGCGCCTTTAAGGGCTTATGGCATGGACAGGTACAATCTCAACCATCATGCCGAACGAGTACTCGGCCTTCAAGAAAAAAACTCAGCAGATGCGGCAGTTCCCGGTCGAGCAAGACATGCCCCGCATAAGATGGCAAAACAGCTTATCCCTGGACGCAGTTGCTGACCTCACTGCCGGAGTTGCAACCAGTGCAGCCGCTGCCGCTTATGCAGGCATCAGCATCGCTACCGGAACGGCAAAGGGCGTTGCTGTTGGCATCCGACCCCGGTCCGGATTGATCATTGATATTTGGGCTGAAGTAATCTTTCATAACCGGCAAGCTCCTTTCAATCTGGCAAATCAGAAGCGATTCTCCGCTGACTATAGAAACATGATATTTCCCTGTCAAGGGAAAAGGATACCGTCAGTTTTTTTCATCCGGAAACCTTAAAAACTGTTGTGCCAACCCAAACCGGCTTCCTGCCGATACACTTCCTGGGGCGCTACGAGTAGACTTCCGTTTTCTTGATGGTAGGCATTTTTTTCAGGCGGGCAAGCCCGTGCCGGCATGCTGCAAAGGCATCTTCACTGGCGGAAGAACTGATCGCCACCAGCGAGATGATTTCTCCCACGGCAACGGTCCCTTGTCTCCTCAGCAGCAGCACATCGGTCAGGTTCCATTGTTCCTTCATTTCGGCGGCAATGTCTTCCAGGTTCTGTTCCACATCGCCATGCGACTCGTACGTGATGTGGCTGGTGATACCCTCGCGCGTCCCCATCGGCTTTGCAACGGCATAATGGAAAAGTACCGAGCCGGCAGCTCCCTTACCAATCAGCTCGTACACCCGTTCCGGGTCGATGGGTGCGGATGAAAAACTTACCATGATATTTCCTCCCTAGTTTCCCTTGTCTGTCTGCTGGAAACATAACTCTGATACCTCGACAGCAACAGAGTTGTCAATAGGTAGTAATGCGTTGAAGCAACCCCTGCCTGCTGAAGCTCCAAAACACGATTCCAGCTCGACGCAAAAAGGGCGACAGTCAAACTGTCGCCCCTCGCCACCGCTTTATTCTTTGCCCGGCAAAACACACCGCAGCTGACGTGTAGCCTACTCCACCAGTCCCTTCCGAATCATATAGGCAGTCAATTCAGCATTCGTCTTCATCTCCAGCTTGGCAAGAAGCCGGGTCCGGTAGGTGCTGACCGTATTGACACTCAGGTTGATATCTTCGGCAATCTGCCCCACGGTTCTGCCCGAGGCAATGAGGCAAGCCACCTGGAACTCACGGTCAGAGAGCCGTTCGTGACGAATCTGCTCACGATAGGAAGCAGAAGAAAGATCATCGGCCATAAGTTCCGTGACACTTTTACTGAGGTATCGTCCCTGCTGGACAATACGCTCAATGACAAGGATCAGCTTTTCCGGTTCGCAATCTTTGGTAACATATCCTGCAGCGCCTGCCTTCATTGCGCGAATGGCATACTGTTTTTCCGGATGCATGGTCAGGATCAGTATCGGCAGGCGCGGCCGCTCTTTTTTCAGCAGCTTGAGAACCTCCAGCCCGCTCTGGCCGGGGAGGGAAATATCCAGCAGAACAATATCGTACTTTTGCTCGCAAACCTTGAGAACAGCTTCAACACCGGTTGCCGCCTCATCGATTTCCGCCCCTACAGCCGACAAAACCTCGGAAATGCCCTTACGAACCAGGGGATGATCGTCAACAATGAGTATCTTCATGACTGTATGCTCCATTTGCCGAGCAGGGGATTACCGCTGTGACGGTGGTTCCCTTGCCTGGTTCGCCGAAAATATCGGCCTTGCCGCCACACATGTAGGCACGCTCCATGATGCCGAGCAGGCCGAGTGACTCCTCAGAGGAAAGATGATCCCTGCTTACTCCAATCCCGTCATCGACAATCTCCAGAAAGGCCTTGCCGTCGCCGCAGTCCAGGGTAATTGCCACGTGCGAGGCCTGGGCATGGCGGCAGATGTTGGTCAGCGATTCCTGAACGATACGGAAAATGGCGGTGGCACAGGCCGTGCCGGTGCAGGATTCCGCATGCCGAGCATCAAAGGTGCAGGGAACATTCATTCTCTCACTGAATTCCTGGCTAAGCCACTCGATGGCGGCAATAAGACCGAGATCGTCCAGCAGTCGTGGTCGGAGTTCGGCAGAGATTCTCTGCACATCGCGGATAATGCTCGAAACGAGGGCGGACATCTGATCAATGGTCGCCGTGAATTTTTTTTCCGGTTCCCGGGACTGGTGTTTCAGCCGGTAGAGATCAATCTTCAGCGCCGTCAGGGCCTGGCCGAGTTCGTCATGGATTTCCCGGGCAATGTACTTCCGCTCTTTCTCCCGCACCGTCTCCATATAGCGGGATATCCGGTTTGCCGTTTCCAGCGCGTCCTGCAAACGTTCCTCGCTCTCCCGGCGCAGTTGTTCAGCCCGTTTCAGTTCGCTGATATCGATGGCCACAATCGAATAGAGATCGTCCCGAAGAGCCGATGCTGAGCAGAAAAACCAATGCCCGGTCTGCGCGAAGATGGTCTCGAACGCCTGCGGCTGCCCTGTTTCCACTAACCTTTGATAGATATCAAGGTGACGCAGAGTGGCGACATCCAACAGAGTACACACCCGAGCACCTATGAGTTCGGAAAAGGGCCGATTCAAGGCCACGCTAACCGCAAAATTCGCGTCCTGGATCTCCATGTCGACAATTGCACCGTCGGCATCATGCACAAAGCGAACGATAATGCAGCCGATGGGAAGATTCCGGAAAAAGGACGAAAAGCGCTGCTCACTTGCCTCCAGTGCGGCCTGGGTTCTGCGCAAGGATTTACCGTTGATGAGCAGAGCCACAATGAACAGGGCCTGCAGTGCAAAAATAATTAG
This sequence comes from Geobacteraceae bacterium, assembly GCA_028683555.1. Lineage (GTDB taxonomy): Bacteria > Desulfobacterota > Desulfuromonadia > Geobacterales > Geobacteraceae > RPRC01. The sequence goes on along the minus strand of JAQUHN010000034.1, from coordinate 16,220 downwards.
TATGATGAGGACATCGTCCCGGTATTCTATCCAAATGGGAGGTTTGCGAAACTCGACACTACTCGACGATGGCAGGTTCGACTCGGCAATCCCCCACCGTCGCAATTCCCGCCAGTCAAATCGATACTGGAGCAACCCCTCCTCGCCCACGGCAGCGGGCGGCAACTGCGCTCCGCCCAGGATACTCACGGCAGTCCGGCCGAGCCGGATCCCGGCTTCCTCAAAATCGAGCACGTGACCACCCACCATTCCCTTGCCGACCTGGGTGCTCCAGAGCGTATACAGCGGAGCATGGGCGCGGGAAGACAGTTGGGAAACAAACGGTTTTCCCGGCTCAACGGGGCGAAAGTCTCCCTTAAGAAACGACAAAAACAGAATGATCGTCTTGTCCGGAAGACGATCAATCTTCTCCAGTGAGTCGAATGCCGAAAGGTTCGTAACCCAGATGATATCGAACTTTTCGGCGTATTCGGCTAACTCCCTCCGGGCCTGTGCCTCGAAAAGCCGATCAAGGGCCAGCCGACCACTGACAACCGCAATATGTTTCGTCCCCGGATGAAGCCGCAATGCCGTGTCAACTGTACCACGGATATCTGTCGGCATCCGGAACCCGCGAAAAGAAGGCGGCAGTTTGCGCTGCGGTTCTGAATCGGCAAGCTCCGCATAGGCAACCGGAACACCACTGAAAAGAGCATCGCTGCGTTGCGCGAGGAAATTGACGGCATGATTCCCTACCGCAATGATCAGATCCGGTTTTTCCGAACGATACTTCCGTCGATACAGCGTTTCCAGGGCCTGAAGATGTTCTTCTCCCGGAAAACGGCAAATATCCATACTTTCCGTGAAGTAGTTGATGTTCCACATCCCGTTCGCTGACCGGATGCCGCTGGTGATGGCACGAATTAACGGCAGATCCGTGTCGTACGAGTTGAGTATCAGAATGCTTTTCGTCTCGTGCTTTTCCAGCGCATGGCCAGGACTGCAGATCATCGGCAGAAGCAGCAACACAGCAGCCAGCGCCCCCCAGACGCCGAGGCGTGGCAGACAAGCATCTCCTGGTGATTTCATCCTCATTTTGTGTACCACTTCAGGCTGGACAGCAGTGCGTTGCCGTCTGGCTGGTCTGTATTTGGGGAAGGCCGGCAAATTAATGTAAAAAATTTAATCATACTGCCGGTTCACAGCAAAAAAACCTCGCGTTTCGAAGTTGTTTTGTGTCAAAAAACCGACTTATTTTAGATAATTATGAACAACTCTGGCATGAAAGCAAGTCACTTTTTATCCTACATACTTTTCATCTTTTCTACGACTATATTTCTACCGGACAATAGCGCTATATAGTAGCGCAACCCTGACCAAACGACCGGTTTAATTATCCATTAAGCGCATTACTTTTTATTTATAATATATATTAAATTAAAACCAAAATCTCCATCCGATATTTCCCACTTCTCAACAACCTTAAACGAGGACGGCACTTTTTTCTCATGAAAAGGGTCGGTATCTCTTGCAAGAAAAAAACCTCTGTACGAAAAGACGCCCCCGGTCAACCTTCATTACAGTAGACAGCCACAGCGGTTTTTACGATAAATCCGGGGCACCCCCGACACGGAGCATGTGCCGCCAAGAACCCCTGGCACACAAAAAAAATGCCACGTGCAACAAATTTTCGGGGAGATACGCAAAGTTAGCAAAAAAACTGACAGGCCAAACAGTCCGAACAGAATACAGCGCAATCTGCCAGAAAAAGCCTGCCGAACCGCAGGGATCCCCAGCCGACTAAGGAGACCAACCGCAGCCGCAAGGCCGATTCGGCTGGCATACACAATGAACATGAAGAAGGGGCACTGAACCTACAAAACAGACAAAACCAAACAATCCACAAAGCAAGGGAGAACTTGATGGAGAAGGTGAAGATACTGCTGGCTGAAACCGATTGCATATTCATCGAACTTATGAAAACCTTCCTCCGGGGTAGCGGCTTCGAGCTTGTTACCTGCCAGAAGCAGGATTTCCTGCTGGAAACAGTGCGACAGGCAAATCCTGCCGTTGTGTATCTTTCGGCAAATATCGCCGGCAGCAACCTGGAATACCTGCGACTCATCAAGCAAGACGACGGAACACGAAAAATTCCCGTCGTCATGATCTGCTCCAAGGAAAACAAAGAATACCAACTGCGCAGCAGTGCTTCAGGCTGTGAGTACGTGCTCCTGAAACCGCTGCAGCGAAAGACCTTCTTCTCCTCCCTCTACGGATTTACCGACTCGACCGGCCTATCAAATGCACGGTTAAAAACGAGGCTGGCGGTTGACTATGGCTTTCTGACACCGGCCCCCTTCACCTTCCACTCAGTCGACCTGGGCAGCAGGGGCATGTTCGTGGAAATACGAAACGTTTTACCCGTTGACACCATCCTTAGCATTCGCTTTCACCTTCCCGACATTCAGACACCGATAGAAACAAGCGCCAGGGTAGCATGGCTAAACCCACCGCTCGATCCGGCAAAACCATCCCTGCCACCCGGCATGGGCCTGGAGTTCGTCGATCTCGACCCGGAACAGGCCGCAATCATCACAGGGTTTATTATCGAAGGCAACCGGCGCAAGCAGAGAAAAGCCGAGTAAGCAAAAAAAACTCCGGTTCGGTGTTTTTTTCAATCAAGAGCATATTTACGACAGTTTTCGGGAGCGCCAACCATGATCACACAACCTGCAACGCACCAGCTAGTCCTCTGGTCAATTCTTGCCGCCCTCATCGCCGGAGCCGTAATCATGCGGCTCTTAAGCAAAACGAAACAATCCAGAAAGAAAAACCTTAAAAATGAAAAAAGGTGGCAATTTGCCCTCGAAGGGAGTGGCGACGGAGTCTGGGACTGGGAGGCGCAGAGCAATGAAATATTTTTCTCTGAACGATACAAGGAAATACTCGGCTTTGCCGACCACGAACTGGGCAACAGCCTGCTAGAGTGGTCGAGCCGCCTGCACCCCGATGATTACCAGCGCGTCTCGGAATCGCTTGACAAAATCGTCCATGGCGAGACCCAAACCTGCGCCCTTGAGCATCGGATACGGTGCAAAAACGGCGAATACCGATGGATCCTCACGAGAGGCAAGGTGATCCATCAAACCGCCGAAGGAAAACCGGGGCGCATCACCGGGACGATCACCGACATGACTGAACACCGACTCATGGAGGACCAGGTATTCAAGTTGCAGCGATTGGAATCCATGGCTGTCCTTGCCGGCGGAATTGCACACGATTTCAATAATATCCTCACGGCGTCCATCGGCTACACTTCTCTGGCACGCATATACCTTGACGCGCCAAGCAAAGCGTTAAAGGCTTTGGAAGCGGCCGAAAAAGCGCAGCATCGGGCCGCGGAACTTACCCGGCAACTTCTCACCTTCGCCAAAGGTGGCCTCCCGCACAAACAGAGCATTTCAGCGGCAAACCTCATTCATGAATCGCTATCTCTGGCATTGCGCGGCACAAAGGTAAAAGGGGACTACAGCATTCCGGAATCCATCTACGTGGAAGCTGACGAAGAGCAGTTGAACCAGGCAGTCAGGAACATCATTCTGAATGCGGCGCAATCAATGCAGGATGGTGGAGAAGTGAGCATCCGGGCAGAAAACCGCACTTTGAAGGAAAACAATATTCATGAACTTCCCGCAGGCCCCTACCTGACGCTCTCTTTCTCCGACCAGGGGTGCGGCATTCCAAGCGAGCACCTGAGCAGGATATTCGACCCTTTCTTCTCGACAAAATCAGGCTGCACGGGCATTGGCCTCAGCACGGCACATTCTATTATCAGAAACCATGGTGGCGCCATTGAAGTGCAATCCTCCATGGATTCCGGAACAACGTTTGTCGTGTACCTGCCTTCATCAGAAAAAGTATGCGCGAAAGATCCGAGCAAAGATAAAATAACGTACAACGAAAGGACACCTAAGGAACATATACTTATCATGGATGATGAAGAAATGATCCGCAACCTGTCCTCGGAACTGCTCGAAGTCCTCGGTTATCAGGCATTCACCTGCACCAACGGCGAAGATGCCGTAGAAATATACAAGACCGCCCTGAAAGCCGAACTCCCCTTTTCCGTCGTAATCATGGACTTGACCATACCTGGCGGGATGGGCGGAAAAGAAGCCGCACAATCAATTCTTGCCTTCGATCCCAATGCTAAGCTTATCGTCTCCAGCGGCTACTCCAACGATCCGGTCATGGCGAACTATGAAAAATACGGTTTTATCGCCGCCGTTTCGAAGCCCTACAGCGTTGACAAGATAGCCAGCACACTGGACCTTGTTTTTTCCCGGGAGCGGACTGGCAATTGCTGAAGCGGCTCAAACCACATTTTCCACTGGCGTACCCCGCTGCTTGACGTAAAAAAAGCCCCCTGCCGGCAAAGGCAGGGGGCTGTCTGGTATCGAACCTGTAACAAACATTTTGGTTCGGTATGGCCGAGCGGCACATCTATGTCAAGGACACGGCAAGCCGTGACCTAACATTCGGCTTTATACTGCGTTGTATATAAGGCTTGCACCATTTTGGAATTCAATCGGAAACAACCGATACCAACCTACTAAAAAACTTCACAAAACTTCTACTTACCTGATCACCTTGAGGCCAGCTGCTTCAACATTGTTCGGATCAACTGCAACCCTGAACATGCCGGAATTTCCTGCATTGTCCTGATCAAGGATAAGAGCGTCGTCAAGAACGTTCATGACGTTTGCAACATAACCTGTTTCATACTTTACAACGTTTCCTTTTTTGAACGGAAGTGCCATCTGATTTTTCTCCTCTCGATGTAAGTTCCCCAGAATCTGGGCTCTTTGACTCCAAACCACTGCGATACCGACCACCGGCACGAGCTGGCTGAAACGATCCGAAGTATCAACTCCCCTTAACGACGGACAGGGTAGAAAATCCAAATTCAATACCGGCAAAATCCAGGCCCATTTCCGCAAACCCTAAGCTCCAAAAACGGGGCCATCGTTGCTGCCTGCCTGTCAAAAAAAATCATTGACAAACAGCCGTTGATTTTAATTATGTATACATCGAATGTCAACATGAAAATTACTGGCCTTATTTATTATCTAAAACACAAAAAAACCAATTGTTTCCGACTACTTCCGCAATCCAAAAAAAAATGCCGCCCCACAACCGTGACAGGAACCGCTTTCCGGAACCGAAAAAATATTGAAACAACGCACTATTGGGGGTATGATTCGCCGATATCCGAACAGAAATCGGAGTTGGTGGCAGATTTCTCAAAAGGATACGATCCGCAACACCTCTCACGGGTCGGCGGAATCCACCAAAACCGCACTATTGCTTCTTGATATTAGAATGAATTCCCGATGCAGCAGAAAATCGGAACACTTTTAGAATAAGCCATAGGAGGCATTCGCCATGCATTTTCATTTTACGATCCCCAGCTCCGTTGCATTCGCTCCCGGCAGCGCCGAAACAGTAGGGCACCTGCTTCTCGGCTTCGAAGTATCCAAAGTTCTCTGCATCTATGATAGCGGGGTCAAAAAAGCCGGCCTTGCCGACGCCGTGCTACACTCCCTGAAAGCAGCGAAACTCGAAGTGACGATATGGGATGCCGTAGAACCGAACCCCACCGACACACTTGTTGAAGAAGGCGCTCAACTGGCCAAGGAGGCAGGAATCGAAGCGATTGTTGCCGTTGGCGGAGGAAGCGTTATCGATGCGGCAAAGGCTGTTTCTATCCTGATGACCAATGAATCGCCCATCAACCAGTACGACGGAATAAACCTGGTAAAGAACGCCGGCATTCAGGTGGTCGCCATCCCGACCACGGCGGGAACCGCCAGCGAGGTAACGGCCTTCACCGTCATCACCGACACCCAGCAGAAGAAGAAAATGGTAATTGGCGGCCAGAACGTGGGCGCGCGCGTCGCCCTCATGGACCCGCATCTTACCCTCGCAGCACCGCCGGCACTTACCGCCGCCACCGGGATGGGTGCCCTGGCCCATGCCATCGAAGCATATCTTTCGGTTGCCGCCTCGATTCCAACAGACATCAATGCCACAAAAGCCATCCAACTGCTGTTCCAGTATCTTCCCGAAGCAGTACGAAACGGATCCAATCTGGACGCACGAAACAACATTCTCCTGGGAAGCATGCTGGCAGGTTTCGCCTACAACTCGGCAATCCTCGGCCTTGCCCACTCCATGTCCCATCCCCTGTGCATCTATTCCGGCATCTCGCACGGCCTTGCCAACGCCGCGGTCCTGCCTTATGTCATTGAGTATAACGGACAAGCCGTGCCGGACAGGGTCAAGAATGTCGGTTTGGCCATGGGCCTGGAGATTCAAGATCTGGCAGCGAATGAAGCGGTTGCAATGACTGTTGCAGCAATACGGGAACTGTCCCGCAGCATCGGCATTCCCACCTTGAAGGAACTTGGCGTATCACGCGACGATTTCGAGAAGATCGCTCTCGACTCTCTCAAGGAAATCAGCACCATCTTCAACCCGCGAAATCCGAGCAAAGAGGACGTCATCGGCATCCTGGAAAAAGCCTACTAACTTCGCACTAATACCGTAATCCCGACACGGGTCCGCTCATTAATCACAAGACCGGACCGTCAAAACGGACGCCACCGGGAATGTTCAACAGCCTCAATCCCGGTTGAGGGTCGAGCATCCCGGCACATGATATCCTGTTGACAAAACCATGGCAAAAAGCTATAACAGCCAACGTCGGGATGTAGCGCAGCCTGGTAGCGCACTTGCTTCGGGAGCAAGGGGCCGCTGGTTCGAATCCAGTCATCCCGACCAGTACAAACAAACAAGGGGCTTCTCATTTGAGAAGCCCCTTTTCTTTTACCCGGATTACATACCGCCGCACCTTCAATGGCAACACCAAATCCACCTGCCAATCGCTCGCTCGAGAAGCCAATCCCCTCAATCCTGGAGCCCGTGGCTCTGAATATTTTTTTACGAAGCGCATGCACCCTATGCCAAATACTTACCAGGCACCAACCTGACAGATGAATTTAAGCGTGTTATACTCATCTAATATTCAGCCACCCCGGTACGTCATTACCAGGCATTACATCCGTCGCAACCCGGAACCCCTGCCCGGCATCTACCGAGAAACGTGACTGTCACCAACCCTGAAAGATAGTATTCCAGGAAAAATGGCGCGAGGCGGATGGCGTAGTTTCCCGGCAAAGAAACGACAACCGGAACAGGGCGAAACAGACGCTGAGCATTGGGAGCAGACAAGAGATTTTGCAGAAGCGCCAGCCCGGCAAGGCTCAGCAATGCCAGGAGCTTCCAGTTGGATATGGATACTAGAGTGTAACCGTTCAAGACTCGACGAGGAGAACCAACCATGAAAATACTCGCGGGAATCATCACCGCTGTTTGCCTGTTCGCACCCCTCCCCTGCCATGCTGCGGGCACACCTGCGGGAAGCGTCAAGACGGCCCATGGCACAGCCGTCATTATCCGTGACATGACGCCTGTCGAAGCGAAAAGCGGCACCAGGGTATTTCAGCACGACTCGCTGAAAACCGGCCCTGACGGTAGCATGGCCATTGTGTTCCGGGATGACACCCTCCTGTCCATCGGGCCAAACAGCGAGGTTTCGATCAACGAGTTCCTCTTTTCCCCCGCGCAAGGAAAACTCTCAATCGTCACCAGGTTGATCAGGGGAACGGCAGCGTATCTATCGGGGATTATCGGCAAACTGTCACCGCAATCGGTGCGCTTCGAAACACCGGTGGCGAATATCGGCATCAGGGGAACCAAGTTTGCGGTACAGGTTGAAAACCCCGCCGAACGACCATAACTCCCGCCAGCAGCAACGACGGCTCAAACAATATCCTGCAAAGAAGTAACCGGCAAGCACGGCCGGCGATTCGTGAGGTATTCAGCATGAAAACAAGCGAAATTGTACTTTTCGGCCTTGCAGTTCTCATGTGCCTGGCAGCCTGCAGCAGAGACCGGTGCACCGTTGTCCTGCTTCCCGAGCCTGACGGAAAAACCGGCCAACTGCTGATTTCCAACCTGGGAGGAAGTCAGCTTCTGCAGGAACCGAAGCAGTCAACCAGCATACAATCCGCCGAAACTGCTCCTGCGGCGCCGGCAGTTATGGCTGACCAGGAAATCAACAACATCTTCGGCGCCGCCCTCTCGGCGTTACCGTCACCGCCCATCCACTTCATGCTGTATTTCAAAACGGGTACTACAGAATTAACCAATCAATCTCAAAATCTCCTGGTCGAGATCCTTCCGGCCATTGCAGACCGGAATTCAACGGATGTCAGCATCGTAGGCCATACCGACCGGGTGGGCTCACGGGAAGACAATTACCGCCTCGCACTGGAACGGGCCTTGCTGATCCAAAAAAGTCTCCTCTCCCTCGGCATCAACCCTCAATTCATCGAAGTTACCTCCCATGGCGAGGACAACCCCCTCATCATAACAAAGGATGAAATTGCAGAACGAAGAAATCGTCGGGTAGAAGTGGTGGTACGTTAGCTGGCTGCCCGGAATAATCACGGCAATTATCCTCGACAGAGAAATCGCCGGCAACAGTACGGCAAGGACTGAAACATGACTTTTCTGGCGGTACGTAACGCACTTCTGGCAAAACCGAAAAAGATGCGCGGCTTGATATTCCTGGCCGGCATCGCCATAACCCTGCTCGTTGCCGGATTGACTATCCAACGACCGGCTTTCTTCCGCTTTCTCGATTTCAAGATCTACGACACCTTTTTGCGCGCGAACAGTTCGCCCAACCGCGCCTCCGTAACGGCAAACCCGGTCGTTGTCGACATTGATGAACAAAGCCTCGCCCGCTTCGGCCAATGGCCGTGGCCCCGCTACCGCATCGGCATCCTTCTCGAGAAAATCCGGCAACTCGGCGCCACCAGCATAAGCATTGACATGGTCTTTCCGGAACCCGACCGCACGTCTCTGCGTGTGATCAGTGAAGATTTTAAACGGGAATTCGGCCTCAGGGTAAATCTCTCCGACATACCCGGCAACCTGCAGGACAACGACCTGGTTCTGGCCGGCATCTTTTCCCGCGGACCCATCGTCCTCGGCTACAGCTTTCTCTTCGCCGGGAAGCAGCCCCTTTCCGCGACATGCCCGCTCAATCCGCTCACAACGGCCACCTTGGGGAAGGAGACGACAGCAAGCCTCCCGACAGGGCTTTTCCAAGCGGAGAGCGCCGTCTGCAGCCTCGGCAGCCTGGCGCGGGCAGCTTCGGATTCAGGTTTTTTCAATGTCATTCCGGATCCTGACGGGGTCCTCCGTCGTGTTCCGCTCATCGTCGAATACCAGGGAAAACTCTACCCCAGCCTGCCGCTGGCGACCCTGATGCAGTCACTGAAAATCAAACAGGCGGTCTTGAAAACATCCTCGGGCAAACTCGAAAGCATCATCCTGTCCGATATCAGCATTCCGGTCGATGCAAAAGCAAATCTGCTGGTCCGCTATCACGATGGCCCATCACCCTTCATCCATATCTCTGCCCGGGATATCCTGGAAAACAAGGTGAAAAAAAACACCTTTGCGGGAAAAATCGTTTTTCTCGGCACATCCGCCGCCGGCCTGGAAGATTACCGCACAACCCCGCTGGCCAGCGCTTTCCCCGGCGTTGACATCCATGCAACGATAATCGACAACATGCTGAAAAAAGAGTTTTTCCGCCGCCCCGACTGGACCCCGGGGCTCGAACTGTTTCTGGTTCTGCTCTGCGGCATCCTCTCCGCATTGCTGTTGAGCTGGACCCGCTCGGCCCTCGGCTTATCGGCAATCCTTGCCTGCGGTCTGGGGCTTTGGTTTACGTCGGACTGGGCACTGCGCACAGAAGGGATTTTCATCTCGCCCTTATTTCCGCTCGTAACACTTGCCAGCAATTTCTCCCTGCTCACCTTCTTCAAGTACTGGCGGGAGGAGCAGACGGTCAAGACCCGTAACAGGGAACTCGTGGCAATGCAGAATTTCACTATCCAATGCCTGGCGGCCCTGACGGAAACACGTGACAGCGAAACGGGCAGACATATCGAACGCTGCCAGCATTATGTCAAGCTCCTGTCGGAACGAATGGCCAAAAATCCGAAATTTTCCGAAATTCTGGATGAGGAAACCATCGATCTCCTCTATCGCTCCGCATCGTTGCATGATATCGGCAAAGTGGGGGTTCCTGACCGAATCCTGCTGAAGCCGGCCACCCTGACCGAAGACGAATACCGGGAAATGAAAAAGCACACCCTCTATGGCCGTGAAGCCATCCAGCGCGCGGAACATCTCTACGGGGAAAACGTCAAGGACTCTTTCCTCCAGTTCGGTAAAACCATTGCCTACTCCCATCACGAGAAATGGGACGGAACCGGCTATCCGGAGGGCCTCTCGGGAGAGGACATTCCGCTTTTCGGCAGGATCATGGCCATTGCCGATGTCTATGATGCGATAATCTGCAAGCGTCGCTACAAGCCATCCTTCACCCATGAGGAGGCGGTGGAAATCATCGTCCGGAACAAGGGCACCCACTTTGACCCTGCGGCCGTGGAGGCCTTTCGAGAGGCTCAGGAAGAGTTCCATAAAGTTGCGCAACAGTTGCCGGATGAATAACAGGAAACTCTTTCAATCACAAGGCTTGCACCCGGCGTCTTCCATAGCACATTTTGCAAAAGCCCGCAAAAATACCCACCCGCGTCATGACCGGCATTTTTTATCAACTCATTTTTCCTTCGCTTCCCGATGAAATAGTGCTATTTTTATAGGCTCTATTTTCCGCGCATCCACACCGGGGTCTGTCCATGGAAACCAAACAACTGCGAACGATTCTGCAAAGCCTGCAAAACGGTGAAACCACGGTTGACACTGTCATTGAGCGGCTTCGCCACCTTCCCTTTGAAGATATCGGCTGCGCAACCATCGATCATCACCGTGCTATCCGCCAGGGGTTTCCCGAAGTTATCTTCGGTGAAAGCAAAAGCCTTTCCCAGATCCGGCAGATCATTGCGGCCCTGATGGCAAAGGGCAACAACATCCTGGTCACCCGGCTCTGCGAGGACAAGGCCCGGCACCTTGCCGAAGCTTTTCCGACAGCCCGCTACCATGAGGAAGCCCGCGCCCTGACGGTCGAACAGAAACCGGTCGAGATGCAGGGTCAGGGAAAAATCCTGGTCATCTCCGCCGGCACATCCGACATCCCGGTAGCCGCCGAGGCAGTAATAACCGCACGGCTGATGGGCAACGAGGTGGAACAGTTGTTCGACGTCGGCGTAGCGGGAATTCACCGTCTGCTCGGCAGAAAAGACCTCATTTTCTCCGCATCGGTTCTTATCGTGGTGGCCGGAATGGAAGGAGCACTGCCGTCGGTGGTGGGCGGCATGGTAAACCGGCCGGTCATTGCCGTACCAACATCGGTCGGTTACGGCGCCTCCTTCGGCGGTATCGCTGCGCTGCTGGGAATGCTCAACTCCTGCGCCTCCGGCGTCACGGTGGTAAACATCGACAACGGCTTCGGTGCCGGCTATGCGGCAAGCCTGATGAACCGGAAAGATTAAAACGGCAGTTTTGAGTGTTGAGTTTTTAGTTTTGAGTTCCAGGTTTTAACCCTGACACCTGAAACCAGATTTCCGGAAGGACTTATTCGTGAAGATTCTCTACTTCGACTGCTTTGCCGGAATCTCCGGTGACATGACGGTGGGCGCGTTCCTCGACCTGGGCGTTCCCCTGTCATACCTCAAGGAGGAACTGGCCCGTCTGCCCATCCCCCTTTCCGGCTACAGTCTTGCCGCGGAAGAGACCTGCCGGCGCGGCATCCGGGCAGCCAAGTTCCACGTACACGTGACAGCAGACCAGCCGCACCGCCACTATGCCGATATTGCCGAAATGATCGAGCAAAGTTCCCTGGCGGCTGAGGTCAAGGAGAAGGCAGGCCGGATATTTCTCCGTCTCGCCGAGGCGGAAGCAAAGGTACACGCTGTCGAACTTGGCCGTGTCCACTTCCATGAAGTGGGCGCCCTGGATTCCATCATCGATATCGTGGCAACCGCCCTCAGCCTGCAGTACCTCGGCATCGAGGAACTGTACGCATCAGCCCTGCCCCTTGGCAGCGGCTATGTGGAAACGGCCCACGGCAAGCTGCCGGTTCCGGCTCCAGCCACCGCCGAACTGCTCCGGGGCATCCCGGTTCACAGCGAACTGGGTGCGGGAGAGCGGGTGACCCCCACCGGGGCAGCCATCCTGGCGACCCTCTGCTCCGGATTCGGCGCCCCGCCGCCGTTCACCGTCACCGAAATGGGAAACGGCGCCGGCGACCGGGATTTTCCGGACACGCCGAATATCCTCCGCGTCATGCTGGGAGAGAAAACAGCCCCGTTGCCGGGCGACGAGATCCTGGTGCTGGAAACCCACATCGACGACATGAACCCGGAAATCCTCGGCTTCCTCATGGAGCGCATCCTGGCGGCGGGCGCCCTGGATGTGGCCTTTGCCGCCCTGCAGATGAAAAAAAACCGCCCCGGGGTACGGGTCACGGTCCTTTCCCCGCCGGCACTCCAGGAGACGCTCGCCCGCATGCTGTTGACAGAGACCAGTGCCATCGGCGTGCGCCGCTATCCCGCAACGCGCCTGAAGCTTCACCGCTCATTGGAAGAGCGGGACACCAGCCTGGGCAGGGTACAGGTCAAGGTCATCCACGATGGCGCTGCGCTGCTGCGCGTCGTGCCGGAGTTCGAGGAATGCCGCAAAATTGCCGAGGCACACGGTATTTCGCTGCAGGATGTGTACAGAATCATTGAAAGGGAGACTTCGGCAACGTGAAAAAATTCATCGTGTTTTCCGCCAGCTGGTTCGGCACCGGTTTCAGCCCGTTTGCCTCCGGCACCGTCGGCACTCTCGGGGCAATTCCCTTTTATCTGATCCTGGCGGGCCTCTCCTTGCCGCTCTACCTTCTCACCCTCGTCGCCTTCTTCTTTTTCTCCTGCTGGGCAGCGGGGCACGCGGAGGAAATCTTCGAAGAAAAGGACTCCGGCAAGATCGTTATTGACGAGGTCATCGGCTTCCTCATTACCATGACCGGGGTCGCCCTTTCCTGGCAGTCGGTTGCCGCCGGCTTTCTGTTGTTCCGGTTTTTTGATATTACCAAGATCCCGCCGGCCCGCTTCTTCGACCGCAACATGAAGAACGGCTATGGCGTCGTGCTCGACGACGTGGTGGCCGGGATCTATGCCTGCATCTCGCTCCACCTGCTGCTGAGGTTTCTATGAAAATTTCCACCCTCTCCATCGGCGATGAAGTCATCTTCGGCGAAATCGTCGACACCAACGTGGCCCACATCTCATCCCGCCTCTACGAACAAGGTTTCCAGCTCCACCGTCACCTTTGCGTCGGCGACAACGAACCGGATATCATGGACGCCATCGAGACGCTGGCCGCTCACAATGATTTCGTCATCGCCACCGGCGGACTCGGACCGACCGCGGACGACCTTACGGCCCGCGCCGCGGCACGAGCCACCGACCGTCGGCTGGTGCTGAACGAGGACGCCCTGGCCCACCTGAGGGAGCGATACCGCATCATGGGCCGGGAGTTGCTGCCGTCCACCGAGAAACAGGCGCTGCTGCCCGCCAAGTCAACCCTGGTGCCGAACCCGATCGGCACCGCCTGCGGCTTCATCATCCCCCATAAAGGATGCTTTCTGTTTTTTCTCCCCGGTGTCCCGGGGGAAATGAAACGGATGCTGGAGGAAACCGTTATCCCCTTTATCCTGGCACGGGCGAAGCGGACAAACCATATTGAAACGAGAGTCATGCGGGTTCTCGGCCTTTCCGAATCCCATATCGAAGAACGGATCAAGGAACTGGCCCGGCCGCGGGAAGGACTGACCATCGCTTACTGCGTCAGCTATCCGGAGGTGGAGGTCAAACTGCGCGGCGAAGGCGACGACGAATCCCGCATCAGGGAACTGCTCGACGCAACCGCCGACAAGGTTCGGGAGCGCCTCGGAGACCATGTGGTGGCCGAGGGAGGGGAAACCATCGACACCGTGGTGGCCGCACTGTTCCGGAAAAAAGGGATCACCCTTTCCCTTGCGGAATCCTGCACCGGCGGCCTGATCGCGGCGAAGATCACCGACCTGGCCGGAAGCTCCGCCTATTTCCGGGAAGGGGCCGTCACCTACAGCAACGATGCGAAAATACGGCTACTCCAGGTCCCGTCCGACCTTTTGGAAAAAGAAGGGGCTGTCAGTTCCGCCACGGCCATGGCCATGGCACGGGGTATCCGCAAAGCAAGCGGCAGCGACATCGCCCTGGCCGTAACCGGCATCGCCGGCCCGGAAGGGGGTACCGAGGACAAGCCGGTGGGAACGGTATTTATCGCCCTGGCCGGACGCTCCGAGTGTACGGCGAAAAAATATCAGTTCAACGGCAGCCGTGAACGGGTCCGGCGCATGACCGCCTTTACCGCTCTGGACTGGCTGCGGCGCCATCTCATGGCACAGCCTGACGTCAAGGTTGAAGACTGAGAGTGGCAGGTTGAAGGTAAAAGCCGGTTTAAAACCTATCGGTCTTGTGTTTTCACCTTCAGCCGTCAGCCTGTCGACATTTCAAAGATAAACTTGAAAAATCACTGGAAAATATGCTATTTCTGGGGTCGTTCCGACTTCGGGAAGGGCATTCTCCCCGAAAAGCGATCCGGCCACGACCGGACAGGAGGGTATTACATGCTGGAAAGAGAAAAGGCGGTTGATCTCGCGGTCAGCCAGATCGAGAAACAATTCGGTAAAGGCGCTATCATGCGCCTCGGCAATGATGAACCATTGCCGGGTGTTGCCGCGATTCCCACCGGCGCCATCTCGCTCGACATGGCACTCGGCGTAGGTGGAGTTCCACGAGGCCGCGTTATCGAAATTTTCGGTCCCGAATCATCGGGCAAGACGACGCTGGCACTGCACATCGTGGCCGAAGCCCAGAAACTGGGCGGGATCG
Source organism: Geobacteraceae bacterium (assembly GCA_028683555.1). Classification (GTDB taxonomy): domain Bacteria; phylum Desulfobacterota; class Desulfuromonadia; order Geobacterales; family Geobacteraceae; genus RPRC01. Next base: position 1,215 of record JAQUHN010000034.1, on the reverse strand, counting down.
CCGCTTTCGTCGATGCAGAGCACGCCCTCGATATCGGCTACGCCAGAAAACTCGGCGTAAAGACCGACGACCTCCTTGTCTCCCAGCCGGACACCGGAGAACAGGCCCTGGAAATCACCGAAATGCTGGTGAGAAGCGGCGCCATTGATGTTCTGGTTGTCGACTCGGTGGCAGCCCTGGTGCCGAAGGCGGAGATCGAAGGAGACATGGGTGATTCCCACATGGGCCTCCAGGCACGCCTCATGTCCCAGGCACTGCGGAAGCTCACCGGCATTATCAGCAAATCAAACGCCTGCGTCATCTTCATCAACCAGATCCGCATGAAGATCGGGGTGATGTTCGGCAACCCGGAAACCACCACCGGCGGTAACGCCCTCAAGTTCTACGCCTCGGTGCGCCTCGACATCCGGAAGATTGCCTCCCTGAAACAGGGCAACGATATCATCGGCTCACGCACCAAGGTCAAGGTAGTGAAAAACAAGGTCGCCCCGCCCTTCCGGGAAGTGGAATTCGATATTCTCTACGGCGAGGGAATTTCCCGGGTCGGGGACATTCTCGACCTGGCCGTCGACCGGGGAATCGTCGACAAGAGCGGCGCCTGGTTCTCCTACGGCAGCGACCGCATCGGCCAGGGACGGGAAAACAGCCGGACCTTCCTGAAACAAAATCCCGCCATCCTGGCGGAGATCGAAGGGAAAATTCTCGAGCAGGCCGGCCTCGTCAGCGACACCGGTACTGCAGAAAAGGAATAGCCTATGGATCTCAACGATATCCTCATCATTGCGGTTAAGGCGAAGGGATCCGACGTCCACATCAAGGCGGGCCTGCAGCCGGTAGTGCGTATCGACGGAAGGCTGCGGCCGATTCCGAACGCACCGCGCATGTCGGCCGACGCCATCCGCGAAATGGCCTATTCCATGATGAACGAAAAGCAGAAAAATCACTTCGAAGAGTTTTTCGAGGTGGACCTGGCCTACGGCATCCCCGGGCTGAGCCGTTTCCGCGTCAGCGCTTACTCCCAGCGGGGTTCCGTGGCGATGGTCTTTCGTATCATCGCCTTCGGCGTCCCGTCCTTCTCGACTCTCAACATGCCGCCGATCCTGGAAAAACTGAGCCTCGAAGAGCGCGGCCTGATACTGGTTACCGGGACAACCGGCAGCGGCAAGTCCACCACGCTCGCCGCCATGATCGACTACATCAACGAGAACCGCACCT
>JAQUHN010000201.1 GCA_028683555.1 Geobacteraceae bacterium | reverse complement strand
AGGATGGGACGGAAAGCCTACAGGGTCTCACGAAGACAGCCGGGTCGCCGAAATATCACCAAGATATTCAGCCCGGCTTTTTTTGCGGCCTGAACCCACGGTTTTGAAAAAAGGAGGTAACACAAAATGAAAAGAATTCTTTTCGCCGCGGCCCTGTCAATGGTAGTAATGGTTTCCGTGTCCGGTTGCGGCAGCGGTTCCGGGGATGGATCATTCCTTTTCGGAGGAGACGATGCGGCCAAGCGTAAAGTTACTGTAGGATCCGCAACGCTTGCCTGGGAAGCTCCGGTAAACAGCGACGGAACACCGATGACGAATGTTGCCGGGTATAACGTGCATTACGGAACTTCTTCGGGAAGTTATCGCTATAAGGTTGATAATGGCATGTTGACCACCTGCACTATCAGCGGGCTTTCGCGTGGCACCTATTATTTTTCCGTTACGTGCTATGATGCGTCCGGGAGCGAAAGTTCATTTTCCAATGAAACGAGTAAAACCATCTATTAACCCTCTACTTATACTTTAGAAATGTAAGAATTCATGGAATCATATATGGCTTTCGTATAACCATAAGGTCCAAGAGGAGATTTGAAATGAAAAGCAGAAAAACGATGCAATATTTGCTGATATCGATATCAGCAATAGTTTTTACCATGTTTATGTCGACAGCAAGCTTTTCGGCAAGCTATTATGTGGCGGCGAGCGGTTCAGACGGTAATCCCGGAACAGCGGCATTGCCATGGCAGTCAGTATCAAAAGTGAACCGAACAGCCTTAAGTCCGGGAGATACCGTATATTTTAAAAGGGGTGACTCTTGGAACGAACTTCTTTACCCTGCCTCTGGTACAATTGGTAAGGTTGTCACCTATGACGCCTATGGAACTGGCGGCGCCCCAATCATCAGAGGCTTTTACGCTGACAATAAATCGTATATCACAGCGCAGAATCTTACCTTTAAAAATAATTCCACTGATATTCCCTTCCTGATATACAACGGTTCCAATCATATAACCGCTTACAACTGCTCAATAATTGCAGATTCGGCTTGTACTGCCTATGTGGCTCTATGGCTGAGCACAAATGTTTCTTATAACAGAATTACGAATTGCGTAATTACTCACAATAATACCGGTAGGCAGACTGATGCAATAAACCTTCGTCTGAATGCTAATTATAACATAATTCAGAACAACATCATTTCTGGAGCTACTCATTATTGCCTTGCCTTAGAAGGTAACACAAGCACCTATCCAAGCTATACATGCAATAATAATATTATATTTGGAAATACAGTAAATGCTCATAACGGAGCTGGTATAGCTATAATATCTGGTTCACATAATAATGTTGTTGACAGCAATACCGTAACTGGAGGAAAGAGCACGAGTTTTGATGTAAACCTTCCTCGATCATTAAAAGTTGTAACAAAAAACAATATTGTTCGTCGCAATGTTATTCGCGACAATACGGATCCAAATTCAAGTGGACTTTCTACGGAAGTATATACCTATGGCTCGTATCCTACCAATGTGGCTACTAATAACCATATCTACAACAATGTCATTGCTAATGTCACAGGTTATCCTATTGTTATTGCAAGTGACAAATCATCAGGAGCCGCTGCATACAATAACTATTACAAAAACAACGTAATTGTTGGTGGTTTGTCTAGTACATATGAATTGACTATAATGGGTTATTCGACTATTTACGACAACTTCTTTACCAACAATTTGTTTTATAATAACGGAAACACTAATGTTTTGTCTGTTCCAACTGGTACCTATCAGAGCGTGGCGAAGATACAATCCAGTGATCCCACCCATTTTTCCTTCAACCTTCAAGTGGATCCTCAGCTTAACAGTGATTTGCAGCCATTGTCCGGTTCTCCATGCATAGACACAGGTGCTTTTCTTACTACCGTCACAAGCAGTTCCGGATCAGGAACGACTTTCACCGTAGGAGACGCCGGGTATTTTTATAACGGTTACGGGTTGGCCGCCGCGGATGTGATTATGGTGGGAGGCACCTTGGCGACTATCAGCAACGTAAATTATGTTACCAATACAATCACCGTTACCGCTTCCATCTCTTGGACCCAGGGTGCAAATGTGAGCCTTCCCTACAGTGGTAGCAAGCCAGACCTTGGTGCTTATGAATATTCGGATGGATATTCGCCAATTCCCACGCCGCCCGATTCCCTGCCACTCGCAGCGCCGCTTAACCTGAGAGTTGTTGGATAGGAAGTGCTTGTTGTTGCACCGCTTAAAACCAGTTGAAGTGCTATAAAGTGATGGGCGGTTTTATTGAATAGACCGCCCATCACTTTTTTCCGATGGCAAGGGTGGGGGAAGGTACGAAGTTGAGAGTAATCTGTTACTGGTTAGAAAGTGCTGATTTTCTCTGATATTTCGACAATGCATAGATCATGGGCATGACGGCCCAGCGGAGATACAACATTTTGTTCAATCTGCCGAATCTGTCAATCTGGTAACCGAAGATATCCTTGGAGGTGATGTAAAAATATTTCATCACTTGTTTGTATAGGTCTTCAGCCAGATCAATGTGGTTCGTTTCCAAGAGTAAATTGAATAATTCCGCTTGATCGTAGAGATCAAACTTAGCCAATGATGGATTTGCGGAAAAGGAAAATCTCCGTACGAGTCCATAGGAGCTATCAAAGAAATTCTTGAAAATATATTCTAAGCCTCTGTTAACAGTGCCGGACAGGTCCTCGCCAGTTATTTTCCCGTATCTTATCAAGTTTTTCATCACGAAGCAGGAATGGAAGCAGTCTATAAAATTTCCCTGTTTCTCGTCCGCATAATACAACCAGCTTCCGTCCGGTCGCTGCTGCAATTTTATAAAATTACTTATGCGAGATGCCCTTTCCTGTAACATGTCTTTCAGCGCAGGTAGTCTTTCAGAAAGCAAAGCATAGAGCATCATTGCATATGCGTTTCCATTGATGACAATACGATTTTCATAGGATGGGCTATAACTAAGGGCAAGAACACCAGGCATGTCAATAAGCCTTTGCAGATCCTTCTCCAAAAAGTTGAGAGAAGAAAGGGCAACATCCCTTGAATTATCGTCATTAGCGAGATCTGAATATCTCAGCAATGCTTCAACGCAATACGGCACAACCGAAATAAAGGGGGTTGAAGCTGATCGGTATCCCCCCTTCGTCATCCATGGCATTCCGAGTCCCCAGCATGTACCGTGGTAACCAGGAAAGCGGTTTTCCAAAAGCCATTTTACAGAGTCTGACGCCAAGTCGAGATATTTATTTTCTGACGTGATTTCATAGATATTCAGTGCCGAGAGGATTGCAAAAGCTCGAACTATTGGAAATTCCTGAGGTTTTATAAATAGCCTGACAAATCTAGGGGCATATGAGTCAAGAAGGTAAAACACAGCGACAATGGGAATGGTCAATTTGCCATTTTCATAGTAGAGTTTCTTTATTCGCAGCCCAAATCTGGTTTTCCAAAGATCATAAGGATCGTAGGTTGTCAGATCGGGACCCAGGAAGCGTGTTATGAGTTCAATTTCTGCTTTCATTGCGCCAACTCGAAATAGATTTGCTCCAGTCGTTTTACCACCGCTGATATTTCAAATTTCCGCATCGCCACTTCCTCGTTGTTGCGACAAATATTCTCCCATAGCTTTTTGTTCTTCAACAATTCCGCCAATTTTACCACAAATGCATCCGGTTCAGTCGATTGAACTAGGTAACCATTTACACCATCGGCTATAATGTCAGCTAGTCCGGCCACAGGCCTGGTTACAATCGCGAGACCCATTCCCATTCCCTCTATTACGGACAAGGGCATGCCTTCTCCGTAATTGGTTGGAAAAAGCATGATCCCGCATTGACTCAGTAGATGATTTTTTTTCTCACCATCCAGCCAGCCGGTGAATTCTATAACCTGGTCAAGATTGTGGTTTCTGACATATTCTTCCAATTTAGGGGCCATTGGTCCATCGCCTACCATGTACAACTTGATCCCTGAAAATTCCTTCGCCAGAATTTCGATAGTTTGAATTGCTTCCAGAGCACCTTTGCCTTCCGCAAACCTTGAAAGAAAAATAAATTTGGAAGGATCCTTATGTGCTTTAACCGCAAATTGCTTGTATATGGTTGTTTCCAGGCCAATTTTGTCAGGCGGAAAACCCCATTCTATCAACACGTTCCTGAATTGGTTTGCAAGAACAAGTAGCCTGTCGCAATAAAAAAAATACCTGAATAGCACTTGGCCCCTGGAACGTATGTATTCCTCGGTTCTCTTGTTCCACCCATGAAATAAAATTAGAGTCTTTTTGGCAAATATCCTTTTTGCGATGAAATTATAGGTTGCATCTCTAATAATAGATTTCGGATCAAGTGAAGGGTTTAAAACAATTAGGTTATAACTTGGTATAGTTTTGATTAAATACAGTGTGTCAAATAAGCTCTTTAAAAACCAGCTGTTTTTAAAGCTTTTCTTCGAAGCTCTTCCCGTATAGTAAAAGTCCAAAGTCAATCTATCAGAATTGAAGTTACTATGTATAAGCGAATAGTAATATGACACGCCACCTTTTGCCTCCTGTGCTGGGCAAAGCACTAATACTTTTCTTTTCATGCTTAACCTCATCCATTATGCTAGAATACGCATCAGTTCAAGTAGTCTTTGACCATTGGTTTGAGGGTTGAAATACTTGATACATTTCAGTCTGCCGTTTTTTCCTATTGTTTTCGCTTTATCAGGATGGTCAATGCAGAATTCCAAGGCTTTTTGAATTTCACCAACATTATCCGGTTCAATGATAATTGCATCTTTCATGTGCTGAAGGTAAAAACTAACATCACTCACGTTTGACGCAACGACGGGATTCGCCGTTGCTAAGTATTCACCCAGTTTGAAGGGAAACCCTGCATGTGCATAATTCGAACCTGTTCTGGTTACACAAAGAATATCGGCATCATTGAGAAGTTTGTAAAAATGGCTGTCATCTAAATATCCTAGATATGAAATCCCCTCTTTTCCCGCAATTATCTCCTTTATTTTAGGGAGATTCCCACCTTCCCCGGCAAGAAGCAATATGCAATTTTTGTTAACTTTTCGTATATTTTCATATGCTGATAATAATAGGTCAACCCCATCTTTTTTGGCAAATGAACCTGTGTAGACAATTTTTACAGGATTTGCAGACTTTTTGTCAGCGACTCTGTCCTGACAAATAGCAGAAATTGGGATAAGCTTTACCGGAATACTGCCTTGTACCTGTTTTTCCAGCTTTTCTTTTAGATAATTTGAAATGACAATAATTGCATTCGCGAATTTGTTTATATGTTTCTCAAGGACTTTAACCGAGAATAACTTCAGTTTTGCAAAAACATTGAGATTTTCCTGAGTTAGTAAATGATCTTCAACAACATCAATAATTATGAAATACCCTAACAGCTTAGCCGTTAAAACAAAAAAAATATTTTCAATACTTAATCCATTGTAACAATACAATATGTTTTTTGCTCTGACTGCTTTCTGACGGTATAATATTTTTGATCCTTTTATGAAGTATGTCGACAATTCATATATAAGTTGAAATATATTCTTATTTATTAACAGATTGCTGCCGATGCTTTCATAATAAACATTGTTACAGATACCTTTCGTATCTAAATCGGAAAGGTTTGATCCACTATTTCTCAATATCATGACTTTTGCATTTATCTGCTTGCTGACCAAGTATTCAGCAAAGTGCCGTATTCTCTTGGTTGCCGCCATTCCTTGCGGATAACTGAAATTACCCATAAAGATGATGTTTATGGTTTCCATATAAGTACCGATCGATAATCAGAAGTACTGGTTTTTGTATGCGTCCCCATAATTTCAAATGGAAAGGAGACAAAAAACTTTTGACGTCAAAGAAATTAGTCGGTCCTGAAAAGGTTTGATACAGTGTAATTGCTGGGTTAATTTACGATTGCCGGGTAATAAAATTGCCGAGAACGCAATCAGTACTCTCAAAACTCGATGGTTTCATGAAACCAAAATCAGGTTCAAGGGGTTAAGATGATCGGTTTTACTCCCGGCTGGATCAGGTTCTGAACCGTCGTCACCTGCTGTTCCGGTTGGCGGACAATAAGCATGGCTTTTTGTTAACAAGGAACAGTATCGCACATCTCCAGACCTACGAGCATTTGTGGAAAAGAGCCTTGATCATGCAGAGGCAATACAGCCATGCCCGACAGCCAACTCGTGTCAGTTGTGAGCAGGAGCGGTTGTGTCTTTACCGCGGGCGGGTCATGCGCGACAATCGGCGCAAATACCAGGAGCCCGATGGACAGCTGGCCAGCATGCTGGAGCGTGCC
>JAQUHN010000033.1 GCA_028683555.1 Geobacteraceae bacterium | reverse complement strand
CGCTGCCGGGTAAAGGAATTGGTTCTTCGTGATCTTGACGAGAATGAAGATGGTCAGATTGAGGACTATGAGAAGCTGAACCTGACCCTATCGCCCGAGGTGCTGAAAAGGATCGATGAAAGGAGAATCCTGACGGAGGATATTCGGAAGGTGATTTTTCATGCGGAAGCCAGCGGCAAGAAGATGTGGAGCACGGAAAACGACAGTTACCTGGCGTATCTGCAACCGGAAAACGTTACCTTCTGGGTTGAATATTCTCCCTGCGAAGACGGCTTTACGATCCTGAATGCATATTGTCACAGAATGAAAATCGTGGGGATAATGAAATGAATTTCTCTCAAGAAGCGGCCGCCTGGTCCTGTACCTCCTGCGGAGGGGAGCTCAGTCTTGTTAAGGTAGGCTTCACCTACATGAAAGGAAATTTTGAAGTTGACCTGCCTGCCTGCGCGGAGTGCGGTCTTGTCCTGGTTCCGGAAAGTCTGGCTTTGGGGAAGATGGCTGAAGCAGAACGAATCCTTGAAGACAAGTAGCGAAAACAGAATGCCGATTCAGGCTCTATCCGCACTGCATGAATCGGCTTCTTTGTCTGGTGTTACCGGGGCGTTGCTTCGACCGGGCGGATTCCTTTTGACCGAGCGGGGGATTTCCCACTGCAGATTTTCCCCGGAAGCGCTGATTGTGGATGTGGGCTGTGGCACGGGAGCATCGGTGGACTACCTTCGGCAGCAGCATCACTTCAGGGCCGTGGGATTCGATCTCTCGGAAGATCTGTTGTGGCGTAGCAGTCGTGCGGGGTACCTTCCCCTGGCCCAGGCGAACGCTACAGACCTTCCTGTTGTGACTGGAGCCTGCGACGGGATTCTCTGCGAGTGCGTTCTTTCCCTTGTTTCGGAGCCACAACGTGCTGTTTCCGAGTTTTTCCGGGTGCTCCGCTCGGGGGGCTACCTGGTCATGAGTGATCTCTATGATCGCTGCCAGGAAAACTCGCAACGGACACATTTTACGGAATGCGGGTCGCCCCTTCGGACTCGTGCCGTTCTTGAGTCGCTCGTACTGGATGCGGGGTTTGATCTTCTGGTATGGGAAGATCATACGCGATATCTAAGGGAATTGGCGGCGCAGTTGGTTCTCAGTCAGGATTCCCCGGCAGATTTTTGTGCTTTGTTTGCTGTTTCCGGTTCGGGATGCTCCGGTTCATCTTCCGTTGCGTTCCCACGCCCGGGATATTTTCTTATGGTCGCGCAAAAGAAGTAACAAGGGGGTGCTGTTCTCATGGATGAGATGATGTTTCGCATGATGGAATTGAAGTCAAAGGGGTTTTACTGCAGTCAGATCATGATGCTGCTGGCCCTTGAAGCGCAGGAGAAGGAAAACCCCGATCTTATCCGGGCGATGGCGGGACTTGCTTTCGGTGTCGGTGTCGGCGAGGTGTGCGGAGCTCTTACCGGTGGGGCATGCATTCTTTCCCTCTATGCCGGCAAGGGAACGGAAGAAGACGAAGAACATGGTCGCCTGATGAGTATGCTGCATGAACTGGGTGAATGGTTCAGGGTAACGTTTACCGGTCAGTACGGCGGCATAAGCTGCGATGCAATCTCGGAAGACGGTTCCCTGCGAAATGAGAGGTGTGGCGCTGTGGTGGCCGCCACCTATCAGAAAGTACTGGAAATTCTGATTGAAAATGATTTTGACCTGACGGAAGGAAAATGATGGGGTGCTGCGAGAAGGCGACGTCTTTTGCAACGGAAAGCCTCTGCCCGCATTGTCTGGACAGGATCCCTGCTACCCGTGAGAGGTGTGGCGAAGATGTTTATCTGGTAAAGAGCTGCCCCGAGCATGGAGAATTCCACACCATTATCTGGCGTGGTAAGCCGGAGTTTCACGGGTGGCAAAGATCGCCCAACATGGTTCGGACCAGCGAGTCTCAGACGATTGCGGAACATGGGTGCCCGTTCGACTGCGGGATCTGCCCGACACACCGCAAGAACGCCTGTACCGCCGTGCTCGAGGTTACTTCCCGCTGCAACCTGCGTTGCCCGGTCTGTTTTGCCGATTCCGGCTCGGACGTTACTTCGGATCCCCCGCTGACGGAGATCGCTGAGTGGTATCGGCGGGTGCTCGAGGCATACGGGCCAGACATCATTATCCAGTTGTCCGGGGGGGAACCGACGGTTCGGGATGATCTGCCGGCCATTATCGGGATGGGACGCTCCCTGGGCTTTTCCTTTATTCAGGTAAACACCAACGGATTAAGGCTTGCCATGGAGGAGGATTATGCTTCCGTGCTGCGACAGGCGGGTGCCGCTTCCGTTTTTTTTCAGTTTGACGGGACGGAAGATGTTATTTACCGGAAACTGCGAGGACGCGCTTGCTATGCCGAAAAACGCCGCGCCATTGAACGATGTGTGGAGAACGGCATCGGCGTGGTGCTGGTGCCGACCATTGTTCCCGGGGTGAATAGCCATAACATCGGCGCCATCATTAAACTGGCGCTGGAATTGTCGCCTGGTGTACGAGGGGTGCATTTCCAGCCGGTGGGCTATTTCGGTCGTGGCCCGGACGCTCCCGACAATCGCAGTCGTCTTACTCTGCCTGATATCATGCGGGCAATTGAGCAGCAGACGGACGGTCTGATGCGTGCTGAGGACTTCACTCCTCCGGGTTGGGAGAATACCCTCTGTTCTTTTCACGGGACCTTTATCCCGAAGACCGACGGCGGCTTGCAGGCTCTTACCGGACATGGCGGCGGATGTTGCGATTCCAGGGAAGGGAGCGATGCACATGCTGTTTCGTTCACGGCCCGGCAGTGGTCCGCACCGCCTGCCAGCAAAGGGTCGGACTGTTGCTGTACAGCGTCCTCCGACCCTGCCGCGGGTATCGAAACCTTCGACGGCTTCCTGGAACAGGTGAAATCACGGCTGCTTTCTGTTTCCTGTATGGCTTTTCAGGATGTCTGGAACCTGGATCTGGAACGGGTCCGTGATTGCTGTATCCATGTGGTTGCCCCCGATGGTCGGATGATTCCATTCTGCCTTTATAATGTGACCTCCGCTTCCGGGCAGCGATTGTATCGAGGACATTTACAAGAGCTGCCAGGTTTTTGAAACCTGGCAGCTCTGAGACAATAGTGGCAATCAGAAAAAGGAAATGCAATGGAAATTACTCCGCTGGAGCCTTGGATTAAAGTCAGGATCGGCACAACCGCAAGCGGAGCGGAGCTGCGGTCAGACATCGACCGGCATCAACTCCGTAAACTGCAAGAAACGGTTGACTACGTCCGTTCCCGTGCTTCATTTTACCGGCGGCTATTCGACGGGGTTAGGGGATCAGATCTGAAAAGTCTTGAGGATATCGCCTCTCTCCCGTTTACCACTGCCGAAGATCTCATGGAAGAGGATCTGCGTTTTCTCTGCGTTTCAAGGGACGAGATCGCCCGCGTGGTGACACTGAACACTTCCGGGACGACTGCGCTTGCCAAGCGTATCCACTTTACGGAAGATGATCTGGAATTGACAACCGACCTGTTCCATCACGGGATGCAGGCTCTGATCCAGCCTGGTCAGCGGGTCCTTATCCTCATGCCCGGTGAACAGCATGGCAGTGTCGGTGACTTGATGGTCAAAGCCTTGCCGCGGATGGGGGCAGAAGGGATCCTGCACGGAATCGTCATGAATGAAGGTGCTGCGATTGCCGAAATCATAGCAAAGGAAATTGACTGCCTGATCGGGATTCCGGTTCAGGTTCTTGGCTTGGTGCGCCACCCGGATGCAGCACACATCCCACAGGGGAGAATCAAAAGTGTTCTGCTCAGCGCCGATTATGTTCCCTCCGCTATCGTTTCCGAGATCGAGCGTGCCTGGGGGTGTCCTGTCTTCAATCATTACGGTATGACTGAAATGGGGCTGGGGGCTGCCGTTGACTGCCGCGCCTTAGCCGGATATCACATCCGCGAAGCCGACCTGTTTTTCGAAATTGTTGATCCGGATACCGGGCAGCCTGTTCCTGATGGGCATTGGGGAGAAGTGGTTTTCTCGACCCTGACAAGAAAAGGGATGCCCCTGGTCCGGTATCGAAGCGGCGATCTGTCGCGGTTTATTTCCGAGCCATGTCCCTGTGGAACAATCCTGAAGCGTCTGGAATGGGTCGCGGGTAGAATCCGTGGCGGCGTCTGCGTCGGCCGGCGGTTCCTGTTGACGGTTGCCGATCTTGATGAAGCGCTCTTTCCCTTGCCCGGGTTGCTTAATTTTTACACGGAGGTGCGTGGATCCCGTCAGAACGGATCCCTGCACGTGAAACTTTATACGGGAACTGCTGCAGGATTTGATGGCACGCTTCCCGGCAAGGCGAGGTTCGCCCTGGAAAAAATTCCCGCGGTGAGGCGTGCCATCAGCGAAGGTGCCCTTACCGTGGCGCCCATTGCGATCAGTTCCGAGAATTGGATTTCCACGGGAAGTATTAAACGAACAATCATTGATGCCAGAGAGGAGAGGTAGGTTTTATGCTCAAACAACTGCAAGCTATCTGCCATATACTTGAAGACGGTGAAGATCTGGTCCAGGCGACAATTACTAAACATTCAGGGTCAACGCCCCGTTCGGTAGGGTCAAAAATGTTCATCCGCCGGGACGGGTCCTGCATCGGGAGCATCGGCGGCGGCCTGGTGGAATTCGAAATGCAGAAGCTGGCCGCTGAGATCTTCGAAACCGGCAAGGCGAGAATTGAAACTGTCGACCTTTCGGGCAGCGATGCCGCAATTACTGATCAGATGATTTGCGGCGGACGCCTCGAATTTCTTCTCGAGTACTTTTCTTCCGACGCCGAAAACAGCAAGGAAATGCGCAGACTGGTTACTTCCCTCCAGGAAGGGGGTAAAGGGTATCTGCTCAAGGCGCTCGATACCAAAGGAAGTTCGGTTTCCCAGATGGAGCGTTGTCTGGTTCGGAAAAACAGTGTCGTTCTTGGGCAATTCTCCGGGCCCGATTCGTGGTTATCTCAGCTTACAGGAGAGTCGACAAAGAAGAAATCTCCGGTAATTGCAACATTGGAAGGCCGGCGATATTTTGTCGAACCGACTTTTTTGCCCGGTACCGTTTATCTGTTCGGGGCCGGACATGTGTCGCGTCCCGTTGCCGAATTGGCCTCCATGGTTGATTTCCGGACGATTGTCCTTGATGATCGCGAGGATTTTGCAAATAGTGACCGTTTTCCCAGGGCTGACCAGATCCTCGTTGTTCCTTCCTACGAGGACGTTTTCAGTGGCCTTGAGATAGGTCGGGATTCCTACCTGGTCATCGTGACCAGGGGGCATATGCATGACAAGACCGTTCTCGAGCAATCACTGCGGACTTCTGCCGGGTATGTCGGAATGATCGGCAGTAAACGGAAGCAGCATCTGGTTTACGATGATCTGCTGAAGAAGGGCTTCAGTGCGGATGACCTCAAGCGGGTGCATAACCCCATCGGGCTGGATATCGCGGCGGAAACACCGGAGGAGATTGCCGTCAGTATCGTGGCGGAGTTGATCGCGGCCCGGGCGCAACTCGGACACTGATATGGAGAGAAGATTGGCGGCCATTGTGCTCGCTGCCGGATATTCTTCCCGTATGGGCGAGTTCAAACCGCTCCTGACTTTTGGCGGGACTCCTGTCCTCGAACGGGTTGTCTACCTCTTTCAGGAAGTAGGTATTGAGGATGTGCGGGTTGTTCTCGGGCATCGATCCGCAGAGCTTTATTCCCTGGTGGAGCGACTTGGTGCCCGACCGGTTTTTAATGATAGGTTCGAGGATGGAATGTTTTCATCGGTATTGGCAGGAGTAAAAACGCTGGATGAGGATGTGGCAGCATTTTTTCTTCTGCCGGTGGATATCCCGCTGGTACGGCATGCGACAGTTAAAATGTTGCTCCAGGCATACCGGAGCAGGGAAGGGGGCGTTTTTTATCCCGTGTTTTACGGGAAGCGGGGCCATCCGCCCCTTGTTTCGGGACGTTACCGCGAGGAGATCCTTGCCTGGAGTGGCGATGGTGGCCTGAAGGGGGTTCTGTCCCGGCATGCGGATGAAGCGGTTGATGTGGAGACCGGAGATGAGACAATCCTGCTCGATATGGATACCCCTGCACAGTATGAGCGGCTTCGCGGGCTTTGGCTGCGGGAGTCGTGCCTGTTGCCCAATGAGTGCGAAGAACTACTGGTTGAGAAATTCGCCGTGGCGAGACCGGTCCTCGACCATTGCCGCAGTGTCGCCAAGCTGGCGGTATTGGTGGCTGCAAAACTGAATGAAGCAGGCTGTTGTATTGATGTGGGACTTGTTGAAGCTGCATCTCTCCTCCATGACCTGGCAAAAGGACAGCCGGACCATGCGGCAAAGGGAGCCGGAATAGTCGCGGATATGGGGTTTGTCGACCTGGCGAGACTTATTGCCGTTCATATGGATATCAGGGTTGCGGAGGGCGATTTGATAGTGCCCGCGGAGATACTGTATCTTGCCGACAAGTTGGTCAGCAAAAGTAGCTGCGGTACCCTTGAAATGCGGTTTGCTCCTCGTCTGCATGCCCATCTCCTTGATTCCGAGATTCGCGGGGCAGTCATCAAACGTTTGGAAAATGCCCAATTGATCAAGGAAAAAATTGAGAACAAACTTGGTCGTCTGCTCTATGATTTGCTGAGAGAATACAATTTTATGTAATTTCTGGATTTTTTGTATGGATAGCAAAATGAATACTATGAACAGGCGCGTGGCACTGCTGCTGCGTCACGGTGATTCCCGGCAGGATCATTGTAAACGTTATATCGGTCAAACGGACACCCCACTGAATGAGCAAGGTCGCGCTCAAGCTGCAAAGGTGCAACTGGAGTTGCGGGGAATTCCTTTTACCGGCTTCTATTGTAGCGATTTGCAGCGCTCGCTGGAGACCGCCCGGCTTGTTGCCGGAGAGCGAGCTGTCGATGTGGTTCCGGTGCCGGAGTTTCGAGAGATTTCAATGGGTTCGTGGGACGGTCAGTCCATGGAGGAGGTGCGGCGCGCTTTCCCGGAGGAATACCGGCGGCGCGGGGAAGACCCGGCGCTGCATGCTGCTCCGGGGGGAGAAAGTTTTGCCGACCTGCACCGGCGTGTCATTCCGGTTTTTGACGCAATGCTGCGCGAAGGCGAGGGACCGATACTGATCGTGGGGCATGCCGGCGTTAACCGGGTAATTCTTTGTCACCTCATGGGAACGCCATTGGCAAACCTTTTCCGGCTTGGTCAGGACTACTGCTGTATGAATGTTCTTGTTAGGGAAAAGGGTTTGCTCCGGGTTCATGCCATGAACTTGGCGGCGATGTCCGATTATGCCGATGCTTTATTCAAGGCGTCGGCGTGGGAAAAGTAAGGCTGAACCGTTCGGGATGGGTTCCATCCGATAAACCTCATTAGACTGCTGGTCCAAGCCGGCCCTTGCCGGCACTTTCCGGATGGAAGCGATAGTAGAACGAGAGCCGCGCGTTTCGGATACTTCCCGCTTCTTTTTATTGGCGTACATGTTTTTCTGTACACGTCGTGGAGTTTTTGCATGCTTGAACCCATTCTCCTTTCGCTGAAGGTTGCCCTGGCGGCCGTTATCGTCGATTTCTTTGTTGGCATTGTCATAGCCCGTACCATGGCGCGCAAGGAGTTTCCCGGTAAAAATGCCATGGAATCGCTCATTATCCTGCCTATGGTGTTGCCTCCCACGGTGCTGGGCTACGGCCTGCTGATTCTTTTGGGCAAGCGCGGGCCGGTTGGAAACTTTCTGCTGGAAACCTTCGATTTTCAGCTGATCTTCACCTGGTGGGCGGCGGTAATCGCCTCGGCGGTGGTATCGTTTCCGCTCATGTACCAGAGTGCCAAGGCCGCCTTTGCCGGGGTTGACGTGACCCTGGAGCAGGCGGCTCGGACTCTGGGGGCCAGGGAGATGCGGATATTTTTGACGGTAACGCTGCCGTTGGCCTGGCCGGGTATCCTGGCCGGGCTGGTATTGTGCTTTGCCCGTGCACTGGGGGAATTCGGCGCGACGCTGATGGTGGCGGGGAACATCCCGGGCAAGACGCAGACCATCCCGCTGGCCATCTATTTTGCGGTGGAGTCGGGGGATACGGACGGTGCGCGCAACCTGGTGCTGGTAATCACCCTGCTGTCTTTTGCTACGGTGTTCTGGCTCAACTGGTGGAGCAGGAACAAACTCCAGGCCTGGAAGAAGGGAGGAGGGTGTCGTGCTGAAAGTGAGCATCAATAAAGTGTTTCCCGGTTTCAGGGTCGATATTTCTTTCGAGTTCGAGAGAGGTTTTCTGGTATTATTCGGTCCTTCCGGGTCGGGAAAGAGTACTGTTCTTAACTGTATTTCCGGCCTGCAGCAGCCGGACACGGGGTGTATTTCCCTGAACGGCAAGCTCTTCTATTCTTCATCCGAAGGGGTTGCCATCCCGGCCCGAATTCGTCGCATTGGCTACGTGTTCCAGGACTATGCTTTGTTCCCCCATATGACGGTGAAGAATAACGTCATGTACGGCATTCCGGACCGGTGCAAAAAGGGTAAGGGCTATCGGGTCGGGGCGCTTGATGTCCTCAAAACACTCAAAATAGACCATTTGCAGGACCGCTATTCCGGTCAGCTCTCCGGTGGCGAAAAACAGCGTGTTGCCTTGGCCCGGGCACTGATGGTGGAGCCTGATTTGCTGCTGCTGGACGAGCCGCTGTCCGCCCTTGATCATATCAATAGAAAAAACTTGCAAATGGAGTTGAAGCAACTGCAGCGGGCCTGGGATATCCCCTTTGTCATGGTTACGCACAGTCGAAGGGAAATGGAGATGCTTGCTGACGAGATACTTTTTCTTGAGCAGGGCAAGAAACGAACCTATGTTTTTCCTGCCGTCCGGAGCAGGGGCCTCAATCTGGCATACTAAAAGCTTAGTGGCAACGTCGATTTGATTGTATCCGTAAATATCGGCAAGGGCCGGGTTGGGACTTGTCCGAAGCCCCTTGTAATCGGTTGTCATCCATTACCGAGACTAAGCAACGTACCCGGTTCGGGTGTGTTCCCTCGAACTGCTTTCCTTCATTGAAGCAGGACCTGCGGCTCGGTAAAAGCTACCGCCCGGCTTGGGCCAACAATTTTGTGGTGGTTCCGGACGGGCACCAATAAGTCGGTCCGGCAAGTACCGGCGCCATCTCTCTTTCCTTCCCTGTCGCTCCGACGTTCTCGTGGATCTTTACACATCCCCTAGTCTTTTTATTTCTATCCTCACTGGTAGCTTTCCCTTTTCTTTCAATTTGTCCGAACCCGTGGTTGTTGAACAGTAATTGCTTGATGCAGCTGAATACTCAAGGTGGGGTTTCGTGTCGGGTGTGCCGATTGTTAGCGTTCAGATGGTGAAAGGTTGAGGGAAATCAGGGTGGTAGATGGTGTCGAGGGTGTTGATAAAATGCTTGACAGGCGATCTTTTTTATATTATAAACCTGTCCCCGGTTTGTCGCGATTAAACAGAAAGTTTAGAAACACTAAACATGATTATTGACAAAAAGTTTAGAATGGCTAAACTGGTAGAAAACAAAAAGTTTACAATTACTAAACTTGGGGGATTCCTTGAAGATCGGTGAACGGCTGAAAAGGCTGAGGATGATAAATGCCCTGACACAGGAGGAGCTCGCCAGCCGGGCAGACCTTACCAAGGGATATATTTCGCAGCTGGAGAACGATGCCACGTCTCCCTCTATCGCCACCCTGAAGGACATCGTCGATGTGTTCGGTATTACCATGGAAGAGTTCTTTGCCGAGAAGTCGCGGGGCGAGGATGTCGTGTATGGTGCCGACTCCCGGGTTCAGTCCACTGGTGACGACAACGGTATCAAGGTCGAACTCCTGATCCCAGGAGCCCAGAACCGGGAAATGGATCCGGCGCTGGTGACAATCAAGCCGGGGGAGGAAATGGACGAACAGGGCTATCACGATGGTGAAGAGTTCGGCTATGTCCTGCTTGGCAGGATCAACCTGCAGCTTGATGACCAGCTCTATACGGTAAAGAAGGGCGAGTGCTTCTATTTCGGTTCCGACAAGAAGCATTCGGTGAAGAATCCGGGCAAGACGGATGCAAAGATACTCTGGGTGGTGACACCCCCTACGTTCGATTACTGAACGTGATTCATTGGAAAAAAAGGAGAACTGACCATGAGCAAAGTGCTGATAATAGGAGCAGGCGGGGTCGGGCGGGTCGTCGTTCACAAGTGTGCCCAGGCATCCGATGTGTTTACCGAGATTACCCTGGCGTCCCGGACGGAATCCAAGTGCAAGGCCATTGCCGCAGAGATTGATTTTCCGGTCAAGACGGCCCGGGTGGATGCCGATAACGTGCCCGAGTTGGTGGAGTTGCTGAAGAAGGAGCAACCGAGTCTTGTGATCAACGTCGCGTTGCCCTACCAGGACCTGACTATCATGGATGCCTGTCTCGAGGTTGGTGTCGATTACCTGGACACCGCCAACTATGAGCCTCTGGAAACCGCCAAGTTCGAATACAGCTGGCAGTGGGCCTACCACGAGCGCTTCCGGGAGAAGGGGCTCATGGCCCTGCTGGGCAGCGGTTTCGATCCCGGTGTTACCAACGTCTTCACCGCCCTGGCAGCGAAAAAGTACCTGGACGAGATCCATGAACTGGACATTATCGACGCCAATGCCGGTTCTCACGGCCAGCCGTTTGCCACCAACTTCAACCCGGAGATCAACATCCGCGAGGTTACCGCTCCCTGTCGTCACTGGGAGGATGGTGCGTGGGTGGAGACCGGGGCACTGGCCACCAAGCGCAGTTTCGATTTCCCCGAGGGGATCGGGCCGATGAACATCTACCGCATGTATCATGAGGAGATGGAGTCCCTGGTCAAACACATCCCGACCATCAAGAAGGCCCAGTTCTGGATGACCTTTTCCGACAACTACCTGAAGCATCTGGAAGTGCTGCAGAATGTGGGTATGACCCGCATCGACGAGGTGGAATTCAACGGGCAGAAGATCGTTCCCCTGCAGTTCCTCAAGGCGGTGCTTCCCGATCCCGGCAGCCTTGGTCCCCTTACCAAGGGCAAGACCTGCATCGGCATCATCGCCCGCGGCATCAAGGACGGCAAGCGGAAGCAGGTGTACATTTACAATATCTGTGATCATGAAGCCTGCTACCGGGAGGTCAATTCCCAGGCCATCAGCTATACCACCGGTGTGCCTGCCGCGGTTGGCGGTATCATGATGCTTGCCGGCGCATGGCGCGGTGAGGGGGTCTACAACATGGAGCAGTTCGATCCGGAGCCGTTCCTGGAGAAGCTCTCGGTTATGGGGTTGCCGCATGTTGTGGTAGAAGGCGAATGGCCGGAACTGTAAAGGCAAAACAATTTGCCACAGAGGACACAGAGATCACAGAGAAATTTGTTTTTTCAGCAAGATGTTTCAATGCACTTGTGGATAAGACTGCCGGATTTTGCACCTTTTGCTTTACTTCTGAGCCCTCTGTGACCTCTGTGGCAGAAAAAAGGTTTCTCCTTTGATCGGAATCGATATCGAAAAAATCCTGCAGCTCGCACCATCCCCCGCCTATGTGGTGGACTTGGGGCGGCTTCGGCATAATCTTGCTATTCTTGACTCGGTCCAGAAGCGGAGCGGCGCAAAAATTCTCATGGCGCTGAAGGCATTTTCCATGTGGAGCGTCTTTCCCCTGATCCGCGAGACTTTGCACGGGGTCTGCGCCAGTTCGCCGTGGGAGGCCCGACTCGGCCGCGAGGAGTTCGGCCGCGAGGTGCACAGTTTTGCTGCTGCTTTCAAGGAGAGCGACGTCGAGGAATTGCTCGGCATCTCCAATCACCTGGTGTTCAATTCCTTTGCCCAGCTGGAGCGGTTCCGGCCCCTGTGGGAAAAAGAGCTGGGCCGCGTTTCGATTGGTCTGCGGGTCAACCCGGAGCATTCGGAAGGGCATACCGCCATTTACGACCCCTGTGCGCCCAAGTCCCGGCTCGGCATTCGGCGCGCCGAGTTCGAGGGACGCTCACTCGATGGGGTGGAAGGGCTTCATTTCCATACCCTGTGTGAGCAGCTGTTCGAGCCGCTGGCGCGGACTGCCCGGGTTTTCGAGGAGAAGTTCGGTGAATTTCTTCCCCGGATGAAGTGGTTGAACCTGGGGGGCGGGCACCATATTACCCGCGAGGGCTATGATCTTGATGCTCTTGTCGAGCTGATCAGGTATTTTCGGGAAAAGTATGAAGTGGAGGTTTACCTGGAGCCGGGCGAAGCCATTGCCATCGGCACCGGAATCCTGGTGAGCGAAGTGCTGGACGTGGTGAGGAACGAGATGGATATCGCAATTCTCGATGTCTCGGCCACCTGCCACATGCCGGATATCCTGGAGATGCCCTACCGGCCGGGCATCCTGGGTGGTTTCGATGCCGGTGAGCAGAATCACACCTATCGTCTTGCCGGTCCGTCATGCCTGGCCGGCGACGTCATCGGCGACTGGTCCTTTGAACAGCCGCTGGTTCCCGGCACCCGTCTGGCCTTTCTTGACATGGCCCACTACACCATGGTCAAGACCACGACCTTTAACGGTATTCAGCACCCGCATATTTGCACGTTCGAACCTGAAACGGGAGAGCTGAAGGTAGTCAGGAGCTTCGGCTACGAGGATTTCAGGAGCAGGTTGTCGTAAAGCGAAAATTTTAACACTACTCAACAGGGGTTGGTAATTGCCTATGGAACGCTGGTCCATCAACGAATCCGCCAGGATCTACAACATCAACAACTGGGGCGCAGACCTCTTTTCGATCAACAAGAAGGGGAACATCTGTGTGCACCCCTCCCCAAATTCCAAGCATTCCATCGATTTGAAGGCCCTGGTGGACGACCTGATCAAACGAAAGATCAAGCCTCCCATCTTGCTGCGGTTCATGAATATCCTGGAAGGTCGCATCGCCAGCATCAACCGGGTGTTCCGCAATGCCATCCAGGAAAACAACTATCCGGCCAAATATCAGACATTCTATCCGGTGAAAGTAAACCAGCAACGCCAGGTGGTGGAGGCCATTGCCAAGTTCGGCAAGAAGTACGAGATTGGGCTGGAGGTGGGCTCCAAGCCGGAGTTGGTGGCTGCCATCTCCCTCTCCACCGGTAACGGGCTTCCCATCATCTGCAACGGTTACAAAGACAATGATTTCATCGAGACCATTCTCTACGCCACCAAGATCGGCTACGACATCACCATCGTTGTGGAGAAGCTGTTCGAGCTGGAGAAGATAATCGGGCTGGTGAAGCGGACCGGCATCAAGCCGAAGCTCGGCATTCGGGTCAAGCTTTCCTCCAAGGGGACCGGCAAATGGGCCACTTCCGGCGGTGAAGACGCCAAGTTCGGGCTCCGGATCTCCGAGCTGATCGCGGCCATCGAGATCCTCAAGGAGAACGACCTGCTGGAGAGCCTCGGGCTGCTCCACTTCCACATCGGCAGCCAGATCACCAAGATCGACAAGATCAAGAATGCCCTAATCGAGGGAACCCGCATCTACGTGGAGATGAAGAAACTCGGGGTCAACCTTCGCTATCTGGACATCGGCGGCGGCCTGGGGGTCGACTACGACGGCTCCAAGTCCAGCTACTTCTCCAGCGTCAACTACTCGGTGGACGAGTATGCCAACGACGTGGTCTACCAGATCAAGAACATCTGTGACGAGGCCGGGGTGGACTGCCCCAACATCATCTCCGAGTCGGGTCGGGCTACGGTCGCCCACTACTCGGTGCTGGTAACCAACGTGCTGGACACCAATACCGAACACCTTATTCCGGATTACGAGTCCATCCTCGACCAGCAGGAGCAGCTCTCTCCCACGGTCCGGAAACTGGTGGACATCTACAAGAGTCTGGATCGTCACTCCCTGCGCGAGGACTACCACGACACCATCCAGTTGATCCAGGAGGCGGTCAGCCTTTTCAACCTGGGCTACCTGAACCTGAACGACCGGGCCGTGGTCGAGATGATCTGCTCCAAGATCATCCGCAAGATCAACGGCATCGTGGAGAAGATAAAGCCGATCCCGGAGGAGCTGCAGAACTTCCAGCTCAGCCTGCGCCAGACCTACTTCGCGAACTTCTCCCTGTTCCAGTCGGTACCCGATTCTTGGGCCATCGACCAGCTGTTTCCCATCGTTCCCATCCAGCGCCTGAATCAGAAACCGGATGTGATCGCCTCCATCGCTGACATCACCTGCGACTCCGACGGCGAGGTCACCAGCTTCGTGGGTGAAAACGGCCGCACCAAGTTTCTCCCCATTCACAAGATCCGGAGCGGTGAGGACTACTATATCGGCTTCTTCCTCATCGGCGCCTACCAGGAGATTCTGGGAGACATGCACAACCTGTTTGGTGACACCAACGCTGTACACATTACCTTCAACAAGAAGACCGGCTACATGATCGACACGGTCATCAACGGCGATGCCTGTTGGGAGAGCCTGAAATATGTCCAGTACAAGGGGCCGGAGATCCTAAAGCGTGTCCGGGAACACCTCGAGAAGGGGGTGTCCCAGCGCAAGGTTTCCATTGAGGAGTGCAGCCACTTTATCGAGTTGTTGGACCGGACCTTGCTGGGGTATACCTACCTGGGAGAGTGATCTGTATCCCAGGTACCCTGGAATTGGCACAAAAGCCCCCGTATTCCTGCCGGAATACGGGGGCTTTTATATTTACTGCCGAGAACAGCCACTGTTGCCGGGAAGGCTTTCACGGTATGCCTGGCTCGGGGCAACCCATGTCAGTAGCTTGGTCGGGTGTGCTGCATAAAGCGGCACCAAGGTGCAGTCATATACCCTTGTCGAAGAGTAACGTGTCGATATTGCAGTGATTGTCAAGGTGGCCGATATCTTGCAATTTACAGCATACATTTTGCTTTGCGGACAACATGGAAGGAGTAATACATGACGATTGCACAGAACGGCAGTACCGTATCGATTCATTATATCGGAACCCTCGATACTGGGCGAATTTTCGACAGCACCCCAGACGATGATCCGTTAGTCTTCACTATCGGATCCGAGGATGTTTTCCCCGTCCTGCAGCAGGCGATTATCGGCATGGCACCGGGTGACGTCAAAAATATCCATATTCCCGCCGAACAAGCCTTTGGCCAGCGGCGGCAGGAAAATATACTCAGGGTCGAGCGATCCCTTTTCCCTCCGGAAAAACCCCTTACCGTCGGAACAAAGTTGAGTATCGAATTTGCCGCCGGTCAATCAAGAGTCATGATGGTGAGCGAGTTGAGCGATGTCGAGGTAACCCTGGACGGGAATCATCCCTTGGCGGGCCTTGATCTTGCCTTTGCCGTTCGTCTGGTATCTGTCGAGTAATCTTTTCCCGGGTGCAGGATAATTCATTGAAAAAAGAGGTTGAAATTGCTATTTTCTAAGCTTACGGTAGCAATATGTCTCTTGCTGCCAATGGGCTGTCGTGGGCCAGGGCGTTGCTCGGTTTGTGCCGGATATGGGTGTCTTGGTTAAAAATTTGCAAATCCGGTTGAACTGTCATTCCGGAACCAGCGGGAGCAAGTATTATCACCGGTCAGATGGTGTTCGCCAAAAACAGCTGGCGCTCGGTGATGAAAATGAACAGCCACGGCCGGAATATGACCATGAAGGTACACGGTACACGCTTCGGGAACTGTAAATAGTCCGGTCGTGAAGCCTTGAGTCCGTTGTGTTTCCAGCTATCTGCTGTGGCTGCAGCGCGAAAATATTTGCTTTATCGGTTACGTCGCGCCCATTGGTCGATGTTTGAGGAAAAGTGGTTATTCCATGAAAATACTGGTCACCAATGACGACGGTATTCACGCTTCGGGCATCCAATCCCTCACAGAGGCTTTGAAAAAGGTCGGTGAGGTTGCCGTGGTGGCACCTGACAGGGAGCGTAGTGCTGTTGGCCATGCGCTGACGCTTCATCACCCTCTCCGGGCCATTCAGCTTGGGCCGAATACATTTGCCGTTGACGGCACACCAACCGACTGCGTTAACCTCGGGATTCATAACCTTCTTTCTTTCAAGCCCGACATCGTTGTGTCCGGTATAAACCGCGGGGCAAACCTCGGCGATGACGTGACCTATTCAGGGACGGTCGCCGCGGCCATGGAAGCCACCCTGATGGGAATACCTTCTTTTGCCGTTTCCCTGGTTACCGAGGGGATGGGGAGCAACTACGGTGCGGCAGCGGAGTTTGCTTCGCGCCTGGCCCGCCAGATCCACGAAAAGGGTCTTCCGAGCGATACCTTCCTGAATGTGAATGTCCCTGATTTGCCCTGTGACAGCCTGCTGTCCTCTCGCGTGACCAGCCAGGGAAAAAGACGTTACGAGGGAAATATCATTGGCAAGCTCGACCCTCGTGGCCGGAAGTACTACTGGATAGGAAGTGCCCAGTTGTCGTTTCTCGATCTGGAGGGAACCGATTACCATGCCGTTTCGCGGGGACATGTCTCCATTACGCCGCTCCATCTGGACCTGACAAATTACGCATCCCTGCAGGTGTTGCGCGGATGGGATCTGGCGTAGTTGGCGAAGGGGAACCGTTCTGTTGGACATTTGAGGCCGGGTTTGATATAAAACTCACTCCGCAGATCAGATTCGAGGGGTGAAATGAATTTCGATATAGCAAGAAAAAGGATGGTGGAAAAGCAGCTCATCGGCCGCGGGATCCGCGATCGCCGAGTGATTGACGCGATGCAGAAAATCCCGCGACATCTGTTCGTCGAGGAGGCCATGGCAGCGCAGGCCTACAACGATAACCCTCTGCCGATCGGCGAGCGGCAGACCATTTCGCAACCTTACATGGTGGCCCTGATGACCGAACTGCTGGAACTGAAGGGCAAAGAACGGGTGCTTGAAATTGGAACCGGTTCGGGATACCAGGCGGCCGTGCTGGCCGTGCTTGCCGACCGGGTCTATACCATGGAAAGGATTCGTCCCCTGGCCATGGGGGCCCGCAAGGTTCTTGACAGTCTCGGGCTGTTGAATGTCAATATAAAGATTGATGACGGTACCTGCGGCTGGGAAGAGGAAGCACCCTTTGACGCCATAATTGTCACGGCTGGAGCTCCTGATATTCCCGAGGCCCTTGTGAAGCAGCTGGCCCCGGGAGGGCGCATGGTGCTGCCAGTGGGCGACCAGTTTTCCCAGACCCTGGTTCGGGTTGTCAAGGGTGAGGACGGCGCCCTGTCGATGGAGCAGTCTGTCGGCTGTCGCTTCGTGAAACTGATTGGAAAGCAGGGATGGGAGGGCGAATAGCCTGCCTTTAACTCTACCTGAAGGGGAGATGCATGAGCGATAAACTCCTGGAAGATATCGATGCACCGGATAATGTTGAAACACCGGAGCCAGTTTCTTCAGACGAGCCGGAAGAGGAGTTGGCCGATGAACCGCAAGAAGTGTTGGCCGATGAGCCGGAAGAGGCGAAAGTCGTCTATGATGGGCATTACGATGATGCCATCAAGCACTACCTGAGGGAGATACAAAAAACATCACTTTTGACACCGGATGAAGAGAAGGAGCTTGCCAGACGCATCGACAATGGTGACAAGGCGGCCCGGGACAGGATGATTGAATCGAATCTCCGGCTGGTCGTCAAGATTGCCAAGCGCTATATCAATCGCGGACTGCCCTTTATCGACCTGATTGAAGAAGGGAATATCGGCCTGATCAAAGCGGTAGAGCGGTTCAAGCTTTCCAAGGAATGTCGTTTTTCAACGTACGCCACCTGGTGGATCCGTCAGTCCATCGAGCGGGCGCTGGTGAACCAGTCGCGGATCATCCGCCTCCCGGTCCATGTTTCCGATGATATCAACCGGATGCTGAAGGTTACCAGGATACTGGTCCAGCAATTGAACCGCGAGCCTTCCATCAAGGAAGTTGCTACCCGGATGGAAGTGAATCCCGCCTATGTCCGCCGGCTGATGGTTCTGCTGAAAAAGACCTATTCCATCGAAATGCCGATGGGGGAGAACAGCGACTATTTCCTGATCGATACCATCGAGGACACCTCGAATCTCTCTCCGGCGACCCTTCTCGAGGATATCAATAAATTCGAACTGGTTTCCGAATGGCTCGGCAGTCTTTCAGAAAACGAGCAGAAAATCATTGCCATGCGCTTCGGCCTCGAAGACAAGGAGCCGCAGACGCTCGATACCATCGGCCGGAGTTTCGGTGTGACCAGAGAGCGTATCCGTCAAATAGAGGCTAAATCATTGGAAAAGCTTAGAAAAATGCTACAGCAGAGTGAGGTAAAGGGCGGTGCGGACAACCATCCCTGATAAAAAAGTGTCGGGGGGGCATGTGCCGCCATATAATGAACAAAACTATCAGGACCAGGGGTACACTATGGATGATTTGAAAAACATTATCAGGGATATTCCCGATTTTCCGAAAAAAGGGATTATCTTCAAGGATATTACCACCCTGCTCGCCGATGCGCCTTCCTATCAGCGCATGGTGGACCTGCTTGCCAATCGCTACGTCGGCAAACAGATCGACAAGGTAGTGGGGGTGGAAGCCCGAGGTTTCATAATTGGCGCTGCTCTGGCATACAAGCTGGGAGCGGGCGTTGTGCTGGTGCGAAAGCCGGGCAAGCTTCCCGGTGAAACCATCAAGAAGAGTTACGAGCTGGAATACGGCACCGATACCCTCGAGATCCACGTGGACGCAATCAAGAAGGGCGAAAGGATTCTGATAGCCGATGACTTGCTGGCTACCGGAGGCACCATCTCCGCGGTTGTGGAAATGGTCAACGGCATGGGGGGAGAGATCGTCGATTGCTGTTTCATGGCGGAGCTTGCTTTCCTCAATGGGCGGAAGCGCCTTCCCGAAGGCAAGGTGTTCTCGCTGCTCACCTTTTAGCCGCCAGCAGCAAAACTGGTGTAGAAAGTCGTTATCCTGTCGAGCGGCTGATCCTTCCGTTGCCTGTTGTTGATTTTGTCCTGGTAGCTGTGGCTCTGCGCCGCATTTCCTGTTTTCCTCGCGACGACTCCGACAGTGTGCAGAATGCGGCTTTTTCCCTGGCAGGGTGTCTTGGGTGGGGGAGAAAATCCCTTGCCAAAAAGGGACGCCTGATATATAAAAATAGATCTATTTTGTCCCCGTAGCTCAGCCGGATAGAGCACTTCCCTCCTAAGGAAGGGGCCGGACGTTCGAATCGTCTCGGGGACGCCATGCATATCAAGGGCTTACGGTTAATTCCGTAAGCCCTTTTTTCTTGCTTCTATGGGGCCATAGCGCCCGATGGCGGGGCGGTCGATACAAAAATCCGAGATCCTTTTCATACGCCGGACAGGTACCTGTTTCAATACAACTGTCGCTGCAGTGTTACAGGTGACGCGAATGCGACTGGGGATTGCCGCAAAGTTCACCTGGATATTTGCCGCGGCAAGAAGGGCCCGGGATGGCGGCAAACATGTAATAACAAGCCTTTAGATTGACGCAGATGGTTTGCTCTGGTTTTGGCATATACATTGCTATTATAAGGTGAGAAGGCTAAAGGCAAGCGTCAAACTTCTCATCGGTTTTTGGGGCAGTTCTGTTTTCCTCCCGAACTGCCCCTTTTTTTGAGAAAGCCGGATATGTCGAAAAGATTATTACAACCTCGAAGAACTTCCGCGCAAAACACTGAGAAACGAATATTCCCCTCGCTAGAATACCTGCTTGATAAAAAAGTAAGTACTGGAACTGTAGATTAAAAGTATCTTGATGTGTTGTCATTATCCGATCAAGGGTAGTAAAGCGATGTCGCTGAATATGGTTTTTTTCTGCCGGTTCTTTGCTGTGCACCATCCTGTCGGGGCCCTGCCCGCGGGAACTTCCCCGGTAGCCTGTTCCTGCTTATGCCTCTGGGCGAGGGCTTTCCTCTCCGGTGCCTTTTTGCGGTTGCGATTCTTTTGTCTGCTGGGACTTTTCGAGTGCTGCACGATGCGTAGAGCATTCAGCCAGCTTGGATTTCAGCTTTGAAATTTCAATGGATTTGCGTACCGACCCGGGTAGCAGGGCCAGAAATGATGTCAGTACGCCGGTGCCAAAAGTGATGAGAAGGATGATCACCAACGGGCCATCGAAATACCACCCGAGAAATGTTACCTGCGTGTATTGCGAGTTTTGAACTGCGAAAAATGCCATCAGCAGAGAAATGGCAAATGCTGCAATCAGAGCTATTTTCATTTAGTGCCTCCGTAATGTCCTGCCTGAGAAATCGGGATATTTGATTGCCCCGCCTGCCCAAGAACATGCCTTGCCTGATGATGGAAAATCCACGATACTGCAGGTGATGGTAGTATGGTTGTCGTTGCGGGCTTCGTTGAGCCATTATGATTTGAGCGTAAAAAAGAAATCGTGTGGCGGGTAGTCGGTAAACCGTTTTTTGGATATACTTTCTGGTATCGGTTTCAGTACTTCAGTCGACCGATCTGCTGCCGAGCTTCGGCAACGGTTGTATCGGCTTGAGCGTTTATGTCTTGCGGAGGTTTTTATGAAAGAAATCAAGGTCATCTTTATCGATGATTCCGTTGGCTTTGTCACGGAAAATCAGCTTGATGCACTCATCTCTTCGGGCAGAATAAAATCTTTTCTCCGCTCCAGCGGTTGGGTCAGGGTTGGAATCGATCCGGTCCGAGAAATAAGGTACAAGGGGAGGGACCGGAGAAAGGTAAATGAGGGGTAAGCGGAGCGACAGGCATTGCTCTGTTTCTGCTGAACGTGCCGTACAGTCCTGTCGCTCCGCAGCTGATTTTCTATGAAACAGTTCTTCCGCCGCAAGCCTTGAGCTGGTCATGGGCACGGCGAAGCATTTCTTCCGTTGTTTGCCAGTCGATACACTTGTCGGTTATGGACACGCCGTATTTCAGCTGTTCGAGGTTCTTTGGTATCGGCTGGTTTCCCTCTGCAAGGTTGCTTTCAATCATTACTCCGGAAATATTCCGTTCCCCTGCCACGATCTGTTCGATTACCTGTTCCAGCACCAACGGCTGTTTTGCGTGGTTCTTTTCCGAGTTTCCATGGCTGCAGTCCACCATGATGCTGGGGTGAAGCTCCGCTTTCTGCATCATTTCCACGGCCTTCTGAATGTCTTCCGGCATGTAGTTGGGCTTTTTTGTTCCGCCGCGCAGAACCATATGAACGTCTGTGTTTCCCGTGGTCTGGATAATGGCGGTCTTGCCTTCCTTGTTGATGCCGAGGAAACTATGCGAATGGAGTGCCGACTTCATGGCGTCGATGGCTATCTGCAGGTTGCCGTCGGTGCCGTTCTTGAAACCGACCGGAAAGGATAACCCGCTGGCCATTTCACGGTGGGTCTGGGACTCGGTGGTACGTGCGCCGATCGCTCCCCAGGAGAGCAGATCAGCCAGGTATTCGGGAGTGATCGGGTCGAGCATTTCCGTGGCAACGGGCAGTCCCATTCCGGTGATGGTGCAGAGAAGGCCGCGGGCAATTCCCAGTCCTTTTGAAATATGATGTGTCCCGTCCATATCCGGGTCGTTTATCAGGCCTTTCCAGCCGATGGTGGTGCGTGGTTTTTCAAAATAAACGCGCATCACGATGTACAGTTGATCGGCGAGTTCATCCGCGAGACGGGCCAGCTTCTCGGCATACTCGATGGCCGCCTTGGTGTCGTGGATCGAGCAGGGGCCAACTACCACCATGAGGCGTGGATCGAGGCCGCGCAGGATATTTTTGATGTGGAGTCGGCTCAGGTTGACGAATTCCCCGGTCTCGTTGGAGACGGGAAAAACCTGCCTCAGGTCGGTCGGGGCGATAATCGGGGTGATACTCCTGATTTTCAAATTGTTTGTTTTGATCATGCGGTGTGATTTCCTTTTTTGTAATAATATAATGTTCGGTTCAGAGAATCGATTGAAACTGCGTCAGTAAAGAAACATCGGTTTGCCGAGGACATGGCGGACCTTGGGCCGGTAGGCGTTTATATCATAGAGTTCAGTTACATCCACCCGCTTTTGGCCCTGCATGATGGTACTGATCGGAATGTGGGTATAGGTCCCACCCTGGAGGGCCACCATTCGTCCGGACATTCCTTCTATTACAAGGTCCATGGCCATGTTTGCGTAGTTCAGGGCTGCCATCAGGTCCAGTGAGTCGGGGGCGCCGGAACGCATTAGATATGACAGCTGCTGGTAGATTATGTGCGATCCGGTCAGGTGCTTGATCGCCTCGCTCACCACAACGCCGATGCCGCCGAGCTTTTTGTGGCCGTAGGCATCTTCCTGCCCGTATTCGATGATCTGGCCGCCGATCATGGTGGCGCCTTCGGATATGGTAACCATTGCGTAGTTGCTGGGATTTGCTTTCTTGTCTTCGACGAGAAAGCGGGCCAGTTTCTCCACGTCAAACGGGACTTCCGAGATCAGGGCGCGATCAACCCCGGAGAGATAGGCGGAGATGAGCGAGGTTTCACCGGAGTTGCGCCCGAACAGTTCGACGATGGCGATACGCTCATGGGAACCGGCACTGGTGCGGAGATTATGAATGAAGTTGACGCTGCGAGTGACGGCGGTGGAAAAGCCGATACAGAAATCGGTACCGAACACATCGTTATCCATCGTTTTGGGGATTGCCACGACGGGAAATCCTTCCCGGTGCAGGCGTTCCGCATAGCTCAAGGTGTCGTCGCCGCCGATCGGAATCAGGGCGGTGATTTCAAGGTGGTCAAGAACCGACAGGATATGCGGGGTAAAGTCATACTTGCTTTGCGAGGAGAGGTCGTGCTCTGCTGTTCGGAGAAATTGCGGAATTTCCGCGGCGTTCACCTTGGCCGGGTTGGTCCTGCTGGTATGCAGAAAGGTGCCGCCGGTCCTGTCCACGGTGCGAACTGCCTGGCGGTCCAGGTGCACGATATTTTCCTCGCGCGACGCCGGGTCTGCCGGGTTGAATTCGAGCAGTCCCTTCCAACCGCGCCGGATACCGATGACCTGATAGCCATTTTCAATGGCTCGATAGACAAGGGTCTTCAGCGCCGGATTGAGGCCGGGAACATCTCCGCCACCGGTAAGAATCGCCACGGTCTTCTTTTGTGCGGTCATAGGCTTTCCTTTCTTCGTCCGGTATGTGAGTGCTTTGCTGCACGTCGAAGGAATGGCTCCTGCTCCTGATGAGAAGCGTTCTGGGTCAAGATTTGAAAATTTTAGCACAGGATTCCCTTTCTGTGTCAACTTTTCCCGGCAAAGCCACTTGCTTCCGCGGCCTTATGGCGGCATACTGCAGAAATTCAACCAAGGAGGACGACCGTGTATACACTGGAAAACGCTTTTCAATCACTCTTTGAGGTCAATATGGGCGTGCGGTCCGGCGAGAGGATTCTGGTGTTCAGCGATACCATCCGCCTCGACGAGGACCTTTCGCCCTCGGATCGAACCAGGCGCATGCGACTGCTCGAAGTTGCTCGAGAGGCGGCTGCCTTTGCGTACCAGGCATTCGGCAATTGCCGCTTTGTATCTTTTGCCGCCACTGCAGCCTCGGGTGCGGAACCCCCGGAAAACCTCTGGCGGGGGGCATTCGGCGACGCCGCGGTCGATGCCCTGATCGAACAGGGTATCCTTTCAGCACTTCTTGCCAAACAGGCAACGGCTGATCAGGTGAAGCGGGCAGAGGAAATCATCGTCGCTGCCAAGGCCGAGGTGGCGCAGGTGGTGATTGCCCTGTCCAACAACTCCACCAGTCATACCCGGTTCCGGTCGCTGATGAACCGTGCCGGTTGCCGATTCGCCAGCCTGCCCCATTTCGATCCGGAGATGTTTTTCAGTTCCATGCGGGTCGACTGGCGTCTTCTTTCCGAACGGACAAAGCTCCTTGCCGAGCGGATCAATCGAGCGGTTGAGGTTCGCGTTGCAAGCGGCAACGGCACCCGGATGCGATTCGGTAAAAAGGGCCGGACGGCGGCGGGCGATGATGGGCTGCTGACGGCACCCGGAAGTTTCGGCAATCTTCCCGCCGGCGAGGTGTATCTTGCCCCTGTGGAAGGGACCAGCGAAGGGGTGATGGTTCTAGATTATGCGCCGATGCGAAAGCTGTCTTCGCCGCTGGAGTTGATCGTACGGGATGGCCGGGTGGTGGAGATTCGCGGCGATGAGCCGTTCCGGGCCGTTCTGGAAGAGAAATTCGCCCAGAGTCCATTGAATCGCAACATCGCCGAACTGGGCATCGGCACCAACGACCGTGCCAGCCGGCCGGATAATATCCTCGAAGCGGAGAAGATTCTCGGTACCATCCATATCGCCCTGGGAGACAATTCCAGCTTTGGCGGAACGGTCAGCACGCCGTTTCACGAGGATTATGTGTTCTACGGTCCGACCGTGACGGCCATCCTCGAAGATGGCACAACCGACCTGCTGCTGGATGGGGGAAAGATGATGGTTTAGAGCTTACCCCTTTTCGGGAAGTGGAGCCCCGGTTCCTGCCCAGGCCGTATCAAGCCAAGGGGGGAGAGGGCAGCCGATGGCGTCGGCGATTGCCCGGAACAGCTCGATTTCGGCAACCGTTACCGTTCCGTCGTGCACCAAACATTCCAGGCAGGCTGCCAGAAGTCGTTGTTTGATCTGCGGGCTGGCTTTCTCGAGTACCGAGAATGCCCTTGTCAGGCAGGCAATGCCGCATTCCGTTGCCGGCAGGAAGGAAAACTCGGCTGGCGGCAGCAGGGAATGCTCGGCTGTCACCCCGTGGAGGACCTTCCGGCCCCGGTCGAAGGCCTGCTGCGCCAGGTTTTCGTCCCGGTGCCCGACCCGTGCCATGGTGGTGAGTACGCAGGAGCATTCCTTCTGTAGGCCACGCACGCCGTAAATCTGTGCCGGCCGGTTGGGGCGGTCCGTAAAGCGGGGTTCCAGATGTCTCAGCAGCAGGTAGCGGAGGGTAAATTCGAACAGGCTTATCCTTTTGTCCGCGGCGCTCAGCTTTTCAACAGTCTCTTTCAGGACTGGAAACTGTTCGCGGCTCAAGGCACGTAATGACGGCAGCGATAGTTCCAGCAGCGGCAGGCGTACTTCCTTTGCCAGCGAAGCAATTGCCGGGGAAAGTGTGCGGACTTCTCCGACCAGTGCACTGTTGCCCATTGTGGTCAGAATTTCTTCCTGCCTGGCACGCACTGCGGGATTGCCGTCAAGCAGCAGGGCGTAGACTACGGCACAGGCGCCGAAAGGATCGCGTGTGGCTGAATGCAGTGGGGCGGGAAGCTCATTGATGAGGTGCCGGGCACGGTCGATATGTTCCTGCAGCGGATCGCCGACCTGTTGCAGCATTGCCGCCACCGCTGCCCCGGACAGGGCGGCAATGGGTTCGAGCGGTACTTCCGCCGGTTTCGGCGTGCAATAGCTTGCAATGGGCGGCGGTGCCGGGAGTGGCGTTACCTTCGGGAATTTTCCATGGAAGCGCGGGTCGAGTCGCCGGATTCGCTCGAGCAGCGGAGGGTGTGAGTCCAAGGCATGGAGCCACGCCTCCTTGAGTGCATTACTGAAAAACAGGTGACTTACTTCGGCGGCTCGCGGATGATCGATCTGCGAGCCGTTTGCCAGACCGCCGATTTTTTTCAACGCGCCGGCAAGCCCTTCCGGGTGACGGGTGAACTGGGCGGCGGAAGCGTCGCCAAGATACTCGCGTTGCCGCGACACGGCAGATTTGATCAGTCGGCCGAAAAAGTAGCCGACATAGCCGATTCCATAGAGCGCGAACGCCACCAAAGCGATTGCGCCGGAACCTCTTCCTCCCGTTCGCCGTAATCCCCTGATTCCCATTTCCCCAACCTGGCTGACCATCAGAATGCCGTTCAGCCATCCTACCAGCCGCAGGTTGAGTCTCATGTCACCGTTCAGGATGTGACCGAATTCGTGGGCCACCACGCCCTGCATTTCGTCACGATCCAGCAGTTCCAAGGCGCCGCGGGTCACGCAGATCACCGCATCGTTCAGATCGTGGCCGGCGGCAAAGGCATTGATGCCTCGCTCTCGATCCAGCAGGTAGAGGTCCGGCACCGGAATCCCGGAAGCAATGGCCATTTCCTCCACCACGTTGCGCAACTGCTGTTCCTTCGGCTCCGTGGGTTGCAGCGGCACTGGCCGGCCTCCCAGGATCCCGGCAACGCGGCTTCCCCCCTCGCTCAGCTCCCGAATCTTCCAGTAGGAACCCAGGCCGATGCACAGCAGCGTGGCGCTGGTGGTCCAGAGAAAGAGACGCGGGTGCCAGAAAACCGTTCCTGTGGCGGCATACTTTGCCGTGAAGAGATAGGTACATGCGGCAACCAGGTAGACTGCCAGCACGCCACCGATTACGGCGCGGATGAAGAGCATGATCAGCCGTACCGTCCTGCGGCGGGCATCTTCCTGGCGGGCGAAAAAGTCTTTCATTGTGCTGAATCTCAGGCGAACGAGACGCGCGGGGCGCTCCGTTCGGCGGTTTCGATTTCCAACAGGCTGGCCGGTGTGAACCTGAACGATCCGGCTATCAGTACGGCGGGGAAAACCTCGCTGGCGGTGTTGTAGACCAT
>JAQUHN010000200.1 GCA_028683555.1 Geobacteraceae bacterium | reverse complement strand
CAAGGTGCCGCCTATGACACGGTATTCAAAGAAGGTAAATCCTATCGCGGTGAAGCGGAAATACTTGGCGTACCCTACTTCACTGCGTACGATCCGATCAAGGATGCCAGGGGAGAGGTTATCGGCGCACTCTACACCGGGGTAAAAAAGAGTGTTTTCCTCGGTTCATACGACAAACTGCAAACCACGACCATTTTTCTTACTCTGATAATCCTGGTGTTGTCGGTAGCGGTAAACTGGTACATCGTCCGTCGCCTGTTTATTCCCTTGAACCAGATGCACGACGTGATGCTGATTGCGGAAAAAGATGGTGACTTGACACAAAGGCTTGCCTACCGGAAGAAAGATGAGGTGGGAGAAATGTGCGAATCTTTCAATAGATTTCTCGACAAGCTTGCCGAGATAATATCTCATATTACGCTATCTGCAGATTGTTTGGCATCGTCGGCATCGCAGGTCCTTTCATCGTCGGAGATGATGGCAACCAGTGCCGAAGAAGTGGCAGCACAGGCGGCGACAGTTGCCGTTGCCAGTGAGGAAATGGCCGCTACGGCCAATGATGTTGCCGGCAACTGTCTGTTAGCCGCCCAGAGTTCGCAAAAAGCCAACACTTCAGCCGAGACCGGGTCTGCCGTGGTGAATGACACCATGACGGTTATCAATCGAATTTCGTCCGGGGTCAGGGAAACAGCGCAAAACATCCAGCTATTGGGCAACCGTTCGGAAGAGATCGGCACCATTGTTGAGACAATCGAAGAGATTGCCGATCAGACAAACCTGTTGGCGCTGAATGCCGCTATCGAGGCAGCCAGGGCGGGCGAGCAGGGCAGGGGATTTGCCGTTGTCGCCGATGAGGTCCGTGCTCTCGCCGAGCGAACCACCAAGGCCACCAAGGAAATCAGCAAAACCATCAAGTTGATTCAACAGGAAACGAAAAATGCCGTTTCCCTGATGCATCAGGAAGTAGCCGAAGCCGAGCAGGGTACCATTGAAGCTGCAAAATCGGGAGAAGCGCTGCGTGATATCCTCGACCAGATACAATCCGTTACCATGCAGGTTAACCAGATTGCTACTGCGGCCGAACAGCAGACCGCCACAACGTGTGAAATCACCAGCAACATCCAGCAGATTACCGATGTTG
Source organism: Geobacteraceae bacterium (assembly GCA_028683555.1). Classification (GTDB taxonomy): domain Bacteria; phylum Desulfobacterota; class Desulfuromonadia; order Geobacterales; family Geobacteraceae; genus RPRC01. The sequence goes on along the minus strand of JAQUHN010000200.1, from coordinate 5,253 downwards.
TGCAGGAGACCGCCAAGGGAGCGCAGGAGTCGGCAACGGCCGCAAACCAACTGGCTGGCATGGCGGGCGAACTGCAAAATATTGTAAAACAATTCCGTCTGGAAGCCTGAGAAAGGCAAACTGGGCGCTCCCGTTGAAAGTCATTCACTGGTGCGCCTTTCTGCGTAAAACAGGTACTGAGTCAGCAAAAGGGGAAGCTTTATGGCAAAGCATAATCGAATAGCTCTCACTATTTCCATGGCGTACTGTTGTATCGCAACCCTGTGGATTTATGTCACCAACAGGCTGCTGCCCCTCTTCGCCGAGACGCCCTCCGAGATAGCAACGCTTGCCACCTATAAAGGCTTTTTCTTTGTTGCGGCCACTGCTCTTTTTCTCTACATGGCAATAGACTCTTTTGTCAGGAAAAAGTGTAGCGGGTGCCGTTCCGTTCTGGACACAATTAATGATGCGGTGTGTATTTATGACCTTGATACGGGAAAAATCATCGATGTGAACAGTAAAGCGTATGAACTCTTCGGAGCGGTTCGTTTGGGAGAGAATGCGCGTTTTGCGGCGAATGACATATATGATCGGTACGAAGGCTGGAGTGATCCCCTGGAGTGGTTCCGGCAGGCGACCACCGAAGGATGCACTAGTTTCGAATATGAAACCAGGCCGCATAACGGTAATGTTTCCTGGCTCGATGTCCGGCTTCAGGAAGCTATTATCAACAACACCCCGCGATTGATTGCCGTGGCCCGGGATATTTCGGAACGCAAGCGTTCGGAAAATTCCCTGAAGCGACTTAATCGCACGCTCAGAATGCTGCTGACCTGTAACGAGGTCCTGACTCGCGCCCGGGATGAAAAGGAACTATTCGAGAATATTTGCAATATCATTGTCGAAGACGGTTTCTACCGTTTTGCCTGGGTAGGCCTTGCCGAAAATTGTCAGGAAAAGTACATTCGTCCCGCAGCCCATGCCGGCTTCATTCTCGGTTCTTCAACAATGACGAATATCACCTGGAAGGATACCGAACGAGGCAGAGGTCCAACCGGCACGGCAATTCGCGAAGGTTTGCCCTGCCTGGTGAAAGATGTTCAAAACGACATACGGTTCCTTCCCTGGCGGGAGGAAGCCCGCTCTTGCGGTTATATGTCGGTGTTGTCGGTTCCGCTGATTCACGCCAACAATGTGTTGGGGGCTCTTACGGTTGGCGCTATGGAACCGGATGCGTTCGATGTTGAAGAAATGAACCTGATGATTCAACTTGCCGGTGATATGGCTTACGGGGTAGCCTCACTGAAAACTGCTGCCGCCCGGAAACATATTGAAGAAGCACTGGTGAAGAGTGAGAATAATCTTACCGAAGCGCAGTCCATTGCTTCTCTCGGTAGCTGGGAGTATGACCTGGAGACAGACGAAGAGTACCGCTCCGATGAGTTCTTCCGGATTCTCGGACTCTCCCCCCAAGCAGGCGGCAGGGCCTCTGATTCGGTATTCGACTACATCCATCCGGACGACAGGGATGACGTAATGAAGAATATTACCGAAACTCTGGAACAAGGAAAACCGTACGATGTTGAGTACCGGATCATCAGGGCGGATGGTTCCGAAAGAATTCTTCATGCCCAAGGAAAGACATTAATAAACGATGCGGGCAAAGTTACGAAATTTATTGGTACCGCTTTCGACATCACCGACCGCAAGAAGGCCCTTACGGCCCTGCTGGAAAGCGAACTTCGCTTCAGGTCGCTGGTGGAGGCGGCCACCGACTGGATCTGGGAGACAGACGAGAATTCGGTATATGTCTACTCGAGTCCGAAAATTCGGGACCTGCTTGGCTATGAACCGGAAGAAATCATCGGCAAGACCCGCTTCGATCTGATGCATCCCCAGGATGCGCACCGTCTGGCACAAAGATTCAACCAGCTCCGAGACGAGCGGTTGCCATTCATCGCCCTGGAAAATATCTATATTCATAAGAACGGCGGCTTTGTAACCATTGAAACCAGTGGTGTGCCCTTTTTCGATGAGAATGATAAATTCTGCGGTTTTCGCGGCATTGACCGTGATGTTTCCGATCGAAAGAAACTCGAAGAGAAGTATCTTCAGGCACAGAAGATGGAAGCGGTCGGCCAGTTGGCCGGTGGCATCGCCCATGACTTCAACAATATCCTTACCGCTATTATCGGCTTCGAGCATCTGCTGATCGAAACTGTCGAGAGTGAAAAGTCACGCCATTATGCCTTGCAGGTATTGGCTCTTGCCGAAAAGGCATCAAATCTGACCCGAGATTTGCTGGCATTCAGCAGGAAACAGACTATCTTTCCCAAGCAGATGGACGTGAATGAAACGATCAGGAAGATCGGCAAGATACTCAAGCGGCTTATCGGCGAGGATATCGAACTGCAGTTCAGTCTACATAATGATATGCTGCCGGTCATGGCTGTGTCGGGTCACATGGAGCAGGTTTTCATGAACCTTGCGACCAACGCTCGTGATGCAATGCCGAATGGCGGTTTGCTGACAATCAAGACCGACATTGTCGATATCGACAGTTCCTATGTGCATCTGCATGGCCATGGACAGGTCGGGAGTTATGCTCTCATCAGCTTTTCAGATACCGGAATGGGCATGGACGAGGCGGTTCGGTTACGGGTATTTGAACCATTCTTCACCACCAAGGAAGTGGGGAAGGGAACCGGTTTGGGTCTTTCAACAGTCTACGGCATTGTCCATCAGCATGAGGGTTTCATCACCGTTTACAGCGAACCGGGAGAAGGGACGACTTTCCGGATTTTTCTTCCCCTTATCGATTCCGCGGTAACTGATGACAGCGACGAACCCCCCGACTTTCAACCACCCAGGGGTATGGAGACGGTTCTTCTCGTCGAGGATGAACCGGAAGTACGGGTGGTGATGAGATCGCTGCTGGAGAAAAACGGTTATCAGGTTATTGCGGCAATCGATGGTGAACATGCGCTTGATCGCTATATGGAGTACGAAGACAATATTGACCTGCTGATACTGGACGTCATTATGCCGAAGAAAAACGGCAAGGAAGTCTATGACATTATCAGCAAGACACGGGAAGACATCAAAACTATTTTCATTAGTGGCTATACTGCCGATATTATCGAACAAAAAGGGATCCCCCAAACCTGCCACCTGGTGACGAAACCCTTTTCACCCCATGCTTTTCTCTGGAAAGTGCGGGATGTCCTCGATGAAGTTTCCGCAGACTTCGTAGCAACGCCACATATAAACCTGGCAGGATAAGCTGCTTATGCTGTGAGGCAGAACCTGCTTCGATTTTCTGCGCGTTGCATGTGATCGGATCTGTCAAAAGATTCGACTGCCAGCGGGTTTTGCCGACGAATATCATTACCCGTCTTTTATTATTCAAATTGTTGGGTATTATGTAACCTAAATGTTCACGGCATTATGGACATGGAGGTCTTATCGTTGAAATACCGACCGAAAAATCATGTGCCTTTGGTGCTTGTTGCCGACGACGATCGCCTGATACGTTTACTGGTACGAGAATCTCTGGAAGAGGAGGGCTTCAGAGTAGAGGCAGTAGAGGACGGCCACGAGGTTATCGCCGCGTTCCGGGAGTTTCAGCCTGACATGGTAATGCTTGATGTGATATTGCCTGGTAAAGACGGGTTTTGTCTTTGCCGGGAAATTCGCTCCACGGTAGCAGGTCACTCGGTTCCGATAGTCATGATGACCGGCCTTGACGATATCGCTTCGGTAAAGAAAGCGTACGCTGCCGGCGCAACCGATTTTATAACAAAACCAATAAACTGGTCGCTGATGAGTCATCGGGTTCAGTATATCCTCCGTTCGAGCAAGGCACTGGAAAAACTCAAGCAGAGTGAGGAGCGTCTTGTTGACGCCCAAAGAATCGCCAAGCTTGGCAGTTGGGAAATAGACCTGTCCTCCGGGGATGTTTATTGGTCCCAGGAGGCCTATAAAATCTTCGGCATGAAGCCGGGAGACGGTATCCTGTCACATGAAATCATCCTGGCTGCCATTCATCCCCAGGAAAAGGAAGCTATCACAACAATCCTGAAAGATGCTTTGGCGGAAAACAACGTCTTCAGCTTCGAATGCCGTATTATAACAGCGGCGGGAAGTGAGCGGATGATCCTGGCCAAGGGGCGCATCAACAGGGACGATACCGGTAAGGCTATCTGGGCTGTTGGCTTTGTCCAGGATATTACCGAACGTAAAGCTGTCGAAGAAAAGATCCGGCAGCTTGCCTATTACGATACTCTCACCGGTCTGCCGAACCGCATCCTGTTCCAGGATTACTTCAATCATGCCGTTTCTTTTGCCAAGCGAACCAAAACACTGATAGCCATCCTTTTCGTTGACCTTGACCGATTCAAGCAAATTAACGATACGTTAGGCCATGCTGTTGGAGACAAGGTTTTGCAGGAAGTTGCACTGCGATTGAATGCCGGCATTCGCCAGTATGATTATGTCGCCAGGGAGCCGTCGGAAGACCTGAATGCCGAGATTGCCCGGTTTGCTGGCGACGAATTTCTGATTCAGTTGAAGAACATTCGTGACCATTACGAGGTGGCGAAAGTTGCGCAACGCATTCAGGATGCTCTGACAGCACCCTACACCATTGACGGCACCGAAATCATCGTGACACCAAGTGTCGGTATAAGCCTGTATCCCAATGATGGGGAAAAAATGGAGGATCTGGTCAAGTTTGCCGATATAGCCATGTACCATGCAAAAGAGCTGGGAAGAAACAACTTTCAGTTCTATTGCCGTTCCCTGGATACTGCTGCCAAGGATAACCTGGTGTTGGAGGGGCAACTGAGAAATGCCATCAAGCGGCAGGAACTATTTATTCACTATCAGCCAATAATCAGGGTTCCTTGGTTAGATATCTCGGGTGTTGAAGCTGTGGTCCGATGGAACCACCCGGACCGCGGCGTATTGACCGCGAAAAGCTTTGTTCTGCTTGCCGAGGAAACGGGATTGATTACCGAAATAGACGAGTGGGTTCTGCATAACGTTTGCCGACAGATCAAGGTGTGGCAGGAGCGTAATGATCGCCATTGGATGGTGTCGGTCAATGTCTCGGGTCGCAACTTTCAGAAGAGGACTCTCCTGGAAAACGTCCACAAGGCAGTAACAACTACCGGAATAGACCCGCGGTGGCTCAAGCTCGAGATCACCGAAAGGGTATTGATTGACAACGATTCGTATGTTGTTATGGCGTTGAACAAACTGAAAGAGATG
>JAQUHN010000199.1 GCA_028683555.1 Geobacteraceae bacterium | reverse complement strand
GATCTCCAGTTTTTTCAGATTCGTATCGAGATATCCCAGCGGAGCACTTCTTCGGCCGATACCGGCCTTGAGATTCAGGGCTATGGCCATAACATCGCCGACAATTGCGCTGGCGGTCGGATCCATGCCCGCGCCGCGGCCATAAAACATGACAGTATCGACAAAGTCACCGGTCAGCCTGATGGCATTAAAGACACCATCCACATCCGCCAGAGGGTAATTCAACGGTATCATGGTCGGATGAACCCGCGCCTCGACCCGATCACCGTCCAGTTTACCGATAGCAAGCAGCTTGATCTTGAAACCGAATTCCTTGGCAAAATTGATATCCATTGCCGAAATGGCACCGATACCCTCGGTGTAAATATCTTCGAAAGCAACCCGGGTTCCGAAGCAGAGCGAAACGAGAATCGCAAGCTTATGGGCGGTATCAACCCCTTCGATATCGAAGGTGGGATCGGCCTCGGCATACCCCAACTCCTGAGCTTTCTTTAAAACCTCGCCGAAGTCGGCCCCTTCCTGGGTCATCTTGGTCAGAATATAATTACAGGTACCATTGAGGATACCCAGAACCGTACCGAAATGATTGGCTGCCATATTGCCCTTAATTGCGGAAAGGACCGGGATTCCGCCACCCACGGCAGCCTCGTAGCGAACCTCAACCCCCTTGCGGGCCGCTGCAGCATAAATCTCCTCGCCATGCACGGCAAGCAGCGCCTTGTTGGCGGTTACAATATGCTTACCGTTTTCGATCGCCTTGAGAATCATCTCCTTTGCGATCTTATAGCCGCCGATCAGTTCGATAATGACCGAAATCTTGGGATCGGAGAGTACCTCATCGGCATTCTGGGTAAGAACCCCCGGTTCGACCGGGACACCTCGATCCGTGGTGATATCGAGATCCGCCACCTTTCTCAGGCGCAGACGTGTTCCCAGTTTTTCCTCGATCAGCGAGGCATTTTGCCCCATCAATTTCACAACACCGGCACCGATGGTACCGAACCCGAGTAGCCCTACCCCAATTTCTTTCATAACACCTCACAAGCGAATGATGGAATACCAGGCAGCCATACCTCGACAGCACTATTTCTTGGCGGACAAGCCGGCTGCAATCTCATCGAGTATGCCATTGATAAACGACGATGAATCTTCGGTGCCGAATTTCTTTGCCACTTCAATGGCCTCGTTAATGGTAACGTTTTTTGGAATATCACTGCGAAAAAGCAGCTCGAAGATGGCAATGCGGAGGATACTCAGGTCCACCCTGGCCATGCGGGCCAGTGACCAGTTTTTCGATTTGGCGGTAAGCAGATCATCAATAGCGGCACGGTGTTCCGTAACGCCCTTGACCAACTCCTCGGCGAAATCCAGCGATTCATACTGAGTCTTGGAACCCTCCTCTTCGCGAGGAAGAGAGGAATGCTCGTTGCCGGGATTCAAATCTGTCGCATAGAGCATCTGTAGCGCCAGCTCCCGTCCTAAACGTCTCGCACCCACCCTACGCAAGCTCCTTCAGAAGATTGGCGGTCTCCATAGCGGTGACGGCGGCGTCGAATCCCTTGTTGCCGGCCTTGGTGCCTGCCCGCTCTATGGCTTGCTCAATGCTGTCCGTGGTCAGAACGCCGAAGACAATAGGAAGGCCGCTATCCAAAGATACATGGGCAACACCCTTTGAAACTTCCCCAGCCACATAATCGAAATGGGGGGTTGCGCCTCGAATTACCGCACCAAGACAGATGACGGCGTCGTACTTACCGCTTTCGGCCATTTTTTTGGCTGCAAGGGGGATCTCGAATGCACCGGGCACGCGGGCAACGGTAATGTTCTCATCTGCGGCGCCATGACGCAACAGAGCGTCGAGGGCTCCCTCCAGCAAGCGTTCACTGATAAAACTGTTAAAACGGCTCACCAGTATCCCGAAAGATAACCCTTTGGCATCCAGTTTTCCTTCAATGTATTTCGGCATAGCAAAATCTCCACAAAAGTATTGGACTTGGCACCTGTTCTACAACCGTACTGCCGGGAAAGAATCAGATATTCTCCAGCAGATGGCCCATTTTTTCCCGTTTCGTCTGCAGATATTTCATATTGCAGACGGTAGCCTCGATTTCAATCGGAACCCGCTCGACAATGTCGATACCATAACCGCCGAGACCCACCATCTTTTTCGGGTTATTCGTCATAAGCCTGATTTTCTTTGCCCCGAGGCCGACGAGAATCTGGGCGCCGATTCCGTAATCACGCAGATCAGCCTTGAAACCCAGCTCAATATTGGCCTCAACGGTATCTTTTCCCTGGTCCTGCAGGGCATAGGCACGCAGCTTGTTGGTAAGACCGATGCCGCGCCCCTCCTGCCGCATGTAGAGGATGATGCCTTTTCCTTCGGCTTCAATCATCTCCATGGCATGCTGCAACTGGTCGCCGCAGTCACATCGGCAGCTACCGAAAACATCGCCGGTAAGACACTCGGAATGAACTCTAACGAGGACGGGATCATCAGCGGTTATTTCGCCTTTCACCAAGGCTACATGCTCAAGATTATCTACTTCATTATCGAACACTACCGCGCGGAAATCACCGAACTTGGTCGGCAGCAGAACCTCGGCAGCCTTTTTCACCAGGAACTCGTGTTTCATTCTATAGGCAACGAGATCAGCAATGGTGCAGACCTTCAAACCGTGTTCTTTGGCGAATTTTTTCAGCTGCGGCATACGCGCCATGGTGCCGTCGTCATTCATAATCTCGCAGATGACTCCGGCCGGCTTCAATCCCGCAAGCCGGGCAAGGTCTACCGACCCCTCGGTCTGTCCGGTACGAACAAGCACTCCGCCGGTCCGGGCACGTAGAGGAAAGATATGGCCGGGACGTGACAGATCCTCCGCCCCCGCGTCATCCGCAACCGCAGTAAGGATCGTATGAGATCGGTCGGCGGCGGAAATCCCGGTGGTAACGCCCTTTTTCGCTTCAATGGAAACAGTGAAAGCAGTACTGAAAGCGGACGTGTTGTTATCCACCATGGGTGGCAACCGCAACTGGTTACACTTTTCCTCGGTAAGGGTCAGACAAATGAGGCCACGACCGTATTTCGCCATGAAATTGATGGCCTCGGGAGTCACCATTTCAGCTGCCATGGTCAGATCTCCCTCGTTTTCACGATCCTCATCATCGACGAGAATCACCATCTTCCCCTGTTTGATATCCTCTATGGCTGCTTCTATCGTTGCTACCGACATGGTCTTCAGTTACCCTCATTTCGTAAAGAATCAAAACAATATTGTATCTCACAAAAAACCGCTTTTCGCAAGCAGTTCAAGAGACACGCCATTTTTCTCACCCGGATCCTTTTTGGCAAGCAGGCGCTCTACATATTTGCCGATCAGATCGGTCTCGATATTGACTTCATCCCCCGGCCCACGGTAACGCAGCGTGGTATGCTCCGCGGTATGGGGAATGATATTGATGGTAAAGCCATCATCGGAAACGGTATTAACCGTGAGACTGATACCATCGATGGCCACGGATCCCTTCTCGATCAGGTACCGTGCATAACGGGCCGGAAGCTGGAAGGAAAATTGATAATTGCCGGAAACTTCACGGCGCTCGCGAATTGCCGCAATACAGTCGACATGGCCACTGACGAGATGCCCTCCCAACCGGTCCCCGAACCGGAGAGCTCTTTCGAGATTGACGAAAGACCCGGGTCTCAGCAGTTTAAATCCGGTTCGTTCCAGGGTTTCGGGCGACACATCGAAAGAAAGCCGGCCGGCAGATTTCTCCACAACGGTCAGACATACCCCGTTAATCGCTACGGAATCCCCGAGAGCTATCTCTTCCTGGGGAAGGGTACTTGCGATATGGAGACGCGCACCCGCGCCGGCCCGATCCAACCCCAGAACTTTACCCACTTCTTCCACAAGACCAGTAAACATTATCTCTCCGGATAGCCGATAACCAGAAAATCTTCCCCAAAACGCCGTACGCTGGTAGTATGCAACCTCAACGCATCCCCCATCCGCTCGATCCCCCGCCCGGGACACAAGCCGTAACCGTCCTCTCCGGCAATGATTTTCGGGGCATAAAAAAACATAAACTTGTCCACCAGACCGTTTCGCACCGCTGAACCGACCAGTTCCCTGCCCCCTTCCAGGAGAATGGACTGGATGCCACGGGCTCCCAGCCGACGCAGCAGATCCGACAGGTCAACACGCCCTTCCGATTCGCTGCAGAGCAGGGTTTCGGCGCCGAGACGCTGCACCGCCGCATTTTTTCCCGCATCGCGCTCCACGGTTGCCAAAATTGTTGCGGCACGGGAGTCCAAATGAAAAAGCGCGGCCTCGGGAGGTGTTCGCAAACGGCTGTCGACAACAACCCGAACCGGATCTTTGCCCCGAACCATTCTGCAGGTAAGCTGCGGATCATCCGCCAGAACAGTGCCGACGCCAACCATGATTGCATCAACTTTTGATCGAAGAGCATGAACGTATCTCCTCGATTCTTCGCACGTTACCCATTTGGAGTCACCGCTGACCGTAGCTGTTTTTCCATCCAGGGTCATGGCACTTTTGAGGATTACGAAAGGCATCCCGGTGGTAACATGTTTGACAAAAGCCTCGTTCACGAGACGACATTGATCCTCGAGAATTCCGCATTCCACGGCAATCCCGGCATTTCGCAGCATCGCCAGCCCCTTGCCGGATACCAGGGGATTCGGATCGGTCATGCCGGCAAAGACCCGGGTTACTCCGGCAGCAATCAGCGCCTCGGCGCAGGGAGGAGTCCGGCCATGATGGGAACAGGGCTCCAGTGTCACATAAACGTCCGCGCCAAGAGCCCGATCACCCGCCTGGCGGAGAGCATGCACCTCAGCATGGGGAGTCCCCGCTTTCCGGTGCCAGCCCTCGCCGATTATCTCGCCATTGCGAACTATCACGCAACCCACCGCCGGGTTGGGAGATGTCCGTCCGAGTCCGCGACGGGCAAGGGCAAGCGCCCTTCTCATCATTTTGCTATGAAAATCGATCATTGGTACGTACTTCCGGCCAAAAGAGCGGGATTAGCCCTTGGCGCCCTGGAGAAGGTCCTGCAGCTCCGACATAAACTCGTTGATATCCTTGAAAGAACGATACACCGAAGCAAAGCGGACATAGGCGACTTCATCAATTTCGTGCAGCTCCGCCATTACCCATTCGCCGATGGTGGTAGTAGAAACTTCGCGATCGGCGGCCTCCTGCAGGCGGGTTTCCAGGCGATCCACCATCTTTTCGATTTCCTCTACCGAAACAGGTCGCTTTTCGCAGGCCTTCTTTATTCCCGCAATCAGCTTCAACCGGTCGAAGGCCTCGCGTCGGCCATCTTTTTTCATGACCATCGGCAAAATTTCCTCCACCCGCTCATGGGAGGTAAAACGTTTGCCGCAGACCTCGCATTCCCTGCGCCGCCTGATTGCCGCCCCACCCTTTTCCGGCCGGGAATCAACCACCCTGCTGGCAGGATGGGCACAAAAGGGACACTTCATTGTTCGACCCCCTCTTTCGATTCAACCTCGCAAAAATGGACCATGTCAATCCCGGCATCCTCGAGCATCTCTTCCGCAAGCTTGTCAGGGTAGCCCTGTTCATAGACAATGCGTCGAATTCCGGCATTGATCAGCATCTTCGAGCAGATGATGCACGGCATGGTGGTACAGTAAAGAATCGCACCATTGATGTTGGTGCCGTGTTTCGCCGCCTGAATTATGGCATTCTGTTCCGCATGAAGGCCCCGACACAACTCATGCCGCTCACCGGGCAGCACGGACAATCTCTCCCGCAGACAGCCAACGTCGAGGCAATGGGCAACACCGGACGGAGCACCGTTGTAGCCAGTGGCGAGAATATTCTTATCTTTTACCAGAACGGCTCCCACATGCCGCCGAAGGCAGGTGGAGCGACGGGCAACGAGCCGGGTAATTTCCATGAAATATTCATCCCAGGCAGGTCTTCTCATGGTTTTTTCGCGCATCAATCGTTTTACTCCCTTTGACTCCCGATCCCCACGACAATAACAATGCAAGTGGCCAAGCTGTCATGCCACATCACGGCCCAGTTCTGCAAACCTCCGCCCCTCAAGCTCCGGGAGCATTCGCCAATAAGCCGGGAAAACGGCTGAACGGCAATGAGCGCTGTCGCAAGAATAGAACATATCCCGATAAAAGGTCAAGAAAAGAGGCTATTTCCTTGGCAGGCGGTACAGACGCTGGCATTTCCGGAACAAGTCGGCCGCATTGCCACAGGGAATACAATCCTGTCCAGATACCTGAGTCACTCCACATCGCCACCAGAAAACAGTCGCTAGAGACGGCAAGGCGTATCGCTGAAAGGTTACTAATCGTCGGAGACCGAGCGACTTTTCCTTCGTTCCGCCGCCACTCGCTTGGCCCGGAGCCTGTCTTGACGCTCACGATTGGGAACTTTCGTGGCGATTCGTTTCTTTTCTTAGATCGGAAGAGCAC